>CAXYYC010000022.1:0-44096 GCA_964293815.1 uncultured Burkholderiaceae bacterium
GTGGGGGTGAATCGTTGGAGACAACGACATTGAGGGCCGATCTTTCAGGCCCAGAAACTGTTGGAGGCGCGGGGGCGGCGGGTGGACTAGGGGGGGGTGTTGGTGCAGCCGTGGCCGACAGTGATAAAAAGAAGATGAAACGGGCAAAAGAGGAGGGACGGGCTGAGGGACGGGCTGAAAATGCTGTGCAAATAGAAAAGCTTTGTAAAAAGCTTTCTCAAGCACTAAAGAAACTAAAGTCTCATGATGAGCATTTCAAAGCTATTATTGCCATGGAAGCCGTTGGGGTCTCTTGCGCGGCGTGCGATGGTGACTTCTCTAATAATGAACGTGAAGAAATTGGTGAGTTTGTCAAAGGAATGATTGCTCAGAGCATTCCAAAGGATGTAAAAGAAAAAATTCAAGATATTTATGACAATCCACCTACTATTAAAGAAGCGTTCTTGCTGGCAAAAGACTCTGGTATATCTCTAGATGTCTATGAGGTTTTAATTAGGTTTGTCATGGAAATAGATGACATAAAGCCAGAAGAAGAGGCGTTTGTTCAAGCTTGGAATCAGCTTAAAGCAGCATAAGACATGGAGTAATAAATAATGAGCGGCAGAATTGATCGTTTCAAAAAAAGGAAAGAAATACTAAAGAAAAATCAGTCTCTGCCGTTTGTTCGTGGCGTTACTGATCAAAAACTAGTCGACAAGTTTCTTTGCCAAAGGATAGATAGCAATCGTGTGACAAGCCTTGGTTATTCAACTGATCTTAACGTTTCTGTGGAGGTAAATGCCGAAGAGGTCGAGGCTTTGCTTTCCGAACTTAGAGCTTCATTCCACAAAGGTCGATTGGAGCAGCTTATAGATGAAACGAAGCGCGGCGTCATATCATCGATTGCAGGTCCATTTGGGCTTGGAAAAATAATAAGTGCTTATGATGAAACAGGCGGAAATGTAACAACAATAAACAACGCAAATAATGGTGTTTATGCTAAAGACGAAGATCGTTATAGAAGAGAGGACTATACACATAGCAAGAATAGTGAAGGGAAGCAGTTTGCCAACGCAGGAAAAAACAGCTCAGGTGCTATCTATACTCGTTCTCAAATGGATGAGAATCATATGGTGCAAGATGCTTATACTGGGAAAATGACAAAAGCAGATACTACCAGCCCAGATCATATAGAGTCGTTATCTCAACACCATAAAAATGGCGGTTTCATGCAGTCGTCAGCACAAAAAGCTGACTTTGCAACGGATGAAGATAACCTTGCGCTAACAGACCGCTCAATAAATCAGTCAATGAGGGATTTTGATAAAGAAGAGTGGATGTCAAAGAAGAGCGAATCTGGAGTTGAAAATAAAGATCGATTTGATATAGATGAGCAAAAACTAAAGGATAAGATCCAGCAAGGCAAAGAAACTTCGGCAAAACATTTGCCGTCTGATACAGATAAAGCAAAATACTATCTTAAAAACTCTGCAACCACAGGCGTAAGCGAAGGCGCGAAAATGGGCGCACAACAAGCATTTGGGTATCTTTTGGTCGAGTTTTTTTCGAGTGCAATTGTTGAAATAAAAGACGCATACAATAATGGCTTTGAAGGCGAGAGTTTATATAAGGACATCAAGGTTCGTTTGATTCGCATTGGAAGAAACATTGCGAATAAATGGAAAGGAGTAGTAGAAGGTTTCTCAGCTGGATTTATATCAGGTTTTATATCAAACCTAATTACAACGCTGGTAAATATGTTTGTAACTACCGCTAAGCGATTTGTTAGGGTGATCAGAGAAGGTGTGTTTTCCTTGTTAAAAGCGTTGAAGCTCATACTTTTTCCTCCTGCTGGCATGAGTTTTGCCGAGACAATGCACGAGGCTATGAAGCTAATTGCAGCTGGAGGGATTGTTGTTGCTGGCGTAGCACTCGAAGAAGTTATTGAAAAACTTATTCTAGGCGTGCCATTTCTCGCGCCATTTGCCCCTGTTGTAACAGCGGTAATTGTTGGGTCATTAACCGCTATCGCAATGTCTTTGGTCGCTTATTTAATAGATAAAATGGATATTCTTGGCGTTATTAAGACTCAGGAAACCAAATTCATATTGGAAAATCTTGATAAGGATATCGATGAGAAGTTAAAGAGATGCGAGCGCATTTCCGAAGAAGTGGACGAGTTTCTTAGTGAAAGCTCTTTGTTATTGCCGCAAAGTAGCTAACGAGGCGCTGCACGCGGATAAATTACTCGCTGCGCTCGCAATTTATCGGTGAGCGCGTAGGGCGCAATAAGTGGTTTTCGCGCATTGCGCCGTATGTCTTGATTATGGCTACCGATTTTTCTGATGGCGAAGACATGCGGTGTAATGCGCTTTGCCTATTGCACCTTGCGATGTTGGGTTCAAGGAGGTGGTTTTGTCGTTTTGTTTGGTGCTGAGTTTAAGGTTTGCGCACAAAACAATCCTTGATGTGGTCATTGACCAATCCGACCGCTTGCATATAGGCGTAGCAGGTGGTGGTGCCCATGAATTTGAAGCCACGTTTTTTGAGGTCTTTGGCGAGCGTGTCGGATTCGGCGGTGTGGGTGGGGTAGTCGGATAGGTTTTCGTACGCTTGGTGGATGGTTTTGCCACCGACAAATGCCCAGAGGTAGGCGTCGAAACTGCCGAATTCTTTTTGTATTTCTAAAAAACTGCGGGCGTGTTGGATGGTGGCGTGGATTTTCAGTCGGTTGCGGATAATACCGTCATTTTGTAGTAGCTCGGCGATTTTTTGTTCGTCGTACTGCGCGATGATCGTCGGGTCAAAGTGGTCAAACGCTCGGCGGTAGCCGTCGCGTTTGCGCAAAATGGTGTACCAGCTCAATCCAGCCTGCGCGGATTCGAGCACAATAAACTCGAACAATACGCGGTCGTCATGTACGGGCTGACCCCATTCATCATCGTGGTAGGCGATGTAGTCGGGTTTGCTTAAATCCACCCAGCCACAGCGGCAGGGTTGTTCTGTGTTGGAATTGTTCATAGGACTTCGTTGGCAAAGTCGGCCAAACGCGAGCGTTCGCCACGCTTGAGCGTGATGTGCGCGCTGTGCGGCCAGTTTTTGAAATGCTCCACCACATACGCCAGACCGGATGAGGCTTCGGTGAGGTACGGTGTGTCGATCTGCGACAGATTGCCCATGCACACGACTTTGGTGCCAGAGCCGGCGCGGGTGATTAGGGTTTTCATCTGTTTGGGTGTGAGGTTTTGCGCTTCGTCGATCACCAGCAGTTTGTTGACGAAGGTGCGCCCGCGCATGAAGCTCATGGCTTTGATCTTGACTTTGTTTTTGATCAATTCGCCGGTCGCGGCGCGCGCCCATTCGCCTGCGTGTGCGTCGCCTTTGATGAGTACTTCGAGGTTGTCCTGTAATGCGCCCATCCACGGGGTCATTTTTTCTTCTTCCGTCCCGGGCAGAAAGCCGATGTCTTCGCCGACGGCAACGGTTGCGCGGGTGATGATTACTTCGGCGAATCGTCCCATTTCGAGGGTTTGTTGCAGCGCGGCGGCGATGGTGAGCAGGGTTTTGCCCGTGCCAGCCTGACCGAGTAGGGTGACGAAGTCAATATTGGTGTCCATCAGCACATTCAGCGCGTAGTTTTGCTCACGGTTGCGCGCGCCGATGCCCCAAACGCCATGTTTCGGATTGGTGTAGTCAATCAAGGTGCGAATAACTGCGCTGCGTCCGGTCGGGTCGATTTCCACCACTTGGCCATGCAGCGGCGTGGTGTCGGGGTGCTCGTAGTATAGGTATTCGTTCATGGACCACTGGCTGACCAATGGGCCTTGGACGCGGTAGTAGGTGTATGCGCCTTCTTGCCATGATTCGAGGTTTTTGCTGTGGTGCTCCCAAAAATCCAACGGCAGGGCAGATTGACCGTCGTACAGCACGTCCACATCGTCGATCACTTGGTCGTTGAAGTAGTCTTCGGCATTCAGACCGAGCGCGCGCGCTTTGATGCGCATATTGATGTCTTTGGAGACCAACACGACGGCGCGGTCTGGGTATCGCATTTGCATGGCATGAACGACACCGAGAATTTGATTGTCGGCTTTGCCTACAGGCAATGCTTTGATTAGCTCGGCGTCACTGCTGCTGATCAATTGGGTTTGGAAAAACAGTCGGCCAAGCTGGTCGGTGAAACTGATTTTGTTGAGCGTGTTCAGTGGAATGCCTTGCTCCAAATCGTTCGGGCTGGCAGCCATCAATTGATCGAGCATACGCGAGACCGAGCGGCCATTGCGTGCGGTTTCGGTCGTGCCTTTTTTGTGCGCGTCCAGTTCCTCTAATGTGATCAGTGGAATATAAACGTCGTGCTCCTCAAAGCGGAAAAAGCAGCTCGGGTCGTGCAGCATGACGTTGGTATCGAGCACGAATAGTTTCTTTTCATGGCCTTTTTTGGATTTTTGCCGTGCGTGCGAATGCGGTACTTTTTTGGACGCGATGGGTTGTTTGGCTAACTGCGCGGTGGCGTTTGAGGCAATCGTTTTGGATCCATGATTGGAGGTATTTTTCGGCGCATTTTGCGGTGCTGTTTGCTCAATCGCAGGCGCGGTTGCGCTGCTCATGCTTGAAGCCGGTTTTGCCTTGGCCGCAGGTACGTTGTGCGGCGTGGTTCGATGAGGCTTCTGCGCGGAGTGTACTGGCGCGGTTGGCGCTGATGTGACGGGTTGTTCGGAGGGCGCGGTGATGCTCGGTTTCATGCTGTGCGTTGTGCTGGACATTGCGCTGGACATTGCACTAGTTGGCGCATTGGACGTCAGTTGCGTTAATAAGCTGCCTTTTTTACTCGGGGCTTTGGGTAGTGGCATGGTGCGTCGCTCTCCGTTGAGTGATTAAATATCTGTCATTGTATGATGTGACTGTGACATCTTTTTGTCATGTGTCCATTATTTTACAGCGCACGTACAAACGCCAGCACTTCGTCCACATGGCCGTCCACTTTGACTTTGCGCCATTCGTGGATGAGCGTGCCTTTGGCGTCAATTACAAAGGTGCTGCGCTCTATGCCGACGACTTGTTTGCCATACATCATTTTTTGCTTGATGACGTCGAACTGGCGGCACAGTGCTTCCTCAGGGTCGCTGATTAGCTCGAACGGTAACTCCAGATTGGCCTTGAAGCGGTCATGCGATTTGAGTGAGTCGCGCGAAATACCGAAAATCACGGTGTTGGCCTGTGTGAATGATGGAAAATTTTCACGAAACGCAATGGATTCGTTGGTGCAGCCGGGTGTGCTGTCTTTTGGGTAGAAATACAAAATAACTGTTTTACCACGGTAATCCGACAGCTTGAATGGCTGATATTCACCAGCGGTATCGGTGGTCATCTGTAGATGAACGTCTGTGACAATCTGATTCAGGGATGCGGCTGTGTTCATGTTATTCCTCTGCTAAAAATATTGTTCAATCAATGATTTATCATTTTTTATGTGCATCAATTATCCGCCGTGGGCAGCAAAATCAGCGCCAACACGCGGCGGTCTTCGCTAATCAGCACATTGTACGAGCGCGCGGCTGCGCCTGAAGTCATGCACTCCACGCCGATGCCTGCTTGGTAAAAAGGCGCGAGCACACTCGGTGGCAAAAACGCTTGACGATTGCCTGTACCGATAATCACCACCTCAGGTTTTTCGCCATTGTCACTGCATTGGCCGCTGAGCATCTCTTGCCAAATCGGCAGATCGGCGCTGCTCAACTCCTGCACGGTGCGCATTGGTAGGGCTTTCACCATGCCGATTGGCGCGATCAGCAGGCTACTGTGATGCGGTACTTTATTGATGGCAATTTCACCGTCCACACACGAGGTGATGGTGTTTTGCAGTGGATTGATTTGGGCTTCTGCGAACATAATTTAATAAAATTTAATGTTTATTTAAATTTATCCATAATATTTTTTGAAAAACATCAAAAAATAGATTTTTGTATGGAAAAATACGGAAAATAGGCGTATACTGTTGCAATGCAAAAAATCAGAGTGTGAACGCCGAATATTTGCACGAGTTTGAGGCATTTTAGCAAGTTTTGTGCGTGCATTCGGATTAAATCACCAATAAATATCACATCAAACTGGATCAACCCTGAATTCATGGTTTTTCTATTGTGAATAAGCACTTACCCCATTCATTTAACTTTACGACTAACTAAATTATTACCATGCGTCCCATCATCCAATCTCATAAACTCGACAATGTTTGTTACGACATCCGCGGCCCGATCATGCAAAGGGCGCAACAAATGGAGGCCGATGGGCAACGCATCATCAAGCTGAACATCGGTAATTTGGCCGCGTTTAAATTCGAAGTCCCCGAGGAAATGGAGCAGGATTTGGCGCGCAACATCGGCCAAGCGGGCGGCTACACCGACTCCAAAGGGATTTTCTCTGCGCGCAAGGCGATTCAGCACGACGCACAGCAAAAAAATATCAAAGGCGTGACTTTAGACGACATCATCGTGGGCAACGGTGTATCCGAATTGATCGGCTTTGTCATGCAAGGTCTGCTCAATCCGGGCGACGAAGTGCTCGTGCCGTCACCCGACTATCCGCTGTGGACCGCCGCGACCAGCTTGGCCAGCGGTACGCCGGTGCATTACCTGTGCGAAGAGGAAAATGACTGGAATCCCTCGATCAGCGACATCCGCGCCAAAGTCACGCCGAACACCAAAGCCATTGTGGTCATCAATCCAAACAACCCGACCGGCGCGATTTACTCCACCGAAGTGCTGCTCGATATCATTCAGGTCGCGCGTGAACATGGCTTGGTCGTCATGGTGGACGAAATTTACGACAAAGTTTTGTACGACGGTCACAAACACGTTTCGATGGCCTCGTTGGCGAATGACGTCTTTTTCATCACCATGGGCGGTCTGTCAAAAAATTATCGTGCTTGCGGCTATCGTGCCGGTTGGATGATTTTATCGGGCGCAAAAGAAGCGGCGAAAAACTACATCGAAGGGCTGGTTCTGCTCGCCTCCATGCGCCTGTGTGCCAATGCGCCCGGCCAGCACGCGATTCAAACCGCGCTGGGCGGCTATCAAAGCATCAACGATCTGATTGCCGAGGGTGGGCGCTTGCGTCGTCAGCGCGATTTGGCCTACGACATGATCACCGCGATTCCGGGCGTGAGCTGCGTCAAGCCGAAAGCCGCCATGTACCTATTTCCACGTCTGGATCCGACCATTTACCCGATTCAAAATGATCAGGCGTTCGTCCTCGAATTTTTAGAACGCGAAAAAGTACTGGTGGTGCAAGGCACTGGCTTTAATTGGGTGAAAAACGACCATCTGCGTTTCGTGTTTTTACCGCATGAAGAGGAACTCAAAGAAGCGATCAAACGCTTTGCGCGTTTCCTCGCCTTTTATCGTGAACGGGCGGGGACGAATCATCTGATTGAGGCCGAAGCGACGGCTGGATAAATGGCATGGCATGAATAAGCCCGATTCTCTATTGATTCGGGCTTTTTTATTCACAGATATTGCTTTTGCAGTTAGGTAGACTTTATGATGCAGAGTAATCAATATTGAGAAAAATACTATGTCTGAGTTTGAATCAAATCCGCTTTTTACCATTGCCTGCGTCCAAATGGTGTCCTCAACCCGCGTTGAGGACAATTTGGCGGCGGCTGCGCGTGGCATTGTGCAAGCGGCCAAAGCCGGTGCGCAAGTAGTTGTTTTGCCTGAATATTTTTGCATCATGGGGCAAAAAGACAGCGATAAAGTTGCTGTTGCCGAAGCGTATCGCGGCGATACGCCGGATGAACACACACCGATTCAACTCGCAGTGCAAAATTTTGCCAAGCAACACCAAATTTACCTCATCGCGGGCACGATTCCGCTGAAAAGTCCTGATGCGGACAAGGTGTACAACACCACATTGGTCTATGCGCCCGATGGTGCGGTGGTGGCGCGCTACGACAAAATTCATTTGTTTGGCTTTAATAACGGTTTGGAGTCCTACGACGAGGCAAAAACCATCATGGCTGGCGACACGGCACAAGCGCCGGTTGTTTGGGAAAGTCCGTGGGGTAAAATCGGGCTGTCGATTTGCTACGATGTGCGTTTCCCCGAATTCTATCGCGCCGCGCGTGACGTAATCGCGTGGGTCAATGTCGCCGCGTTTACCTACACCACAGGGCAAGCGCATTGGGAATTACTGATGCGCGCGCGTGCGGTGGAGAACCAATGCTATGTGGTGGCGTGCGGGCAGGGCGGACGACACGAAAATGGCCGCCAAACCTTTGGTCACAGCATGATTATCGACCCGTGGGGCGTGATTCAGGCGCTACACGAAACGGGCGAGGGTGTGATTACAGCGCCGATTAAACATTCTCGAATCGAACGGGTGCGCGCGAGTATTCCAGCGCTGACGCACCGCGTTTTGTAAATTCACTTACTTATATCAACCTATTTTTTAACCACCCTTAAACGAGGAAAACATGAACTGCGTGAATATCAACGACTTACCCAAAATGATGCGTCCGAATGAGCAAGGCTTTTTCGGCCCTTACGGCGGTGCGGTAGACCATCCGGTGCTGGCTGCTGAAATGGAAAAAATCAAAGCGGCGTTTTATGACATCATCAAAGACGACGCATTTAAAAATGAAATGCTGCGCTTGCAAGAAACTTATGTCGGTCGTCCATCGCCGATTTATCATGCCAAAAATCTCTCCAATCTGACGCCCAACGGCGCACAAATTTACCTCAAGCGCGAAGATTTAAACCACACCGGTGCGCACAAAATCAACCACTGCATCGGCGAAGTGTTGCTCGCGAAAAAAATGGGCAAGAAAAAAGTCATCGCCGAAACCGGCGCAGGGCAGCACGGTGTGGCGTTGGCGACAGCGGCCGCCTTGATCGGCCTCGAATGTGAAATTCACATGGGCGTGGTGGACATCGCCAAAGAGCATCCGAACGTCTCGCGCATGAAAATCCTCGGTTGTACACTGGTTCCCGTATCCGAAGGCGCGGGCACGCTCAAAGAGGCAGTGGACAGCGCATTTGGCGCATATTTGCAAGACCCTGTGAACACTATGTTCGCCATCGGCTCGGTGGTCGGCCCGTCGCCATTCCCTGAAATGGTGTCCTATTTCCAATCCATTGTTGGCTGCGAAGCGCGCCAACAGTTCGAACAAATGACGGGTAAATTACCCGATGAAGTCGCGGCCTGCGTCGGCGGCGGCTCCAATGCGATTGGTCTATTTAGCGGATTTTTGGATGAACAAGACGTGCGCATCGTCGGCGTAGAACCTGCCGGTGAAGGTCTGGATACTGGTCGCCACGCGGCGACATTGACCCTTGGCAAACCGGGGCATTTGCAAGGTTTTTACTGCTACTATTTGCAGGACGAGGACGGCACGCCATCGGCGGTTCACTCCATCGCCTCGGGTCTGGATTATCCGGGTGTCGGGCCGGTACATTGCTACCTGAAAGACACCGGTCGCGTGAATTACGAAACCGCGACGGATAAAGAAACGCTGGACGCATTCATGACCCTGTCGCGCGAAGAAGGCATCATTCCTGCGCTCGAATCCTCACACGCCGTCGCCTACGCATTGCGCCGAGCGCGTGAATTAGGTGCAGACGGGCAAGGCAAAAACATCCTTGTTAATTTGTCTGGGCGTGGTGACAAAGACATTGATTTTGTGATTCAAAAGTTGGGTTTGTAATGAAAAGATGGGCGGATTAACCGCTCGTCTTTTTTTGAGGGGTCTTTACTCGTTTACTCGTTCCCACGCTCCAGCGTGTGAATGAGTACGAGCAATAAAAATAGGAGCGTTGTTTCACATTTCGCTCTCCGCCGCGGGGCGACTACTTTTTTGCTTGATCAAAAAAGTAGTCAAAAAAATCAAGCTCGCAGTAATGCAAATCAATGAACGCTGATATAAGGGCGGTTTGAAACTCGCGTTTGTCCCAAACGCTCAGACAACAAACCGCCAATGAAGCGACAGCGTTCATTTGCATTACAGCGACATTAGCTCGACTTCGTGGATATAACGAGTGAGATCGTGCGTGGCTGAGATTCCGAGCTACGCCAAAAGTTCTGCGGGTGTTTTACTCGTTCCCACGCTGGAGCATGGGAACGAGTAAAGGATTCGCCCTGCGGCGGAGAGCGGGATATCGAGAGAATTGTGATGGTTGATCGTGGGCACAGCCCACGCTACGCCCTATCAATTCGCACGCTGGAGCGTGTGAACGCGTAATTTTTATTTGAGGAGTTCTGCGCCGTGATTATTCAATTAAACGCCGATAATGCGGCATCGTATATCGAGCAACTGGGTGTGTTATTGCAAGATGCGGTTAATGGTGGCGCTTCTGTCGGCTTTTTATTGCCGCTCTCAATGGATGAGGCGACGGCGTATTGGCGTACCGTTGAGGCTTCGTTGGGCGAGGGCTTGATTGCGTGGGTTGCCTTGGAGGAAGGGCGCGTTGTTGGTGCGGTGCAACTGTCTTTGTGTATGAAGGCCAATGGTTTGCATCGTGGCGAAGTACAAAAATTATTTGTTTTGCAGACGCATCGCGGGCGCGGGATTGCGCAGGAATTGATGGCTGAGTTGGAGGGATTTGCGCTGCGTCATGAGCGGACGCTGTTGGTATTGGATACTGAGGCTGGTTCTGTGGCAGAATCGTTGTATCAGCGTTTGGGTTGGTTACGCGTGGGTGAGATTCCGAGCTACGCCAAAAGCCCTACGGGTGTTTTGCGCGCGACTGCGCTTTATTATAAGCTTTTGAAATAGAAGGGTTTTTATGCCTATCTCTGGTATCAGTCACATCACCTTTATCGTGCATGATTTAGAGCAGGCCACGCGCTTTTGGGTGGATGGTTTGGGCGCGCAGATGGTGTATGACAGTGGTGAACAGTATTTTTCAACTGCGCCGGAGCGGTTTTTTGTGCTGGGTGGTGTCTGGATTGCAGTGATGCAGGGTGCGCCTGCCGAGCATTCGTATCGGCATGTGGCGTTTGCTGTGGATGAGGCGTCTTTGCCGGAGTATGAGCAGAATTTGCAGCGCTTGGGTGTGCGTTTTTTACCACCGCGTCCGCGTGTTGCAGGCGAGGGATTGTCGCTGTATGTGTATGATTTTGATGGGCATTTGATCGAGCTGCACACAGGGACGCTGGCGCAACGTTTGGACAGCTATCGGACGTTGAGTGAGCGTTAAATGATTGAATGTAATGGTTTTGATGGGGCATATTGATGCGCGTTTGGTCGGTACATCCGAAATATCTTGATCCGCAGGGTTTGGTTGCCTTGTGGCGCGAATCGTTGCTCGCGCGGGCGGTGCTCAAGGGCGAGACGCAAGGCTATCGCCAGCATCCGCAATTGTGGCGGTTTCAGCAGCACGCCGATCCGATTACTGCGATGGAGTGCTATTTGCAGGCCGTGTATGCCGAGGCGGTGCGGCGTGGTTATCGTTTTGATGCGAGCAAGGTACAGGCCGAACCCTTATCCGCTATCGCGCGGATGCCCGTGACGCAGGGGCAGTTGGCCTATGAGTGGGCGCATTTGTTGCGCAAGTTGTCTGCGCGCTCGCCGCAGGTGCATGAGCGTTGGGCGGGTGTGGCGACGCCTGAATGTCATCCCTTGTTTGTGCCGGTCTCGGGTGAGATTGAGGCTTGGGAAAAAGTGGTGTGAGTCACATTTATAGCCTCTGATGAGTGTAAAATCAGTCAACGCCAAACGGTATCGCGCGTTTAATCAGGGCGTTCATTGGTCAATGGGCGCGCCAATATTGATAAAAGGATTGTGTCATGAGTTTTCTGCAAAAAAGTGTGATGGGTGCATGTGCATTGCTTGTTATGGGTTGTGTCAGTGCACCGGCGCAACGTCCGGCTGATGCCGCTCCAGCGACTAAACCGCAAGCTGTGGTTCCTGCTATGACTGCTGAACAATGGTTCGGCTCGTATGCGTCTGATGGCTACGACAAGCGGGCGCAAGGTTATGATTGGGTTGGCGTGACCGTGTCGCCTGCACCTGAGCGACAGTTGCGGATTGCGGTGCGCTCGCGCGCGGATAAAAAGAAACCGACGTGTACTTTTGACGCTGTGGCTCGTCCAATCAGCCCAACGGTATACCAAACCTCGGTGGAGGGGAAAAATATTCGCTTTACCTTTGACCGCGATACCGTCAGTATTTCAACCGAATCAGAGGCAGATCGTGGTTTGCTTAATTACTATTGCTCCGGCGGTGGCAGTCTGGCCGACACATACCGAAAAATCCGTGGCGATTTGGATGAGCGACAAGTGGATCCGCGCGTATTTCAGCAGATGTTGAGCTGGAATCAATTGAGCTTTGACGTGAGCGCCACGGGTAAAGGCTCCATGCAGACATTGGCGATTCAGCCGTACGGCCTAAAAGCGGATAATCGCAAAGTCACACATGAGGTGGATGGTCGAGTGGTTGGTGCAGAAATCGCGGACATGAATGCGGACGGTTATCCCGAATTACTGGTTTATACCCAATCGGCAGGCAGCGGTAGCTATGGCAATGTCATTGCCTATTCGGCCAATCGCAATCAGTCCATGAGCCAAGTGGCTTTCCCCAATATTGCCGAACATGCCAAAGCCGGTAAAGGTTATATGGGACACGATGAGTTCGCGGTGGTGGAAAATACTTTGGTGCAACGTTTTCGGGTTTATCAGCCGAACGACACCAACGCCAAGCCAACCGGCGTGATGCGACAAATTCAATACAAACTGCGCGATGGCGAAGCCTCTCGTCAATTTGTGATTGACCGCATCGTGGAATATCCGATGGATTGAGTGGTATTCAAAGATGTATTTTCAGTGAAAAGCCTCCAATATCGGAGGCTTTTTCTACGGCTTGATGATTTGTGTCATCGTTGATTTATCGTTTGCCAGAACCCAATTTGTTTTTGACCAAGTGATAGATATAACTGAGTGCGCCCAGAGCAATCAGCAAAAAGCCAATCGGCAGCAGGGCAAATGGTTCATGCAAAACGCCTTGCGCATCAATGGTAGCGCCGATCAGATTGAACGCGAGCAGGCACAGCGCGCCTGCTACGATGAATAGAATGGATAGCTTTTTCAGCATGGTTTGCTCCCTGATTGGTTGGTGTCGATCTTGATTGAACACCAGTTTTAATCCCGCAATCATGATTTGGTTGACTTTGGTTGACCTTGGGCGAACGTGCTTTGATATTTCACGCGGATTCATTTGGCATTATTTGTGTAGACTTAATGTTATAATATAACAATCAAGTTAATCCATACCGTTGATACGCCATGAACAATGCTCAATTTCTCGAATCCGCAGCCGAACACTGTCTGAAAAACGGTGCGAATTTGACCGATCTGCGGCGTCAAGTGCTTGATTTAGTCTTGGCGCACGATGGCGTGGTCAAAGCGTATCAAATTTTGACCGATTTACAGCAGGCGCGTGGCTCGGCTGCGCCGCCGACGGTGTACCGTGCTTTGGAGTTTTTGGTGGAGCAGGGGATTTTGCACCGAGTTGAGGCGCTCAATGGCTATGTGGTGTGTCGTCATTTGGACTGCGCGCATCCGAGTGTGATTATGACCTGTCGCGATTGTGGCAAAGTCGATGAAATGGCGGCGGATGAGGGTTTTGTGGCCTTGCGTCAATTGTGCGCCGTACACGGCTTTGACATGGATGAGCAGCAATTATTGCTCAATGGCCGTTGCGTGCAATGCAGCGAATCAATTAAAAAATCATAACGAGGCTGTTGCACAGTTGCTTTTTTTGGCTTCTTTTCCTAGTCTATGGTCGAGGCGTAAAAGCGAAGCCTGAGCCATTATCAACCAGCACATTATATTCAACGAATTTTTCAACAAATTTCTATGAAACGTCCTAAATTGAATCTGCTCACCATGTCTGTCGCGACTCGGCTCGCGTTGGCGATTGGGCTATTGGCGGTGCTGTGGCTGGTGATCGCATGGGCACTGGGTTGGCTATCGGGCAGCTCTGGAGGTGTGCGATGAGCGTGTATGTGAGCAATGTCACGGTCAGTTATCAGCGCCGTCCCGCCGTGCATCACGTCAGCGGACGTTTTGAGTGCGGCGTGGCGACGGCCATCGTCGGGCCGAACGGTGCGGGTAAAAGTACTTTGCTCAAGGCGATTGCGGGGATTTTGCCACTCGATCATGGCAAGGTGGCTTTGAGCGACTGCTCGCCTAATGAAATGGCTTATCTGCCGCAGAAGGCGGAGATTGATTTGTCGATGCCGATGACGGTGTTTGAATTGGTAGCGACAGGGCTGTGGCGGCGCATGGGTGCGTTTGCGGGCATGGATGAGGCGGGTTTGGCGCGGGTGGAGCAGGCGCTGGTGCATGTGGGTATGCAGGATTTTAGCGCTCGGCCTTTGGCGGCTTTGTCGATTGGGCAATTGCAGCGAGTGCTGTTTGCGCGAATTTTGGTGCAGGATGCACCGGTGATTTTGCTCGATGAGCCGTTCAATGCGGTGGATGCAAAAACCACGGAAGTGTTGTTGGGTTTGGTACGCCGTTGGCAAGAGGAGCAGCGCACGGTGATCGCGGTGCTGCATGATTTTGAGCAGGTGAAGCGGTATTTTCAAAGTGCGTTGCTACTGGCGCACGAGGTGGTGGTGTGGGGCGCACCGAGCGAGGTGTTGACCACGCAGAATCTAATGCGGGCGAATGAGCGCTGTGCGCATTGGTTCGATGAGGAGGCGGTGTGTCTGACCGATGAGCAGTTGAATGTGCAGGCGATTTATGCCGAGCAGCTCACTCATGACCATCATACCCATGCACATGGACACGCGCATGGACACACTCACGAACATGCTCATGGTGAGCAGACGCATCAACACCACCATTCGGGAGAGCGCGTATGACCTTGTATCAGGTGCTGATTGCGCCGTTCGCCGATTTTGCCTTCATGCGTCGTGCTTTGGCCGGTTGTTTGGCTTTGGCTTTGGGTAGTGGACCGGTGGGCTTGATGCTGGTGTTGCGCCGCATGAGTTTGATGGGCGATGCGATGAGCCATGCGGTTTTACCCGGCGCGGCCTTGGGCTTTATGTGGTTTGGTTTGAGTTTACCGGCCATGAGTGTCGGTGGTTTTTTTGCCGGTGTGGTGGTGGCGCTGTTGGCGGGACTGGCGACGCGTTTTTCGAATCTGAAAGAGGATGCGAACTTTGCGGCGTTTTACCTAATGGCGCTGGCCTTGGGCGTGCTGATGATTTCAAAATCGGGCAATCAGGTGGATTTGATTCATATTTTGTTTGGCTCGGTGTTGGCGGTGGATACCGCGGCGTTATTGCTGATGGGCGTTGTTTCGACTATTTCACTGCTTGGTTTGGCGGTGATTTATCGTCCTTTGGTGCTTGAAGGCGTTGACCCGATTTTTTTGCGCTCGGTTGGTGGGCGTGGCGGTGTGTGGTATTTGGTATTTTTGATGCTGGTGGTGCTCAATCTGGTGGCGGGTTTTCAGTCATTGGGCACCTTGATGTCGGTCGGTCTGATGATGTTGCCAGCGATTAGTGCGCGGCTTTGGTCGCACAGCATTGGCAAAATGTTGGCGATTTCGGTATTGATTGCTTTGACTTCGGGCTTTTTGGGGTTGCTGCTGTCGTATCACTTTGAGTGGGCTTCGGGGCCGGCGATTATTTTTATTGCCGGATTGATGTATGTGGGCTCTTTGCTGTTTGGCTCCGTAGGTGGGGTATTACCGCGTTTGGTGCGGTTGAAACATTTTGAAAAATAATCGGGAGGTTGTATGCGTTGGTTGTTAAAGTTGCTCATGGCGTTTGCGAGCATGGGATTGTTGGCTTGTGGTCAAGGGGCGGGTTCGAAACCGGTTGCGGCTGGTGATACAGGAGCGGTGGCGCCAAAAGCGGCTGAAACGGTGGTTTCGGTTGATCCGGCCAAAGGTCAATTGGTGCATGTGGTGAGTAGTTTCAGCGTTTTGGGCGATATGGTGCGTGAAATCGGTGGCGAGCGGGTGCAGGTTGAGAATTTGGTCGGTATTGATCAAGATCCGCATGTGTATCAGCCGACACCGCAGGATTTGCAAAAATTAAGCCGTGCACAGGTTTTTGTCAGCAATGGTTTGAATTATGAAGGCTGGATCGTGCGGATGCAGGAAAACTCTGGATTTAAGGGCGTGAACGTTGTGGCGGCCAATGGCGTTGCGCCGTTGGAAAGCCCTCAGCACGGTGAGGAAGGGCACGATCATGAACACGATCACGCCGCTGGTGGTATGGATCCACATGCTTGGCTCGACGCTGGACTGGTGGAAAAATATTATGTGCCAAATATCTTGAACGGTTTGATCGCTGCTGATCCCGCTGGAGCGGTGTATTACAAACAGCGCGCGCAAGCTTATTCAGCGCAATTAAGCCAGATATCCATTCAGATTCATCAGATTTTGGATCGCATCCCGCGCGCGCAGCGCAAAGCGGTGGTGAATCATCGGGCGTTTGAATATTTCGGCAAGGCTTATGGCATCGATTTTTATGCCGCACAGGGCTTGACCACAGAAAGCCAACCCTCGGCCAAACAAATTGCGCAATTGATTCAACAGATTAAGCAAGACCAAATTCGCGCGTTGTTCGTTGAAAACATCAGCAATCCGAAACTAATCGAGCAAATTGCCAGCGAAACCGGCGTGCGCGTGGGTGGCAAACTCTACTCGGAATCACTCTCGACAGAAACCGAGGCCTATGGCGCGACGTACCTCAAAATGATGCAGTACAACGCCAATCAATTATTTGCAGCCATGCGATAAGAGAACGCGAATGGTGATGCCAATGGCTATTTGAGGCCTGTGTCATCCATTTGGCAGACTGAATCGTTTTACCAGTGATACGACCGCCATCGGGCGATGGCGGCGATCCAACCTCAAGGGAGAAGTTTGATATGAAGCACCAATTGTTAATGACTGCTGCGGCAGGTTTATTGTCTATGAGTTTAATGGCTTGTTCAAAACCAGCGGAAAAAGTACCCGCTCCGGCGCCAGCCGCACCAACGGCGACTGCTCCGGCCGCAGCACCAGCACCTGCTCCTGTTGCGCCAGCGGCAGGCACTGCGGCGACGGATACCGTTGTCACCAAGTTCAAAGCCAATGGTTTTTCACCTGCTTGGGAAGCGGTGATTGATGGCAACAACGTCACCTTTGAAGTGCCAGAAATCATGACGCCGGACGGCAAAAAGCACACCATCAAAGTCGAGCGTGCCGCTTATGCCAAAGGCGCGACCTACAATGGTAAAGACGGTAACGTGCCTTTTAGCTTGGACATCAAAGGCACAGAATGCGACAAAACCGGTGATAAACGCGCATTCACTGCGACGTTGGCCTATGGCAAGAGTGTGTACAAAGGCTGTGCTGATGCTTTGAAATAAGCGGTTGAAGTCAGAGTGTAGAAAAAGCAAGCGTTGAGCTTGCTTTTTTTGAGGTTGTTGGCAAAGTGCACTTTTACCTAAATAGAACTCCGTCATTCCCGCATGATTTTAGCGGGAAAACAAGCGTAGCGAAGTTTCTATAAAGCCGTTTTTTGGCTTCGAGCTTGCGGCCATCCAGTTCGTCACTCTAACTTATTGTTTTTATCGGAATTTCTGGATACCCGCCTTGCGCGGGTATGACGTCATTTTTCTTAGATTTTGTGCTGAAATTCAAAGTCGGAGGTTTGTCAGTAATCTGAGCAAGCGTTGAGCTTGCTTTTTTTGTGGGTGCGAAATACTGAGTAGTGTTTATTGCTCACAGTAACGCCGCGTCGGCAAACCCGCTACCGGCAGTCGAATGCTCAAAATAAAGCCATTGGCCGGATACTGCGTCAACTCATCGATAGGGCGATCGCCCGTCGTGGTGACGATCAGGGTGCGTAAATCCGCGCCACCAAAGCACGGCATGGTTGGGCATTTCGCTGGTAAAGCGATTTTTTGCAGAATCGTTCCGTCGGGCGCGGTTTGCGCGATTTGCCCACCCTCAAACAGCGCACCCCAATAATCGCCTTGCGCGTCAATCACCGCGCCATCAGGTCGTCCTTGGTACGGTTCAATCGGATTGCTTTGCTGGCGCGTGTCTGCGGTTTGGAAGAACACTCGACGTTGGCTCAATGCGTTTTCTACGGGTAATTCTGCTGAGAAATCATACTGATACACCGTGTGCGCCTGCGTGTCGGCGTGGTACAACTGTGTGCCATCGGGTGACATCGCCCAGCCGTTCGCAGTGGTCACGCCCCAGTCTTGCCACGGTTTTTGCGCGGCCTGTTCACCGAGTATGGGCTTGAGTTCGCCTTGTTCCAGACAGTACAAACCCGCACCTGCGTGGGTTTTCGGCGCAAACAGTGAGCCTATCCACCAGCGGCCGTGCGCATCGACACCGCCATCATTAAAGCGCGTGGTGGCGGTATCATACGGCGCCTTGATCCAAATTTCGGGGGCAATGTCGCCGCTATCGCTATCAGGATTAAAGTGGGTAATACCCGCCCGCAGAGCGAGCAGCAATTCGCCCGAGTTGCTCAATGCAATGGCGCCTGGGTCAAACGCATCCGAATTGGGCAATTGCCAAACGCGGTGTTCTGTGTCCGAATGACGGTGAATGCGGCGCTTGGGAATGTCAATCCAAAACCAGCATTGGCGCGCGTCGTCCCACAGCGGCGATTCGGCCAAACCCGCGCGTTCGCCGTCGTAGAGAATGTCGATATTCATCGCGAATCCATCATGATTGAGCCGATTGTGCGGCCAGATACGCTTCGCGCGCGAGCGTTTGAATGCCAACAAAATCGTTATTTGCCAATTTGTCCGCCGGTGCAATCCATGTGCCGCCCAGTGCGGCAACGTTCGGCTGCGCCACATAATCGGCCACTTTTTCCAGACGCACGCCGCCGGTTGGCATAAATTGAATGTGTGGCAAAGGCGAGGCGAGCGATTTAATCATATTCAAACCGCCAACGACTTCGGCAGGGAACAGTTTCACCACTTTGAATCCGGCATCAGCCAAAGTCAGCGCTTCGGATGGCGTGGCGCACCCCGGAATGAATGCCCAGCCGGATTCGACGATGGCTTGGAGCAAGCTCGGCGAAGTGCCCGGGCTGACGCCAAATTCTGCGCCTGAGGCGCGCGCGGCTTGGATGTTGTCCGCGTTTAAAACTGTACCCGCGCCGATCACCAACTCGGGACATGCGGCGCGCATGGTACTGATGACCTCCAGCGCTGCAGGCGTGCGCAAGGTGACTTCCACCACGGTCAAGCCGCCGTCTTGCAAAGCACGGGCGAGTGGCGCGGCGTGGTTGACATCATTCACGACGACAACGGGGACGATTTTGCATTGGGCGAGGGCGGTGTGTAGTTTGTTCATGATGCTCCTTTATGAATGGCTTGAATGGCTAAGCTGGGGTGTTACTTTGTATTTGAGTTGTTCGATTAATTCGGCTTGCATGTATTGGTAGTGATCGGGAATATCGAGGCAAGTGATGCGTTTATCGCGCAGCAAGCGGGCATATCTTTGGTTGAGTTTACGCCGATGAGCAGGCTCCATCACAAAGATAATATCCGCCCATTCGATTTGCTCTGCTGATACCACGACTTCGGCGTCGTTGGACACGCCCGCCGAGTCGGTTTCCGTGTGCGCATGGTTGGCAAAAATTTGCTCCGCAGTCGGACTGCGCAATTGATTTTTGCCGCAGATAAACAAGGCGCGGATCACAGCGTGTCATCCTCCAGCAGCCACGTCGCGCCCAATTCTGCACGGCCGACGTTGCGCCGCGCGACGGCAAACATATCGAGCCAGTATTCGGTCACTGCGGCTGGTTTCACAGCATTCGGACGAGCGGCGAGCTCGGCCTCATCGACTTCTAATTGCAATACGCCGTTTTCGGAGTCCAACACCATCAAGTCGCCGTTTTGCACTTTGGCGATCAGGCCGCCGTCCAAAGCCTCGGGTGAGACGTGAATCGCGGCGGGAACTTTGCCTGATGCGCCGGACATGCGACCATCGGTCACGAGGGCGATTTTTTGCCCACGATCTTGCAGCACGCCCAGCGGTGGCGTGAGTTTGTGCAGCTCGGGCATGCCGTTGGATTTAGGTCCCTGAAAACGCACCACAGCGATGAAGTCTTGTCCATCCAATTCGCCTGCGTCAAAGGCTGTTTGTAGTTCGGCTTGCGATTCAAATACTTTGGCGGGTGCGCGAATCACGCGGTGTTCGGCTTTGACGGCGGAGGTTTTAATCACGCTGTTGCCCAGATTGCCGCGCAATAATTTCAGGCCACCATCGGGTGAAAACGCTTCGGCGAACGGACGCACGATATTTTTGTCCAAGCTGCGCACCACGCCGACACGCCATTTCAAGGTATCACCATCCAAATACGGCTCCTGCGTATACGGCGCCAGCCCTTTACCCATTTGGTTCGATACCACGGTGTCCACATCGTCGTGCAACAGGCCAGCACGGCGCAATTGACCGATGACGTAGCCCAAACCGCCTGCGGCTTGGAATTGATTCACATCCGCCGAACCGTTCGGGTAGACGCGCGCGAGCAGCGGAATGATTTCGCCGAGCGCGTGCATGTCTTCCCAACGCAGTTCAATTCCCGCCATGCGCGCAATCGCCACGAGGTGCAGGGTGTGGTTGGTTGAGCCGCCGGTGGCGAGTAGGCCGATCACGCCATTGATGATGGATTTTTCGTTGAGCAATTGCGCCAGCGTCAGATTCGGGTGGTTCAGATTGACCAATAATTGCGTCACTGCCGCGTCATCCAGCGCCGCGCGCAACGGCGTCGCCGGATTGACAAAGGCGCTGCCCGGCAACATCAAGCCCATAAATTCGAGCATCATTTGATTGGAATTGGCCGTACCGTAAAACGTGCAAGTGCCTTCAGAATGATAGGCGTTCATTTCTGATTCGAGTAATTCTTGGCGGGTGGCGTCGCCTGTGGCGTAGCGCTGGCGCACTTTTGCCTTTTCGTCGTTACCTATGCCGGTGGTCATCGGCCCTGCGGGGACGAATAGCGCCGGTAAATGCCCAAACGCCGCCGCGCCCATCAGCAGGCCGGGAACGATTTTGTCACACACGCCGAGCAGCAATGCGCCGTTAAATACCTGATGCGATAGGCCAATCGCAGTGGTTTGAGCAATCACATCGCGTGAGAATAGGGACAGCTCCATGCCTGCGTAACCTTGCGTCACACCGTCGCACATCGCAGGCGTTGCACCGGCAACCTGTGCCGTGGCGCCGTGTTTGCGCGCTTGCGCTTTGATGCGCTCAGGATAGTGTGCGTAGGGATGATGCGCCGAGAGCATGTCGTTGTACGCGCTGATGATGCCGAGATTGGGCGCACGTTCGACTTTCAGGCGAAATTGGTCTTGCCCTGCGGCGGCGTAGGCGTGCGCGAGATTGGCGCAGCCCATGCGGTCGCGTGAGGGCGTGTCTTTGGTGCTTTGCGCCACGCGTTGTAAATAACGTGCGCGGCTGGCGCGACTGCGCTCAATGAGGCGCTCGGTGATGGCGTGCAACTGTGGGTGAATGTGGTTCGATGTGCTCATATCGGCCTTTGTTTTAATATGATTCAAATTATTTTTTTGTTTGAATAATTGTAGTAAAACTAAAAAAATTAGTCAAAGATTATTTACTTTCCCTACATTTTGCGGCAATATTTAAAAAATTTTTACCTAAACGCTTTATTAAAGCATTCAAATTCAGAGGAAATTATGAAAGTTCCTGCTTTTTCTTTGGTGATGTTCGGTGGTACGGGTGATTTGGCCATGCGTAAATTGCTCCCCGCACTGTATCAGAGTTTTTTAGATGGTGCGTTTGCGCCCAATAGCCGTGTGATTTGCGCCGCGCGCACCGTGTACACGCACGAAACCTATCGTGATTGGATGAATGAGGCGGTCAAGCCCAATGTAACTGATCGGTTTGATGAGCAACGTTGGCAAGAGTTCTTGCAATTGGTGCTGTATCTGCCGTTCAATGCGACTGAAGCGAGCGCCTTTGCCGAGTTGAAAAATATGCTGGACGCGCAAGATGCGGCCAATCAGCGCGTATTCTACCTCGCGGTCGCGCCCGCGATTTTTGACGATATTTGCGCAGGATTGGCCGAGCAGGGTTTGAATCACGGTTCGCGCATCGTGGTGGAAAAACCGCTCGGGCACGATCTGGCTTCGTGCCAAGAGATCAACGACATGTTTGCCTGTCATTTTTCTGAGAAACAAATTTTCCGCATTGACCACTATTTGGGCAAAGAATCGGTGCAAAATCTGATGGCGCTGCGCTTTGGTAACAGCTTTTTCGAGCCAATTTTGCGCCGTGATTATATTGCCAATGTGCAAATCACCATTTCCGAAGAGTTAGGCGTGGAGCGCCGCGCTGAGTTCTACGACCAGACCGGCGCCTTGCGCGATATGGTGCAAAATCACTTACTGCAACTGCTCTGTTTCGTCGCCATGAACGCACCTGCTACGATGGACGCGGACAATATTCGTGACGAAAAACTCGGCGTTTTGCGCGCGCTCAAACCGTGGACGACGGAAACGGTATTAGAAGACGTCGTGCGCGGTCAATACGTCGCCGGTGTCTCGCACGGCAAAGAGGTGCAAGGCTATTTGCAAGAGCAGGGCGTACCGGCCAACAGCACCACAGAAACCTACGTCGCGCTGAAAACCGAAATCAATAACTGGCGCTTTGCCGGCGTACCGTTCTACCTGCGCACCGGCAAACGCATGCCCAAACGCATGGCCGAAATCGTCATCGTATTCAAATCCGTGCCATACGAACTCATTGGCAAAATGCCTGCTGGCTCCAATCGCCTTGTGATCGAATTGCAACCCGAAGAATCCATCCGCATGTACTGCCTCGCCAAACGCCCAGGCAACAGCATGAAACTCGGCGCGGTGCATTTGGACATGGACGCCGACGACTTTTTCCCTGAGCGGCGCATGGACGGCTACGAGCGGCTACTGCTCGACGCACTTTCGGGCAATCTCTCATTGTTCGTTCGCCGCGATGAGCAGGAGCAAGCATGGCGCTGGGTCGAACCGATCATGAATACTTGGATCGAGCAGGACGTCGCACCGAAAACCTACGCCTCCGGCACATGGGGACCACCGGCGGCCAACGCGCTGGTCGCGCGCGACGGCAATAATTGGCACGAAGAACTGTAACGTTCTCCCATGAATGGCTTATACAATAAAAACAGCAGTAGCGAAGGCGTGTGGCTTGCGCGCATACGCAACGCCCGCGCGCAACTGAGCAAATCCGAAGCGCGCGTCGCCGACTGGGCGCTGGCCGAGCCGGCGCAATTCGTCAATAGCCCGATTCAACAGATCGCCCAAGCCGCACAAGTCAGCCAGCCCACCGTCATCCGTTTTTGCCGCAGTCTGGGCTGTGACGGCTTGGCCGATTTCAAAATCAAACTCTCCGGCTCACTCAGCGGCGAATCCGCCGTACAGTTCGAAGCACTGCGCGAACACGACAGCGTCGCTGATATTGCCAACAAAGTACTGGGCAACACCGCTAGCGCACTGCTCACCCTGCGCCAAGAAGTCTGCGCCGAAGCCATCGAGCAAGCCATGAATCGCCTGCGCCAAGCGCGGCGCGTTGATGTATTCGGACTCGGCAGCTCCGCACCCGTCGCCGACGATGCACAATACAAACTCATCCGCGCCGGCCTAAATGCCGCCGCGCGCACCGACGCCTACATGATGAACCTCTGCGCCGCACGACTGGGCGCGCAAGACATCGCCTTATTCATCTCCCGTTCCGGCCAAACGCCCGAACTCATTGAAGCCGCCGAACAAGCCAAAGCCAACGGCGCCACCATCATCAGCATGGCGCCGGCCAAAACCCCGCTCGCCAAAAAAACCGACATCCTGATAATCCTCAACACCGACGAAGAGCGCCAACACATCAAACCCGCCATGCTCACGCGGATACTACAACTCGCATTGATTGATGTGATCGCAGTGGGGTTGAGGGTGCAAGGGTCATGAATGTACTAAAAATCCTCAAATTGTGCAGGGAAAAGGGATAGAATAAGTGAGGATACGGATGACTATTTATATCCGTGATTAGGTTCAGTAACGTACTTGCTTTTATAGTTTTTCTTAGTAAATCAATAAGTTAGTTGAAATTTAAAGAGAGCTTATGAAGTGAGTTATTTTTCATGTTATATTCATGTTGACGCATAAGTATAGTTAGGTGGTAACATCATTGCAAACTATGCCTAGCCCCTTACCCCAAACTTCAGAGAGACCTATAGATGAGTACAAATCAAATCGACATGTATTTCCGTTATCGCGTAAAGCCAGGTCAGGAAGACCGTTATCAAAGTTATTTAGATAAAGTACTTCCTGTAACAGAGCGGGACGAACCCTACATCACAGAATATGAAATACTCAAGTGTGAAGACGGTAGTTACCTTCAGCACGAGCGCTATTCAAAGCCTGACGACATCGCAGCTCATATGTCCCTCACGGCAGATGGACAAGCCGACTTTATCGCTGCTACAGAATTAATCGATCTCAAAGTTGTCGGAGAAATGAGTTCAGAATTTTGGGAAATGTACGGCGGTCCGCACGCGACTGCGTATAGTCGTTTCAAGGCAATTAAGCGATGACCCTGACGTGAACTGTTGCTTGCCACCTAACTGTTGTTCGTTCAAGCCGATGTCGCTTCGTGGTTCGTCGGCGTGATACGCTCATGGTGGGCTACGCATTAATCCGATGCGGTTTATTTCACATTCACATGCCCATACGGGTAATTCTGACAGCCATTGCCACACCGCGTACCCTCGATTCCGTAGATACCGTTAGCCAAGTCAATAAAAAATAAAGGAATGATCAGTTTCTCCTTAAATGTGAAGTGAGGCGTTGAAAGGTGTTTGAGTCCGTAGCACGGCCTGAGCGATGGTCAATAGTTTACGCATGACGGCGACAATGATTTCCTTCGGTGCTTTGCCGGCGTCTTTGAGTCGCTGTATGAAAGGGACAAAGGCACGCAACTTGCCATAATTTGCCATGGCGGGCATATAGAGCACTTTGCGAATATCTGTATGACCCCGTTTAGAAATGTGCGAGCGTCCCCGAATGCTACTGCCCGATTCATAAGGGCTTGGCGTCAGTCCGGCAAACGCTGCTGCTTGACTACCGCGCTTAAAATGAGTGCCATCACCGAGATAAGCGAGCAACCAAGGTATGGTCTTATCACCGATATTGGGGATGGAAAGCAACAAATCGCGGTTGTGCCTTAGCGTGGGATCCTGGTCAATGTGTTGACGAATCTGCGCTTGCATAACCTTGATCTGCTCAACCAATGTCTCAATGGTGGCTTGAATACTCGCTTGTACCGATGAGCGGCTGACCGATAAGCGATTGCGTTCCGCTTGCAAACAGTCGGAAAGGTGCTGTAACTGGCGTACCATTGCAAGTAGCTCGCGCTCTGCTTTAGGGCGCGGTTGCCACAGATCGGGACACTCACGTTCGCAAAACTGAGCGATCAGACGCGCATCCTGTTTATCGGTTTTACCGCGCTGCAAACAGGCTTTGGCATAGTTAGCAATGCGCAGCGGATTGACCACGCTGACCGAATGCCCGTGATCCACGAGGAATTCGGCAAGCGCTTCCCAGTAACTACCTGTCGCCTCCATCGTTGCGTGGACGTGCTGTACACCATTGCGTTGCAACCAGTTGAGTAGCTCAGTAAAGCCTGCAGGCGTGTTTGGACACACTTTAGGGCGTACTTTGTCGCCTTTGATGAGTGCCACATCGAATTTGTGTTTGGCAATGTCAATGCCGATGATGTATGTATCCATTTGTGTTCAACCTTGTTAATGCGGGCTGTATGAATTTGTACGCCCAGTATACCGTTCGAGTTTGAATGGAAAAGACTGATGAATTGGGTTGGATCTACGTTGCGAGTTTGGTTAACTCAAGGGCGCCAGCTTCTCCAATTCATCAGAGACGGAGGGTTCTTGTATGAGTTTATAATACAAGGTCGCCATGAGTGTAGCGAATCGCGACGCATGGAATATTCGAAATGACATGGCTTTCACTTGAGCGCGTAGGACGCAATAAGTGATTTTGACGCATTGCGCCGAATGTAATGAACACGGTACCATTTATTTAAACACATACGGCGCAATGCACCTGCGGTTTATTGCGCCCTACAAACTTCTTATTGCGCACCCTTGATTCTGCGCACCGCATACCCTCGATTCCGTAGGTTGCCATGAGCATAGCGAATCGCGACGCATGGAATACTCGGAATGAGATGGCTTTGCTTGAGGATTTTTCTACAATACAATGAAATGCGTTTGAAATTCCCATAAACCCACGATTCGCTACGCTCATGGTGGGCTACAAAATTCTTATAGCGCACCCTTGATTCTGCACACCGCTTACCCTCGATTCCGTAGGTCGCCATGAGCGTAGCGAATCGCGACGCATGGAATACTCAGAATGAGATGGCTTTGCTTGAGGATTTTTCTACAATACAATGAAGTTCGTTTGAAATTCCATAAACCCACGATTCGCTACGCTCATGGTGGGCTACGCATTAATTCGATGTGGTTTATTTCACATTCACATGCCCATAAGGGCAATTCTGACAGCCATTGCCACAGCATTGGCCTTTTCTCAATAAATACCAGCGGCTAAACACCCAGCGTCCGTTTTCTATCGTGTAGTCCAGTCCTTCGATCAGGGGTAAATCGGTGCAGGCCAATGCCTGTGCGGGGCTGGTTTGATGCACCTTCACGTTGTCGATGTGTTGCCGGATGTGCGCTTGCGTGCGCTTGGTGAGGCAGTTGGGGCACAGGCATTGCGCCAGCGCGCCATCATCGTCACGACAACTGAATATCGGTGGGTAGTCGTTACACCAGCATTGGCTGGTGGTACAGCCGGTGCAGGCAAATTGGGCGTGGCAGTTGGGGCAGGTTTTGTTCATTTTGGCTGGGTTTTTGCTGTCATAATGTGCGCTGATTATAGCGTTTATATGAATGGGTTTAAATATGATTGCAGGTACTCGGTATATCAGTAGTTGGAGCGGTGGCAAAGACAGTGCGCTGGCATTCGTGCGTGCGCATGCGCAGGGGGCTGTGCCAGTGGGTTTACTGAATATGCTGGCAGAATCGGGTAAACGCTCGCGTTCGCACGGTTTGCCGCCGCAGGTTTTACGGGCGCAGGCTGAGGCTTTGGGCGTGCCGATGGCGTTTGGGGTGGCGGCTTGGGCGGATTATGAACGCGAGTGGGTGCGTCAGGCATCGGACTTGCGGCGAGCGAGTGGCGCGACGCATATGGTGTTTGGCGATATTGATGTGCAGGCGCACCGCGATTGGGAGGCGCAGGTGTGTGCGCAAGCGGGGTTGACGGCGTGCTTGCCGCTGTGGTTAGAATCGCGCACGGCGTTGTTGTCCGAGATGTTGCAATTGGGTTTGCGCGCGCTGATTGTCTCGGCGCGGGCGGATTGCGTGGATTTGTTGGGCGAGGTATTGGACGAGGCGGTGATTCGCAGTCTGATCGAGCGCGGCGCGGATGCGTGCGGTGAAAATGGTGAATACCATACCTGCGTGCTGGATATGCCGGGTTTTGCCCAGCCGTTGAATGTGCGTTTGGGTGAAAAGGCGTTCTCGCCCGAGGGTTATGGTTTTTTGCGGGTTGATTTGGCGGAAGGATAAGGCATGAAAATTGTGATTGCGCCGGATTCGCTTAAGGAAAGTTTGGATGCGTGGGCGGTGGCCTGCGCGATTGAGACAGGGTTTAAGCGGGTGTTCCCGAATGCGCAGTATGACAAGGTTCCGATGGCCGACGGCGGTGAGGGCACGGTGCAGTCCTTGGTGTCGGCGACGCAGGGGCGTTTACTGTATCAGGCGGTGAGCAACCCTTTGGGTGAATGCACGCGAGCTTTTTTCGGCATCTCGGGTGATGGGCAAACGGCGTTTATCGAAATGTCAGCGGCATCGGGTTTGCACCTTGTACCGATGGCGCAACGCAATCCGCTGGTGACGAGTAGTTACGGCACGGGTGAATTGATTTCGGCGGCACTCGATCATGGCGTGAAAACGATCATCCTTGGCTTGGGCGGGAGCGCGACCAATGATGCGGGCGTAGGGATGTTGCAGGCATTAGGCGCGCGATTTTTGGATGCGCGTGCCCAGCCCATCGCGTGGGGCGGTGCGGCTTTGGCTGATCTGGCGCAGATTGACTTGAGTCAATTGGATGCGCGATTATATGATGTACAGTTTTTAGTCGCCTGCGATGTGGACAATCCGCTGTGTGGTGCGCAGGGCGCAAGTGCGGTATTCGGTCCGCAAAAAGGAGCCACGCCCGAGCAAGTTAAGCAGTTGGACTCTGCGCTGACGAATTTTGCTCAAGTGGTGCAGAAGCAATTGGGGCGAGATATTGTGAATGTCGCAGGTTCTGGTGCGGCGGGTGGTATGGGCGGTGGCTTGTTGCTGTTGCCTCAAGTGCAGATGCAATCGGGCGTGCGCATTGTGGCTGAAGCGGTGCATTTGGCCGAGCGCGTGCGCGATGCGGACTGGGTGATTACCGGCGAAGGGCGCATGGATGCGCAGAGTATTCATGGTAAAACGCCGGTCGGCGTGGCGACGGTGGCCAAGCAATTTCATAAGCCGGTGATCGCGATTGTCGGCAGTTTGCGCAGTGATTACGGCTGTGTGTATGAACACGGCATTGATGCGGTGTTTCCGATTATTCGTCAGCCGTGTGCATTGTCTGAGGCTTTGCAACAGGCGCAGGATAATCTGATTTCAACGGCGGAAAATGTCGCGCGGCTGGTACAGTGTGGCAAGTCGTTCTAAACTGCAACACTAGACAAAAAATCGTATTTTTTGAGGAAGCCAATGAGTCAACGATCCAAAACCATTCCGATCTCGGGCTTTGATCCGCTCGGTGAGCCGACGATTCGCGTGAAGTCAAATGGCACGCTGCAAGTGACATTCGAATTTATGCCGCCGTCATTTGCGCAGGCAGAGGATATGTATCTGTTTGATCTGTTTCATAAACGTTTGGAGTATGCGATTGGCGCCGCTGTTCTGTGGGATGATCGAGAGGTATTTATTGTTCAATCAAATGCGCCGAGTGTGATTCGACGTTTGGTGCGCTATTTGCAGGAGTTTCATCTGGCCGATCGGCAACGTTGGCTTAAAATTCAACGCACGCCCGATGGCGATTTGGCTCCGGAAGAGATTCGCGCACAATGGGTTGGCACTGTTTTGCCTTTGACCGAATTTGCGCGTAGCCAACCACATCAAGTCAAGCGAACGGTTACCCTGAAATCGGGCAAGACCAAGGACACCTTGGTGTACGCCTATTCGGTGGAAACCATTGCTGCGATTGCGGTACTGGAGCGGCACGCACCGCAAGCGGCGCAATGGTGGCGCACGTATCAGGCGGAGTTGATCCAGCCGGGGAAAATGTTGATGTTTTATGCCGATGGTTGCGAAGAAGTCATTTTGGCAGAATAGGAGTAAGAAATGGCTATTGACCTAATGGCGGTAAATGCCGAACCCCAGCATTTTCAAGTGGGTGATCGTGTGGTGAAAAATCCGCACACTTGGCAGGAAAATGAGTTCGATAGCTGGGGGCGCGGTCAGGATGTGGGTGAAGTGGTTGAGCCGCCTTTTGCCATCGATGATTTAAATATAGTGGATGTGCGTTGGCCGGCTGGCCGATGTTTTGAAGCCATCACGCAGTTGTTGCTGGCGCCCAAGTAAAGACCGAAAAAAGCCCGAATCGAAACTGATTCGGGCTTTTTCGCGTTATGAGGTCAACCGGCCATTATTTCAAACCTGCTGCATCGCGCAACAATGCCGCTTTGTCGGTCGCTTCCCAAGTAAACTCAGGCTCTTCGCGGCCAAAGTGTCCGTAGGCCGCAGTTTTGCTGTAAATCGGGCGCAGTAGGTCAAGCATTTTGACGATGCCTTTTGGACGCAGATCGAAGTGTTCGTTGACCAATTGGGTGATGAGCTCGTCGGAAATTTTGCCTGTACCGTAGGTGTTGACCATGACCGAGGTTGGGCGTGCGACGCCGATGGCGTAGGAGACTTGTACCAAGCATTTTTCGGCCAAACCGGCGGCGACGATGTTTTTCGCGACATAGCGACCGGCGTAGGCGGCGGAGCGATCTACTTTCGATGGGTCTTTGCCCGAGAATGCACCACCGCCATGCGGTGCGGCGCCGCCGTAGGTGTCAACGATGATTTTTCGTCCCGTCAAACCGCAGTCGCCTTGTGGCCCGCCGATCACGAAGCGACCGGTTGGATTGACGAGGAATTTGATGTCGCCTTGGATGAGGTGCGCAGGGATAATCGGTTTGATGATTTCTTCGATCACGCCTTCACGCACGGTTTCGAGGCTGACGTCGGCGTGGTGTTGGGTGGACAATACGACGGTGTCAACGGCAACCGGCAGGCCATTTTCGTAGCGGATGGTCACTTGTGATTTGGCGTCGGGGCGCAGCCACGGCAGGCGGCCGTCGCGGCGCAAATCGGCTTGGCGTTCCACCAAACGGTGCGCCAAATGAATGGGCAAAGGCATCAGTTCAGGCGTTTCATTACAGGCGTAGCCAAACATCAGCCCTTGATCGCCCGCGCCTTGGTCGAGGTTGTCGTCGTGCGCTGAGTCAACGCCTTGGGCAATGTCGGGTGATTGTTTGTCGTAGGCGACCAGAACCGCACAGCCTTTGAAGTCAATGCCGTAGTCGGTGTCGTCGTAGCCGATGTGCTTGAGCGTGTTGCGCGCGATATCGATGTAGTCGATCACGGCGTTGGTGGTGATTTCACCAGCGAGTACGACGAGGCCGGTATTGCACAGGGTTTCGGCGGCGACGCGCGCGGTGGGGTCTTGTTCGAGAATCGCGTCGAGAATCGCGTCCGAAATTTGATCGGATACTTTATCGGGATGGCCTTCGGAAACGGATTCGGAGGTAAATAGGTAGTTGTTGCCTAAATGGTTGCTCATGATGTGACTTTCTAAAAAATAGTCGGAAAAATTGAGCGAACGCTGGTAGAGAATGAAAATGTCTTTTCAGCGACGCTTTAACGGTGCGTTGATTCATGGAAAAAACGCTGTGTTGCAGACTTAATTGCCCCGTAAGTTGTCGTTAAACCAGCAATTAAGTTGTAAAACGCTGATATTATAACGGCTTTAGCGTTTGGCCGCAAATCCGGCGAATTATGCTCGGGATTTTTTGTGGTTAAACTGGTGTATTGACTTGATTTTATGCTGTATTGAATACTGATATTTAGAACAAAATAAATGTAAATATAGCTTGTAAAGTAAATATAAAGGTTGTTGCATGGTTCGGTTTTTATTCTGGCTGATGTCATTATTGCCTCTGAATTGGCTGTATGCCTTGGGCGGATGGGGCGGACGCATGGTGTATCGTTTGGATCGCCAGTATGCGCAACGCTTGACCGAAAATGCGACTCAGGCGGGCTATGATGCGCCGGATTTCTGGTTGAATAATTCCGCCGAATCAGGCCGAGGCGGCGTGGAATTGGCCTATCTGTGGTCGGATGAGGTGAAAAAATTGCTACCGAACGTCAAGGTCACGGGCTGGGAAGCGGTCGAGCGCCTGCATGCGCAAGGGCGCGGCATGGTGATGTTGACCCCGCACATGGGGGCTTTTGAAGTATTGTCGCTGTGGATTGGCCTGCGAGTGCCATTCATGGCGATGTACCGTCAGCCGAAATTTGCGCCTGCTGAAACAATTATGCTGGCGGGGCGAGAACGTTTGGGGGTGCAAATGGCGACTGCGGATCTCAAGGGCGTGCGCATGTTGTTACGTCATTTGAAGCAAGGTCATGTGGTCGGTTTGTTGCCCGATCAGGTACCAAGCGGGCAGGGTGAATTTGTGCTGGTGGACTGGTTTGGTCGTCCGGCCAAGACCATGACTTTGCCGGTGAAATTGGTGCATCAGGCCAAAGCGGGCTTGGTGCTGATGTTTGCCAAGCGAGTGGCCGCGCCACATCGGTTTGAGTTGTATTTTGAGGTAGTGGATGCGCCGAACTCGGGTGATTTGGCCGAGGATACCCGAATCATTAATGCGCACATGGAGCGTTTGATTCGTATGGCGCCGGAGCAGTATTTGTGGAATTACAATCGTTATAAAGGTGCGCCTGAGCACATTCAGACTGAGGTGGACGCATGAGTGCGACAGATGAGCGCAATTTACGCGCGCCGAAGTATTGGGGCGCGCATTTGGCCGCGTGGCTGATGAAAAATATGGCTGGCTGGCCGGATGGTATGCGTTTTCAATTGGGGCGGAGCTTGGCATTTTTGGCGCGCCATTTGGCCAAACGCCGTATGCACATCGCACGCACCAATCTGCGTTTGTGTTTCCCCGATTGGTCGCAGGAGCAGGTGGAGCAAATTACGCAACAGCAGATGCGTTATTTCACGCAGGCGCTGGTGGATCGTTCGCTGTTTTGGTTTGGGCGCAAAGAGGCGCTGTTTTCGCACATTCAGACGCGCGATGAGCAGTATTTGCACGCGGCTTTGGCGCAGAATCGGCCGATTATTATTCTGGCGCCGCATTTCGTTGGCTTGGATGCCGGTGGGGTGCGTTTTAACGCCGATCATCCGACGGTGAGTATGTATCAGCGCCAGTCCAATCCGGTGTTTGACCAGCTCATGCTGGAGGGGCGTAATCGTTCGGGGCAGGCGTATTTGTATTCGCGCCACGACGGTGTGCGCAAATTGATTAAATTGTTGCGCGAGAATATCCCGTTGTATTACTTGCCGGATATGGATTTTGGTCGCAAGGACGCGATTTTTGCACCGTTTTTTGGGCAGGAGGCGGCGACTTTGACCGCTTTGCCGAAATTGGCGAATTTGACCCAAGCGTTAATCGTGCCGTGCGTCACGCGCATTGACCCTGAGTCGATGAAACGAGGTAAAACGCGCTACGTCATGCAATATTACCCCGCGTGGGATGGCTATCCCGACAGCGTCGGCGATGAAGTACAGGCCGTGCGGTTTATGAACGAATTTATCGAGGCGCGCATCAGCGAGGATCCGGCGCAGTATTTGTGGATGCACAAGCGCTTTAAAACCCGCCCCGAAGGCGTTGCGGGCGTTTATTGAGATGAGAAACATGATGGAATTGAAATTTAGCAAAATGCACGGTGCAGGCAATGATTTCATTGTCGCCGATGGCATTTCTCAGGATTTGTCCGGCATCACGCCAGCGATGTGGCGTGATTTGGCTGATCGGCATTTTGGCATTGGTGCGGATCAAATTTTGCTGGTAGAGCCATCGGACATTGAGGGTGTGGATTTTAAATACACGATTTACAATCAGGATGGTTCGTTGGTCGAAAACTGCGGCAACGGCGCGCGCTGTTTTGTGAAATTTGTGGTGGCAAAGGGTTTGACCGCTGAACGCGAGGTCAGCGTGCATCTGTGTACTGGCCAAGTAATGCGATTAAAGCTCAATGATGACGATACCGTGACCGTGAATATGGGTGCGCCGCGCGTCGCGCCAGCCGATTTGCCAGCCGTGGTCACGGGTTTGCCGACCCAAAATGTCGGCGTGGATACGCTGTATGGCGTGGGATACGCGGGGCAAACGCATTGGTTGTCGCTGGTTTCGATGGGTAATCCACACGCGGTACAGACGGTCGAGCACATTGATACGGCGCCGGTTCAGTCCGAAGGCGCGTTTTTAGAAACGCATCCGATGTTCCCCAAAAAGGTCAATGCCGGCTTTATGCAGATCAATGATCGCCAGCATGTGCATATTCGTGTGTTTGAACGTGGCGCGGGCGAAACACTGGCCTGCGGTACGGGCATTTGCGCGGCGGTGGTGGCAGGCATTCGCCGTGGTGAATTGGACTCGCCCGTGCAGGTCACGGCGCGTGGCGGCGAACTCAGCATTGCGTGGGAGGGCGCAGATGCGCCAGTGCTGATGACCGGACCTGCGGTATTGGTGTTTGACGGTACGGTGAATATCGCTTAAGCGTCATTCAAATGAATCAATTTGGGTTAAAATTCAATGATTATCAACGGGTTAGAAAATAAATGAGCAGTAGTGAATCAATCAAATCAATGACGATGGTGGATGAAATGGATGCCTTGGACAGTGGCGTGGAGGCGCTGGGCGGTGAGTCGCCGATGTTGGCAAGCGAGGTATTGGCGTATTTGCAATCGCACCCTGAATTTTTCAGCAACTACGCCGACTCTCTGGCGAAATTGTCCTTGCCAACGCAAAAAAATGGCAATGTGATTTCGATGGCGAATTGGCAGGCGCACGTTTTGCGCGACAAAGCCGATCAGCATCAAGCGCGTTTGGAGCAATTATTGGTGCAGGCCACGCACAATCAAAAGAACCACGATAAGCTGTTTTCGCTGGTGTCGAGCTGGCTTTCGGCATTGACGGCGGAGGAATTACCCACTGTGATCGCCGAAGATTTGCGTGCGAATTTTGCACTCGATGCGGTGCAGGTGATGGTTTGGGACGAGCGCACGCGCGCGATGCTGTACCCCGCGTCGTTCGGCTGGTCGGACAGCGTGGTGGTATTTGCCAACAGCCTGCGTGCGCCGTATTGCGGCTCGTGCAAGGGCTTTGAAATCGAGCGCCTATTGGCACAGCAAAGCCCGACGGGGCAGGTCGCTTCGCTGGCGATTGTGCCTTTGTGGGGGATGCGTGGCGGGCGCTTTGAATGTCTGGGCGTGTTGTTGTTCGGTGCGGATGATGCGCAACGCTTTGCGCCCGACATGGGCACACACTTTTTGCAAAATATCGGGGTGATGGTCGGCTCGGCTCTGAGCCGATTGCAACTGCCGGTGGCTGGCTCCTAATCTCATGGCAACGGTCGCCGAATCGCTCGCGCGCACTTTGCCCGAATCGATGCAAAGCTACCTGCACTGGGTGGCTTTACACAAACATTTATCTCCCAAAACCTGCGAAAACTACGCGCGTGATCTGCATTTGCTCATGCAGATGGTGCAGAAGAACCAATGGCGCGAGGTCAATACGCTCGCGCCGCACCACGTTCGGCAGATGATTATGCAACTGCACAGTCAAGCACACAGTCCGAAAAGCATTGCGCGTTATTTGTCGAGCTGGCGCTCGTATTTTCGCTGGATGGTGCTCGAACGTGGGCTGGCCAGCAATCCGGTGCAAGGCATTCGCGCACCCAAAGCCGCCAAATCACTGCCCAAAGCATTGTCAGTCGATGATGCGGTGCGTTTGGCGGGGACGAGCATCTCAGCGGCGGGTGTGCAGGGCATTAAACCCGAATTGTTGGCGCGCGACCATGCCTTGATCGAATTATTGTACTCCTCGGGTTTGCGCGTGTCGGAAATCGTCGCACTGGACATCTCGCCACCGAATCAGCACACGCCGAGCGAACAGCAAGGTGAGGGCTGGCTGGATATGGTCGAGTTGCAGGTGCATGTACTGGGTAAAGGCAGTAAACCGCGCATTGTGCCGGTTGGCGCGCCAGCGATACAGGCGGTGCGCAATTGGCTGAACATCCGCACGTCGATCAAAGGCGCCGAGCGCACACCTGCGCTGTTCATCGGGCAAAACGGCACGCGCCTGAGCACGCGCTCGGTGCAGTTGCGTCTGGGCAAATACGCGCAGGCGCTCGGTTTGCCGGTGCATGTGCATCCGCACATGCTGCGCCACTCGTTCGCCACGCATATTTTGCAGTCCTCCGGCGATTTGCGCGCGGTGCAGGAAATGCTCGGTCACGCCAATCTGTCAGCGACGCAAATTTACACCGCGTTGGATTTTCAGCATTTGGCAAAAATTTACGATGCGGCGCATCCGCGAGCCAAGAAAAAATAGCTTAAACAACGTACAATACCGCTTCATTTCCTTATTTTTTGTGATGTGACCGTCATGACCGAAGAAAAAACCAGCTTACTTGAATTCCCCTGCGATTTTCCACTCAAAATCATGGGTAAAAGCGAAACACATTTTGCCCAAAGTATTGCCGAAGTGGTACAGCAATTCGCCCCTGATTTTGACGCAGCGACTATAGAAATGCGTCCGTCCAGCTCGGGCAACTACCTCGGTTTGACCTGCACCATCAATGCCACCAGCCAAGCGCAATTGGACGATTTGTACCGTGCCTTGACTTCGCACCCGTTGGTCAAAGTGGTGCTCTAAATGGCCAACAGCACAGTGGCGAATAGCATGACACCGGTGATGGTGCATCAAGGTCAAATCGCGTATGAGCCTTGCTTTCACGCGATGCAGCGCTTCACCGAGCAGCGCACGATTGATACAGCGGACGAGCTGTGGATTGTCGAGCATCCGCCGGTGTTTACGCTCGGTCAGGCCGGTTTGCCTTCGCATCTGCTGCACGCCAGCGCGATTCCGCTGGTGCAGACCGATCGCGGCGGGCAGATTACCTATCACGGCCCTGGGCAGGTGGTGATTTATATGCTGTTGGACTTGAAACGTCGCGGTATGATGGTCAAAGACTGGGTTAAGCGCATTGAAGGCGCGATTATTTTGACACTGGCCGAATATGGCCTGAAAACCGAACGACACGAAGGTGCGCCGGGTATTTACATTAGCGACAACGGGCAACAAGCGCACGCCGGTGCGAAGATCGCCGCGCTCGGCCTGAAAGTGAAAAACGGTTGTACCTATCACGGCCTGAGTCTGAATGTCGCGATGGATTTACAACCATTTTTGGACATCAACCCATGCGGCTACGTTGGTTTGGAAACCACTGACATGCGCAGTATGGGCGTACAGGCTGAGTTTAACGACGTGGCTGAGCGATTAAGCCGCCATTTAATCACACAATGGCAAGCCAACGAATCGAATATCTAAGTAATTGATTATAGAGAACATAATGACTGATTCTGTAGAGAAAAATACCGTATACGACCCGACCAAAAAGCAAAAAGCCTTTGATAAAGTCTCGCGCATACCCGTGAAGGTCGAGCACAGCGAAACGCTGAAAAAACCCGAATGGATTCGGGTAAAAGCGGCCTCATCGTCCACGCGCTTTGGCGAAATCAAAAAAATCCTGCGCGAGCATGAATTATTCACCGTTTGCGAAGAAGCCTCATGCCCGAATATCGGCGAATGCTTTGGCAAAGGCACGGCCACGTTCATGATTATGGGTGATAAATGCACCCGCCGTTGCCCGTTTTGCGACGTGGGTCACGGGCGTCCCGACCCGCTGGATACGAACGAGCCGCATAATTTGGCGAAAACCATTGCCGCGCTCAAGCTCAAATACGTCGTCATTACCTCGGTGGATCGTGACGATTTGCGCGATGGCGGGGCACAGCACTTTGTTGACTGCATCAGCCACACGCGCGAACTCTCACCGAGCACGCAGATTGAAGTGCTCGTCCCCGATTTTCGTGGACGTTTAGAGATCGCGCTGGAACTATTCAAAACCGCTTTGCCGGACGTGATGAACCACAATCTGGAAACTGTACCACGTCTGTACAAAGAAGCGCGCCCCGGTGCAGATTACGAACATTCGCTGAAATTACTCAAAGATTTCAAAGCCTTATACCCAAGCGCAGTGACCAAAAGCGGACTGATGGTTGGTCTGGGCGAAACCGACGAAGAAATTCTGGAAGTGATGCGCGATATGCGCGCGCACGACATTGAAATGCTGACCATTGGCCAATACCTCGCGCCGTCGGGTCACCATATTCCCGTGCGTCGCTATGTTCACCCAGACGTATTTAAAATGTTTGAAGAGAAAGCCTACGAAATGGGCTTTACCCATGCCGCGGTGGGCGCAATGGTGCGCTCGTCGTATCATGCGGACGCGCAAGCGCATCAAGCGGGCGTTTAATGGTTTACTTTAAAAATCAATCATAACTAATTGTTTTATATCATTTATAGAGACAGTCAATGAGTTTACACCAAACCAATTTGGCAACGGCGCAGGGGATTTTACTCACGCCGTATGGCTTACACGTTGAGGATTTGAATCGCGTATTTGCTGAGATTTCCGCACATCGCGCGGATGATGCGGACATTTATTTTCAGTATACGCGCTCCGAAGGTTGGAGTTTGGAGGAAGGCATCGTCAAGGCGGGGAGTTTCAATATCGACCAAGGCGTTGGCATTCGCACTGTGATTGGCGATAAAACCGCATTCGCTTACTCGGACAATATTCACATGGATGCGCTGCTGAATGCGGCTCGCGTTACTCGTGATATTGCGCCAAGCCGAAGCAATCGCGGGGTGAAAGCGAAAACGACGAATTTGACCCATGCGCTCAAGCCGTATGCGCGTGATTTGTACTATGCCAATGACCCAATCGCGAGCCTGAATTCGCAAGAAAAAGTCGCTTTGCTGGAAAAATTGGAAAAAGTGGCTCGGGCGCAAGACCCGCGCGTGACGCAAGTGATGGCGAATCTGGCTGCTGAATACGACGTGGTGCTGATTGCGCGTGCCGATGGTACATTGGCGGCGGATGTGCGTCCGCTGGTGCGTATTAATTGTGCGGTGATCGTTGAGGCCAATGGTCGTCGTGAACAAGGCTCAATGGGTGGCGGCGCGCGGCAAGATTTTTCCTACTTCACCGATGAGGTGTTGACCCAGTATGCGCAGGAAGCGGTGCGTCAGGCGCTGGTGAATTTAGAAGCGAAACCTGCGCCAGCGGGCGTATTGCCGGTGGTTTTGGGCGCGGGTTGGCCGGGAATTTTACTGCATGAAGCCATCGGACATGGTTTGGAAGGTGACTTCAATCGCAAAGGTTCCAGCGCATTTTCCGGCAAAGTCGGCCAGCGCGTCGCGGCCAAAGGCGTGACGGTGGTTGACGATGGGACGCTCGTCGGGCGACGCGGCTCGCTGAATGTCGATGATGAAGGTTGCCCAACGGCGTGTACCACGCTGATCGAAGATGGCATACTCAAAGGCTATTTGCAGGACGCGATGAATGCGCGTCTGATGAAAACGCGCCGTACTGGCAATGGTCGGCGCGAGTCCTACGCGCATTTGCCGATGCCGCGCATGACCAATACCTATATGCTCGGCGGTCAACACACGCCCGAGGAAATCATTGCATCAGTCAAACACGGGATTTACGCGCCGAATTTCAGCGGCGGGCAGGTGGACATCACCAATGGTAAATTTGTGTTTTCCACTTCAGAAGCGTATTTGATCGAAAATGGCAAAATCACCACGCCGATCAAAGGCGCAACCCTGATTGGCAATGGCCCTGACGCGCTGACGAAAATTAAGATGATGGGTAATGACATGAAGCTGGACAGTGGTGTCGGCACATGCGGTAAAGACGGCCAAAGCGTGCCGGTCGGCGTCGGACAGCCCACTTTGCGCATCGATGGTTTGACCGTCGGTGGCTCACAACTGTGAGCGCGGCCAATGCGATGAAGGCGCGCAGTGATGCGCTGCCGTTTGAGCAAGTGGTGCAGCGGCGCATTCGATTGGCGTGGCTGGCGCTGTTGATCTCAGGTGTGGTGTTGCTGTGGTGGTCGGAATTTTCACGCTGGGGATTGGCATTTGAGTTTTGGGTCAGTCGGCAATTTTATCAAGCGGGCGTTGGTTTTCCTCTGCGTGACTCGGCGCAATTTGATTTCTGGTGGCATATTTTTCCCAAGCGCATGATGTTTTTACTGCCGCTGTGGGCTTTGTTGCAAATCATATATAGCGGGGTTTTGCGCTATCAAAACCGTTTGACGGGGATTCGCCGCGACGAGTGGTTGCGTTGGTGCGCGATTTTTGTCATAGGCTTGCTGACGCCGCTGTTACTCAGTTTGCTGAAAAAATGGACCAATCAAGCGTGCCCGTGGAGTTTGAGCGAGTTTAGCGGTACGTTGCCGTATGTGCATTTGCTCGATCCGCGTCCGTGGGCGGCGCACAGTCAGGCGTGTTGGCCAGCCGGTCATGCGGCGGTGGGTTTATCCATGTTGGTCGTGAGCTTTGTCGGTGGTTGGCCGCGTGCGTTGTGGCGCGATGAGGTCACTTTGGGCGCGCCGCGTAGTGTGTGGCTTTCGGCGCGGGCTTTTGCGGCGTATGCGGTTGTGTTGTCGATGGCGCTGGGCTTTTCGCAAGTCATGCGTGGCGCGCATTTTATTTCTCATCAAATATGGTCGTTGTGGATTGTTTTGGTGTTTAATATGTTGTTTGTGCAGTTGGGTGTGGTTAAAACGCGTTGGTGGCGTTCCGATCGGATACCACATCATCAAACGAATTGATCGTAACGAAACGCTATTGGGTGCAATATGTCTTTGACTGTGCGTCATACGCTAATTGAACAAGTAATCGCTGAAGGCGTCGCCATCGGCGCCAGTGATATCCACCTTTCACCCAATCATCCGCCGGTTTTTCGAGTGGCGGGGCAGTTGTGCACTTTGGACAAATGTGCGTCGCCGGTATCAGTAGCACAGATTGCTGAATTGGTTCAGCAGTTGGCGTCGTTTCAAGCCAATCCAGACAGTGCTACACAAACCATGCACCCCTCAGCAGTCAATCAGCAAACTTTGCAAAGCCAACAGTCGCATTTCACTTTGGATGAGCCGGATCTGCGCACGCGCGCTCGTGTCACGGTATATCCGACGACTCAGGGGCAGACCTTGGCCTTGCGCTTGCTCTCGCAGAGTGCGCCGATGCCGGATGCCATCATGATGCCGGAGTTTTTACGGCAGTTATCACCGTTCTCCAGTGGCTTGGTGTTGGTCACGGGGCCGACCGGTAGCGGCAAATCCACCACGTTGGCCAGTTGGATTGCGCGCTGCAACAAGCAATTTGCCAGCCACATCATCACGATTGAGGATCCGATTGAGTATGTGTTTGCGCATGATAAGGGTTTGGTGCATCAATGCGAGCTGAGCACGCATTTTGGCGGTTACCACGATGCCTTGACCGATATTTTGCGACGTGATCCCGATGTGTTGATGCTGGGTGAGTTGCGCGATTTGGCCAGCGTGGAGTTGGCTTTGCGCGCGGCGGAAACAGGGCATTTGGTTTTGGGCACTTTGCACAGTGCGAATGCGGTGGATGCTGTTTCGCGCATGGTGGATATTTTCCCCGCACAAAGCCGCAGTTTTATCCGACATATGCTCTCAACGGTCTTGCTGGGTGTGGTGTCGCAGCGTTTATTGCCTTCTAATCATGCCAAGGCGAAACAAGGCCGCGTCGCCAATTATGAGGTTTTAACCACAACCACGGCGGTGAAACATTTGATTAGTGAGCAAAAAGAAGTACAATTACAGGCCGTCATGCAAACAGGGGTGGCACACAAGATGTTTACATTTGAACAGCACCATCAGGGTTTGATAGAAAATGGCTGGATCAGCCCTTATCCTGATATCAAACAAAGGGTTTATTGACTGCATAGGCATCGCACTGATGCCAAAGCGTGTCGATATACATAGCTTTTTATGAGCCAACAGATTTTTTCAGATTTCACTGTCAAAGATCATCAGGGACAAGCGGTTTCGCTCAAGTCCTATCAAAATTGCGTGGTATTGGCGGTCAATACCGCCAGCGCGTGTGGCTTTACGCCACAATACGCCGAGTTGCAGGCTTTGCACGAGCGCTATCATGCGCGTGGTTTACGCGTCATCGCTTTTCCGTGCAATCAATTTCTCAAGCAAGAATCCGGCTCGAATGAAGAGATTCAAACCTTCTGCGAGCGTTTTTCTGTGACTTTTCCCGTGATGGACAAAATCGAGGTGAATGGCGCCCATGCCGATCCGCTGTGGCAGTGGATGAAAGCCCGTGCCCCAGGGATTTTAGGCAGCAGCGCCATCAAATGGAACTTCACCAAATTTTTAATTGCTCGCGACGGTAAAAGTATCGAGCGCTTTGCGCCGAAAACGCCGCCGTTGCAACTTAGCGACCATATTGAGGCCTTGTTAGCCCAATCATCTGATTAATTCAATTAAACCTTGATTCGCATTCGAGAATAAATATGAACACAGCACATACTTCCGATCATCATTTACCCGGCAAGCAGGCGTTACACGCTTTGGCATTGGCCGCATTAGGCATTGTGTTTGGTGACATCGGTACCAGTCCTCTGTACTCCATGAAAGAGAGTTTGGGTGAACATTATCAGCTCGCGCATGATTTACCAACCATCATGGGGATTTTGTCCTTGCTGGTTTGGTCTTTGGTTTTAGTCGTGTCGGTGAAGTATGTGACCTTCATCATGCGCGCGGATAATAACGGCGAGGGCGGTATTTTGGCCTTGATGGCCTTGACTTTGCGCGGCAAAGAAGGCAATCCGAATTATCGCTGGGTGCTGATTGTCGGGATGCTCGGTGCGTCGTTGTTCTATGGTGACTCGGTGATTACGCCGGCGGTGTCGATACTCTCGGCGGTCGAAGGTTTAAATGTAGTCTCTCCGAATTTGGAACCCTATGTATTGCCTATTTCTGTGGTGATTATTATTGCTTTATTCTCGATGCAACGGCATGGTACATCGCTGATCGGTAAATTTTTCGGTCCGATTTGTGTGTTGTGGTTTTTGAGCTTGGCTGGTTTCGGTTTTGCACAAATTATTCAGCATCCAGAGATTTTTAAGGCGGTTAGCCCGCATTATGCTGTTGAATTTTTTATCAATAATCAAGGCAAGGCCTTTTTGGTCATGGGTTCGGTGTTCTTGGCGGTTACGGGCGGTGAAGCCTTGTATGCGGACATGGGGCATTTTGGCCGCAAGCCGATTATTTTTGCGTGGTATGGCTTGGTCTTGCCTTCATTGTTGATTAACTACTTTGGTCAAGGCGCGTATTTACTGGGTAATCCCGACGGTGCCGCCAATCCGTTTTTCATGATGTTGCCACAATGGGCGCTGATACCTATGGTGCTGATGGCGACTGCGGCAACGATTATCGCATCACAAGCGGTGATCTCCGGTGCGTTTTCACTGACCAGCGCGGCGATGCAACTGGGTTATTGCCCGCGTCTGAAAATCGTACACACCAATGCGAGCGAGCGCGGTCAAATCTATGTGCCGTTTGTGAATTGGTTGCTCTGCGGTTTTGTGCTGTTTGCGGTATTTTTCTTTAAAACTTCCAGCAATCTGGCGGCGGCGTATGGTATCGCGGTGACGACGACGATGCTGATCGATGACTTTTTGCTGCTCGTGGTGATGTTGACCATTTGGAAATGGTCAAAGCCGATTTCATTCGCGGTTTTTGGCGCGTTATTGTTCTTGGATGCTTCTTTCTGGGGCGCAAATTTGGCAAAATTTGTCGATGGTGGCTGGTTCCCTGCGCTGTTGGGCTTGATTGTGTTCACGATTTTGATGACTTGGAAACGCGGTAAGGATTTGGTTCATCAACGCACCGATGGGGTTAATCTACCGTTGGAACCGTTTATCCAAAGTATTCTGGCATATCCGCCACAGCGGGTTGAGGGTACGGCCGTATTTATGAATTCGGATTTGTCTATGGTTCCGAGCTCGTTGTTGCATAATTTGAAACACAACCGTGTGCTGCATGAGCGTGTGGTGTTCATGAGTCTGCGCACCGAGGATATTCCGTTTGTCGCGGAAAATGAAAAGCTGGATATCAAGGAAATTGGCAAAGATATTTATGTGGTTCATGGCTTTTATGGTTTTAAAGAAGAACCAAGCTTGGACGATATCATGACGCGCTGTGCCAAACACGGCCTGAAAATGGAGGTGATGGATACCTCATTCTTCCTCAATCGTGAAACCGTGATTCCGAGCAATTTGCCGGGCATGGCCTTGTGGCGTGAAAAACTGTTTGCCCTGATGATGCGCAACTCCGTTCGCGTGACCGACCACTTCAAAATTCCGGCCAACCGCGTGGTGGAAATGGGCACACAGATTGAAATTTAAGTGGCTTTGCACACCTGCAAATTGAACGTTGAACGGTCAATTGCAGTAGATAGCAGTAGAGTAAATATTGGGAATCGTTTACAATACCCAAGCTCAGAAACATGCATGACTCATGTCGTGCATGTTTTGTTGTATTAAGGAAAAGAACCGTATTATGAAACCGATTAAAATTGGCATTGCAGGCATGGGCACCGTGGCATCCGGTGTGGTCAAAGTTTTGGAACGCAATCAGGCGGAAATCACTCGCCGCGCAGGACGCGGCATTGAAGTGGCAGTGGTGTGCGAGCGCACGCCCGGCCGCGCGGCGCATCTGGAAGAGCGTGGCGTTGAGGTGATTAACGGTTTGTCCCAATTGGCTTCGCA
>CAXYYC010000023.1:0-43865 GCA_964293815.1 uncultured Burkholderiaceae bacterium
TGAGCAAAAAACATTCAGAACGCGACGCAGGATAGGGGTCGTAGTTGTTCTACGACAACCCCTATTCTGCAACAAAGTTCTGGGGGCTTTTTGCCAGAACCCGACGGGCTGGCGCTTGGCGTGCGATTAACTGCGTTGTGACGCTTGTCTATGGAATGACCATAGACTGCGCGCCACGCCTTGTTTCTCATCACGCCAATCAGCCAGCTCAGACGGTAGGGGTTATTCCGTGTTTCCCTAACAAAGCTGTGCCAAAATATACTCGACAGCACAGGGCGTTCACTATACCTGCTTTGGCATTGATAAAACAAGTTTAATGAGGATATTGTTGCTGAAAAAAATCATTTGCTTCAAATAAGTGCGTTTTTTTCAACTTTAAGTAGTAATTTTTTTGGTTTTTTGCCGTAAACAGCAAAATTCAAACAAATTTGTCAGGTAAGATGTAGACCTTAAATCATTGGATAGTCAAAATAAATGGAGCAGCATGGTCAATTTTTTTCGTAAACCTCTCTTTGATACCCCAGCATGGGGTTTGTTAATCCCGCTGATTGCGGTGGGTATCTTATTTGTTGTGATGGGCAATGAGCTCTCAGGATTCGGCCTAACTCTGGTTTCCATTGCGCTGATTTCTGCGGTTTTAATGGCGGTTCATCATGCAGAGGTGATCGCCTTGCGTGTGGGCGAGCCGTTTGGTACGTTGGTTTTGGCCTTGGCAGTCACCATCATCGAAGTCTCCTTAATTGTGACCCTGATGCTATCGGGTGGCGAGGCGATCAGTGCGCTGGCGCGTGATACGGTATTCGCTACAGTGATGATCGTCTGTAACGGCGTGGTCGGACTGTGTTTACTATTGGGTGCATGGCGGCATCGCGTGCTGGTATTTCGTGTGGATGGAACGACGCCAACGCTATCAGTTTTGGCGACATTGGCAACTTTGACCTTGGTATTGCCTAAATTCACCTCCTCAACCAGCGGCCCCACGCTGACCAATACCCAATTGATCTTCACAGGTATTGTGGCGTTGATCTTATACGCCGTATTTGTCTTTGTCTTGACGATTCGACATCGCGAGAATTTTTTGCCACCGGATCAGCATGATTTAGATGAACAAGATGCGCATCCGCGTCCATCAGTGTTGGCCAGTATTATGAGTTTAACCTTCTTGCTCGTCTCGCTGGTCGCCGTAGTCGGTTTGGCAAAAACCTTGGCGCCTGCGATTGAAGCAGGGGTCAATGCCATTTCCGCGCCGCTGGCCGTGGTTGGTATTGCGATTGCGATATTGGTTTTACTACCCGAAACCTTGTCCGCCGTGCGTGCGGCTCTGCGTAATCGCATGCAGATCAGCTTCAATTTAGCGCTCGGCTCCGCATTGGCAACCATTGGCCTGACTATTCCGGCAGTCGCAATCACCTCATTGGTGTTGAATCTGCCACTGGAGTTGGGTTTGCCTTATAAAGAAATCTCGCTGTTGGGCTTGACCTTGATGATCTCCGTCATGACCTTGTCACGCAACAACGCAACGGTGCTACAAGGTACAGTACATCTGGTGTTATTCATCGTGTTTTTATTCTTGAGTGTATTCCCATGACGGGAGTCTGACGGTCGGTGGCGAGCTTCTAATTGATGGCTCATGGCTACTCAAAAAGCATTGTCAAATTAGCATGAGAAACGCAATATAGAGTCACGATTTTCTCGGACAAAAAAGCTAATTTGACGATGCATGCTTGGGGATCCGTGTTGATCAACAGCACACGCCAACCGAAGTCTGCCAAAATCGCACCAAGGTTGGCAGCAAGCGTCGTTTTACCGATACCGCCTTTGGTTGAAACAATTCCAATCGTATACATTTACATTCTCCATCAAAAACCTTTAAAAATCACATTCACCACCTCTCTTCCCCTTAAACTTAACTTCGCATAATTGATATTATGTTAAATTATTGAAATAAAAGCGGCCTCTGCCAATTATATGAAGTTAGTTCACAACCTTTATTGTCTATTCGTATTCTCAGTGACTTAGTTGTAATACGCCCGTAACCGCGTTACTTGTTTGATGTAATTGCGCGTTTCTTGTGGCATATTGTCAAAGCCTCGATAGCCTTGTCGTTTATAGCGATCGACATTGCCCATTCCCCAGTTGTATGCGGCTAAGCTTAAATTCAAGTCGCCATCATAGCGTTTGTACAGCGTAGATAGATAGCGTGCAGCAGCCTGTGCGGCAGGTTCAGGATCATGCGGATCGCTCAGGCGCAAATCCCGCGCCGTCGCTGGCATAATCTGAAATAGTCCCCTTGCGCCTACAGGACTTCGTGCGCGGAGTTTGCCTGAGGATTCTTGGTGCATGACTGCTGACAACAAGCCTTTGGGCAAGTCGTATTGTCGCTCCAAGCTGGATAAGTCTAATGTGTCACGCCAGCTTTTAACGCGCTCAAAGGCGCTTTTTTCCTGTGGATTAACGCGCGGCGTAGAACATCCGCCCAGCCCGAGGCTCAGTACTGCTGTACTGATTAGAATGTGAAATAATGGTTTTTTTCATGTTGCTCATTATAGCAAGCACATTTTAAACGCGTGCCCAGAGACCCTAAAAATGTGAATGTGATCGCGCTTTTGGCTTGATTTGATGGTGTAAATGGCGTTTAGGTGGTTAATTGGTTTAATGAAGTCCAATCATTTTTTGCCGTTGAAGCGTTTCAATTTCTAAAAGTGCTTCTTATTTGATTGATTTTAAAGCATTTTTTATTTGATTATTTATCAATTCAATAGTTGAATCCGATTCAGTATAATGAGGTCATTCACTCTTTTTATTGAAAGACTGTTATGAGTTCGCCGCTTTTGTGTGCTTCTTATTCTCATTATGCCCAGCGTATGCTGGATGCGCAGCGCGTTGGGGCTGAGGAGGTTTCGGCGCTGGCCACACAGTTGCCTTTGTCAATTCAGGACATGACGGCGCTGATTGAATCGAAACTGCCTGTGCATCATGACGCGGAGCAAGCAATGGCTGAGGCTCTGCGCAAAACACGAATCTTGGTGATGTTGGCAATGATGGAGTTTGATTTGTCGCACGCGCCGACTGAGCAGACTTTGGATGCGATCACGCAAACGATCAGTGCGCTGGCGGATGCGTCTACGCTGAGTGCTTTGGATGTCGCGTATCGTGCTTTGACTGAGATTCATGGTGAACCGCGATCTGAGTCAACTGGTGCGGCCATGCCTTTATGGGTCATGGGTATGGGGAAATTGTCCGGACGCGAATTGAATGTGTCATCGGATATGGATTTGGTGTTCGTGTTTGAGCATGAAGGCGAAACGGTTGCGCCGATGGAGGGACAACGCATTCGCGCCCTCTCGCATGGCGAGTTTTTTGACCGCTTGGGTCGGCGCATGATCAAGCTGCTGGATGATGTGAGTGAATTTGGCTTTGTGTTCCGCGTGGATATGCGTCTGCGTCCGAATGGTGCATCGGGCGCGTTGTGCGTGAGTTTGAGCACGCTGGAGAAATATTTATTCACGCAGGCGCGTACATGGGAGCGTTTTGTCTGGCTGAAAAGTCGTTTGATTAACCCTTCTTCGCATTCGTATTTGCTCGATCAAGTAGTCACGCCATTCGTATTCCGCCGGTATTTGGACTACGATGCGATTGATGCATTGCGCGATGTACACCACAAAATTCGTGCGAAAGCGGAAAGCCGTTCGGCAAAAAATCCTGAGTCTGAGGACATCAAAATCGGGGCGGGTGGCATTCGAGAGATTGAATTCAGCGTGCAGTTACCGCAGATCATTAAAGGTGCGCGCTTGCCCAGTTTGCAACAAAAAGCGACTTTGACTGCCCTGCCCGAGCTATCCAAAGCCGGATTGATGGATGATCCGACCATGTGTCAATTGCGCGAGCATTATGTGTTTTTGCGCCATTTGGAGCATCGGATTCAGTATTTGAATGATGCGCAAACGCAGCAAATTCCAGCTGAGCCAGAGCTGCGCGAACGTATTGCGCACGCCATGCGGTTTGACGATTGGGGGCAATTAGAACAACACTTGCGCATCGGTCAGGCAAATGTGATGCGCCATTTCAATGCCCTTTTTGATTCTGCGCCAGAGCAGTCACCGAATGAGCGCTCATTGAGCGCGTCTCAGTCCAGCGATCCGCAGAATGATGACTGGGCGGCGCTGTGGGCGCGCTTTGATTCGCCGCAGGAGATCAGCGACATCTATGCGCGCATGGAAACGAACCCGCGCCAAAACCAATTACCCGAGCGCAGTTTGATTCGTTACAAGCAATTGGTCAACGCGAGCGCCCAGATTTTGGTGGCTCGCTATCCTGATCAAATTATTCCAATGGAATGGTTACAGCGCATTTGGAATTTTTTAGACGCAATTAGCCGAAGAAGCAGCTATTTAGCGCTATTGGTTGAATATCCCAAGGCATTGGAACGCTTGGTCGAGCTGCTCGCCAGCTCGCGCTTTGTTGCAGATTATTTGACGGCGCACCCAATTTTGCTGGACGAATTGCTCAACGTTGAGCAATTGCACGGCGCACCCGATTGGCCTGCGCTCAAAACGCATCTAAATCAGTTGCTCAACCATGCCAAACACCACGACGGTAAACCGGATGTCGAGCGGCAAATGGATATTTTGCGCGAAAATCACCACAGCCAAGTGTTTCGTCTGCTGGTGCAGGAATTGGACGGCTTGTGGACCGTTGAGCAATTGGCGGATCATCTGTCGGATTTGAGCGACGTGATGCTGGATGCTGCTTTGTATCACTGCTGGGATGCGTTTGCGAAAAAACACCGTGATACGCCGAAATTTGCCATCATTGCCTACGGTAAATTGGGCGGCAAAGAGATGGGCTACGCCTCTGATTTGGACTTGGTATTCGTATTTGACGATCCGGCGCAAGAAGCATTGGAAGTGTACAGCCGCTTTGCGCAACGTCTGAACAATTGGCTCACTGCGCCGACCGGCGCCGGAGTGCTATTTGATACCGACTACCGTCTGCGCCCGAACGGTGACAGCGGTTTGATGGTCGTCAGCACCAAAATGTTTGAGCAGTATCAGCGTGAATCGGCGTGGTTCTGGGAGCATCAGGCGCTCACACGCGCACGCTATTGCGCGGGAGATGCAGATATTGGCACATGGTTTGAAGACTGTCGCCGCTCGATTTTATCCGCCGAGCGCGATATTCAAAAAGTTCGAACTGAAATTTTGTCCATGCGCGATAAATTGCAGGCTGGTCATCCAAACCCAAGTGAGCTGTTTGACCTGAAATACGACTCGGGTGGCATGGTGGATATCGAGTTTTGTGTACAGGCGCTGGTTTTGGGCTATTCCAATCAGCACCCCGAACTACTCGATAATAAAGGCAACATCGCCCTGCTCGAACGTGCGGGTAATGCGGGTTTGATTCCCCCGACATTGGCCAAACAATGTGGCGACGCTTATCGCCATTACCGCTATTTGCAACACACCATGCGCATGCAAAATATCGCCAAGCCGCGAGTAGCGCCAGAAAGTGTCGCACAGCATGTTCAAGCGGTAAATCAACTGTATGAAATCGTTTTAGGAAAAAATAACTTCTAAAATATTTTACTTATTAAGGTGTTTTTCATGAATATTCATTATTTATGTTAACCCCAAAACCGCGTGCTCAATTATAATAATGGAAAAGATTAATTCCCCATTCCTGATATCATCAGGTTCGCCAAAATTGCTATAATTCTCCAAGCTATTCTAGCTATTTTGCCTATTTAATCTAAATAATAAAGGTGAGGTCAACGTGCAAAATATAACATCCGAAATAACCTCCGCAGAGCATCACAACAAAGCAACACAAGCGGCGAATACCACCAATTCATCGCCCGCCGCGACTTCAGAGCAATTACCCGAATACTTGGATGACGTCTATAACTGGGCGTATGTCAATGAGCGCAATGTCGAATGGCTTGATCGCAACGTCGTTTTTAATGTCCTATTATTTGGCAATGGTCCCCGTCTCAAGCGCGCATATATCGATCATATCCAGCCCGGAATGCGTGTCTGGCAAGTGGCGCACGTTTACGGCGATCTGGTCAACAATGCTGCGGAAAAAGTCGGCTCGAACGGACAGTTTGACATCACGGACATTGCCACGATTCAAATCAACCATACCAAACGCAAAATCGGCCATTTGCCACAGGTTGCGATTCACCACATTGATGCGGCGCAGTGGCAGGGCAAAAACTATGATTTAACCTGTAGTTTTTTCCTGCTGCACGAAGTGCCGGATAATAAAAAAACTGAGATTCTCAACCAAATGTTGCGCTCAATTGAGCCCAATGGTCAGCTCGTGTTTGTGGACTACCACCGCCCTGCTCTTTGGAATCCGGTCGGTTGGCTGTTGCGTTGGGTCAATGCCAAATTAGAGCCATTCGCTGAAGCACTGTGGCATAAAGAGATCAAAGACTTTGCCGATCCCGCTTTGGCCGACCAGTTCGTTTGGCACAAACGCACCTTTTTTGGTGGCGTGTACCAAGCGGTCTACGCGGAATATAAAAAGTCATAATATTCATCGCATCAAACAGCAAAAAGCCTGCTACATGCAGGCTTTTTGCTGATTTGTCGTTATGAATCATAACAAAAACAGATACGCCCAACCGCCAATCAAGCCAACGCAGATGACGTTAAGCACCAGCCCCACGCGAACCATTTCCTTTTGGCGAATCAGCCCCGTGCCAAACACAATCGCATTCGGAGGCGTAGCAACTGGCAACATAAACGCACACGACGCACCCAGCGCAATCACCATAACCAATGCTTCTTGTGGAACGCCAAGTTGCGGCGCAATTGCGGCAAAAATCGGAACCAGCAGCGCCGCAGAAGCAGTATTACTGGTGAACTCGGTCAAAAAGACGATAAACGCCGTACTGGCCAATACCACGATAAACGGATGCGCCAGCACAAAAGAACTCGCCACCTGCGCGCCCAAAACCGCAGAAGCACCCGAGCGGCCGAGAATGGCGCTCAAGGCGATACCGCCGCCGAATAAGAACAAAATTCCCCAGTCAGTATTGTCCGAAATCTGCTTCCAATTCGCCAGCCCCAATAACACGATCACAATGGCCGCAGTGACGGCCACCCAAGTATCTGGATTTGAGATACCGAATACATCTTTGAGCTTCGTGCCAAAAATCCATGCCGCAGCAGTACAGATAAACACAATCATGGTCAAAACACGCGGCAATGTCCAAGGAATATGCTCTTTTTCTACGCTCATGGCCAGATTCAAATTAGGACGCAAAACCAAATACATCACAGCAATCATAGCTGGCAAAATGACCAACATCATCGGCAAACCCAGCTTCATCCAGCCAGAAAAATCAAGCCCCAAGGCTTTGGCGGCAATCGCATTTGGTGGCGAGCCGACCAAACTGCCCAGACCACCGATACTGGCGGAATACGCCACGCCCAACAGCACAAACACAAAGGTACTGCGGTCTTTGCTCCGATCCAATTGCGACAACATCCCCAACACCAAAGGCAGCATCATGGCCGCTGTTGCCGTATTGCTGATCCACATGGACAAAAATGCGGTCACGCCAAACACCACCAAAGAAGCAACGCCCAAATGCCCTTTCGAAATCGAAATCAGCCACAAGGCAATTTTTCGATCCAATTGCTGAACATGTAAAGCCGTAGCCAAAGCAAAACCACCAAAAAACAAAAAGATAATGGGATCGGCGAATGAGCTAAACGCCCTTTGCGTAGTCATTTCAGGAATCCCCATCGCTACCGCCAGCACCGGAATCATCAGCGCCGTGATGGTGATGTGAATCGCTTCACTCAGCCACAATACGGCGACAAATGCCAGCAATGCCAAACCCTTATTGGCATTGGTATCGTACGGCAGCACTTTGTAAATCAGCAATGCCACTATCGCCGCGATCGCTGTGATGATTAATCCTCTGACCGTACCTTTGGGTAGCGCATCAGATACTGCATTTTGATAAGCTGTTTCTTTCATTATTTTCTCCTATTAGAATATTATTTATCAAAATTAATCACCAAAATTTATAACAAAAGTTTGAGATAATTATGAATGCAATCGATAACACAATATTTATTAATAGAGGAAAATAAGGAGATTTAGTCAATAGAAAGAAAAAACAAGCCAATAAAAAAGCGCACCGAAGAGCGCTCATTGGAAGGTGATTAGGGTGACTAGCGTCACAGATGCTTAATTTACAGCCCTGCGAGCAAGGTCACCAAACTGCACAAAATCACCAAGGCATACAAAACGTAACGCGTTTTAATGCCAACATGAATGTGAAAATCATGCAAAACATAGTAGAAACGGTGCGCGGTGTGCCACAGCATCAGGAACAATATGCCGACGATCAAAATGTAGAAAAACGCATTGTGAAACAGCGGTGATACGGTGTCATAGAACGTCGCAGGATTACCCAGCAATTCCATAGGCAACAACAAGCTCAGAATGGCAATCAAAGTAGGCAACACCAATGCGGCGATCATACCACCTGCGGCAAACAGACTCCAATACATGGATTTCATATTTTTAGGTTTACTCATGGTGTCCTCCTTATGCGCACGCGATCGTAATGATGAGCAAAATCAAGGCCAAAACCGCAAATACAGCCCAGTGTGCGCCCAAAATGGTTTTTTCTGGAACGAATTTATCACCCTGCTGCACTTTCATCACTTTTGGCGTGGTTTCAAACCAAGTGTAGGTGTTGAATAACGCAGCAACCAAGGTTAATACGGTGAATAAAATCATCAACGGACTTTTTTGCATTTCAATCCATGACAGCCATTTGATTTGCGATGTGGCCAATGCCGCCACACCAGCCATCAAATTTAAAACATAGATGGCCATTGGGATGCAGGTCACTTCACGCAGCATATAGCGTTGATAAAACGGCTTGGCCATGAACCAATTCGAGGCCTGTGTGGTTTGATAGGGTTTTCTCATGGTTTACTCCTTGCCTGAAATCAAGCCTTTGAGCCAGTATTGGCTGGATTGGGCTTTGGCTTGTTGAATCGCGCCAGCCGGATCGACGTTTTTCGGACATACTTCCGAGCAGTAGCCCACAAAGGTACACGGCCAAATGCCATTGTCCAAATTCATCACGTCAAAGCGTTGTTCAGCGCCTTCGTCACGCGTATCGTAGTTGTAACGCAAGGCAAGCGCATTCGCGGCTGGGCCTAAAAATTCAGCGTTGACCGCAACTTGCGGACAGGCTTGGTAGCACAGCATACAGTTGATACACATGGTGTACTGCTTGAATTTCGCCAGCTCTTTCGGTGTTTGAACATGTGATTTGAGCGTCACATTGGTGAACTCAGTTTGCGGTTTTTCCTTGATGATGTAGGGTTTGACCGCATTGAGTTTTTCGATGAATGGCTCAATGTCTACGACCAAATCTTTTTCCACGGGGAATTGATCCAACGGCGTGACGGTGATTTTGTCGCAATCGGCGTATTCGCGCACAAAGGTGGAGCAGGCTAATTTCGGCACACCGTTGATGACCATGCCGCAAGAGCCGCAGACTTCCATGCGGCATGACCAACGGTAGGCCAGATCGGCTGCTTGTTCGTCCTTGATCGACGCCAGTGCGTCCAAAATAGACATGTCTTGCGTCCATTCGATCTCAAAGCTTTGCATCCACGGTTTGCTGTCCACATCGGGACGATAGCGGGATACCTCGATAATGATTTTTTTCGCAGTCATATTATTTACCCTCCGCGGCCGCGCCATACGCCCGTACAGCAGGTTGTGATTTGGTAATGGTCACAGAACTGTAGTCAATCGCTGGTGCATCATCACCGCGATAGAATGCCAAACTGTGTTTCAAGAAGTTCACGTCATCGCGCTCAGGCGCATCCAGACGCTGATGCGAGCCGCGAGACTCTTTGCGGTGGTACGCCGAGTGCGCCATTGCTTCGGCCACGTCCAACAAGTAGCCCAATTCGATGGTAGTCAACCAGTCGGTGTTGAAGTTGGTCGAATGGTCGGTGACGCGCACATTTTTGTAGCGGCGTTTCAATTCGGCGATGCGATCAATGGCTTTTTTCGTGGTTTCTTCGGAACGGAAAATACCCACGCCCTCTTCCATCATTGCACCCAATTCGCGGCGAATATCCGCTGGTGATTCGGTGCCATCGGTTTTGCTGCGCAGCGCATCGTATGGCGCATAACTGCGTTCAGCCAGCGCTTTGATTTGCTCTTGGCTCAGGCTGTGTTGGCGAGTTTTGGAGAAATTAGCGGCTTCTTCGCCCGCAACTTTACCAAACACGGTCAATTCAGCCAGAGAGTTGGAACCCAAGCGATTCGCGCCATGCAGGCCGACTGATGAGCATTCGCCAACGGCGTACAAACCAGCCATGCGCGTTGCGCAACGGCCATTGGTTTCAATCCCGCCCATGGTGTAGTGTGCGGTCGGACGTACCGGAATCGGTTCTTTGACCGGATCGACGCCGACGAATTTTTCAGCCAATTCGCAGATGAACGGTAGACGTTCGTGCAGGTATTTTTCACCCAAGTGACGCAAATCAAGGTAGACCACATCGCCGCGTGAGCTTGGAATCGTGCGGCCTTTTTGTTGCTCATGCCAGAAGGCTTGTGACAAGCGGTCGCGTGGGCCGAGTTCCATGTATTTATTTTTCGCTTCGCCAACCGGCGTTTCAGGGCCGAGACCGTAGTCTTGCAAATAACGATAGCCGTCTTTGTTGGTCAAAATACCGCCCTCACCGCGACAGCCTTCGGTCATCAAAATGCCAGAGCCGGGCAAGCCAGTTGGGTGGTATTGGACAAACTCCATATCGCGCAGAGGCACGCCGTGGCGGTAGGCCAATGCCATGCCGTCACCGGTAACGATACCGCCGTTGGTGTTGTACAGATAAACGCGACCCGCACCACCGGTGGCGATAATCACGCTTTTTGCTTGAACGGCGATGGTTTCACCATTTTGTACATCCAAGCACAAAACGCCGTGCAGTTGACCATCCTCGACCAACAAGTCTAAGGCGAAATGCTCGTCCAGACGTTTGATCGTTGGGTACTGTAAAGAGGTTTGGAACAGCGTATGCAGAATGTGGAAGCCGGTTTTGTCTGCGGCGAACCATGTGCGTGGGACTTTCATACCGCCAAAGCGGCGCACGTTGGGTTGACCTTCGGGCGTGCGTGACCACGGACAACCCCAGTTTTCCAACTGGATCATTTCCTGCGTGGCATGATTGACAAAATAATCAACCACATCTTGCTCACACAGCCAGTCACCGCCGGAAACGGTATCGTGGAAGTGGTACTCCAATGAGTCATCCTCGCGCACGACGCCCGCTGAGCCGCCTTCGGCCGCGACGGTGTGACTACGCATTGGGTATACTTTGGAAATAAGGGTGATTTTGGTATCGGGTTGTGTGCGTGCGACTTCGATTGCGGCACGTAAACCTGCACCACCGGCACCGACGATCGCAACATCGGTCTGTAGAATCTGCATGATGACCTCTCTTTTTTATAGATTCAGAAAGTGCGCTCGATGCTCAAATTCAGACAGCGGGTTTTTGGACTGGCTCAGTACCTCTTCGCATCTTTGACTGAGCATTTCGAGGCAATGGAATTATACACCCGTTAGGTTACAAAACTATATCAGTTCTGATAATCAAAACTTATTTTTATATTTATGGAATATCGCAGGAATATTTATCGGGGTAAAGCAATTTACAAAAAAATGGTCGGTCATTTTTTGTATAGACCGACCATTTTTTCATGCGTTTTCAGCATAACAATGTAACCGTTTACCGAATTTGTCTTTGCAAGGCTTTTTCTACCGCATAATCAAACGCATCTGCTTTGCTGTTTTCACCGCCCTGCTCACGCAAATATTGCTCGCGTTTTTTCGACAGCACGGTGATTTCTTTGCGAATTTTTGCGCGCTCATCGATTTTTTGCTGGACATACGCTTGGCGCTCGGCTGCTGTCATGCGCTGCATCTCATTCGGTAACTCTTCGGTTTTTACCTGATTGAGGTCAATGGATTTGTTCTCAACCGCTTGCACCAAATCGCTCGAATGATACGAGGCTTCGGTATTGATCGATTTATTGATGGCGCGATCCGCGCGCGCACTGGTGGGTGCAGCGGCCAATGAGGTGGTATAGCCCAGCGCATCGCTCGCTATTTTTTCACGCGCCGAGCCATAGTACACGCCACGTCGTGCCATATCGTCGCCCAGCTCGGCCAAGCGTGTGTCGTATGGCGTGGACACGGTTTGCACACCACCACTTTGTGCAATGGCGAAATATTCACCGCCGCCTTTGCGCGCGACTTCGCGCCAGATGGGCGTGGTGGATTGAATATTACCCACCTGAATGGCATTTACGGTAATGCCACGGTCTTTGGCTTGCGACGCGGTTTTTTGCGCACTTGGGTATTGTTGATAATCATCATGCGGCGGCGCATCACCGACCAAAAACAGTACCTGCGACAAGCGCCCTACGCCATTCACTGAGCCATAATCAGTATTTTGTGTTGCGCGCCCACTCCAGCCCACGGCATTGAGCGCATCGCTCATCGCCAAACGCACATGCTCTGGCTCATCGCCACCGCCCTCTGCGCGGAAATTCATCAGCTTGCTGTAGACCGCATCCAAATCGGAGGACAAAGGCGTGATGCGTGTAACGTAATCATCCCCCACGTCACGATAGGCAACCAGCCCGACGCGCACCAGTACTTTTTGATTCGAGGCTTTTTGACGCTGGGTCACATCATTGATGATGCGCCAGACTTTTTGCTTCGCGCCTTCGATCAAACCACCCATTGAGCCAGTGGTGTCGATGGCAAAAACCAATTCGATCGTGCGGTCATAGTTTTGATCGGGGACAAATGGCGGCAACTGCGGATTTTTTGGCTGTGGCTCATTCAAAGCACCGCGCACAATGTCTCGAATATCGCTGTCATTGCTTGCAACTTCAACGCTCGGCAGCGTCCAAATCGGGCGCAATCCCGCATCAAAGCTCGGTACTTTTGAAAGTACTTCGGGGGTGGTTTTGACTGCAGCAAAAGATGAAGGAACAACACTGATACCCAGCATACCAATGAGTACCGAGATCATGAGACGACGAGGCGTGGCTTTTGACATGAAAATCCTTAAATAACGTGGTTATATCCAATGATAGACACGTTTCTAACGCCCGATATTTTGAACGGTTGACGTTGTTCCAAAACAAAACGAGGCAAAATGATCGCCTCGCTTTTTGGTCAACCGTCACATCGTTATTCGATTTCCCGAATCCGTGCCAGCGCTTGATCGATGCGTTCAACCGCAATCACGGTCAAACCGTTGATTTTTTGCTTGGGTGCATTGGCTTTCGGGATCAGCGCATGTGTGAAACCGAGTTTAGCCGCTTCCTTTAGACGCTCCTGTCCTCGTGGTGCGGGACGCACTTCACCGGCCAAGCCGATTTCGCCAAACACGACCAAGCCTTTGGGCAAAGGTTTGTTGCGCAACGATGAAACAATCGCCAACAATACCGCCAAATCCGCCGCCGGCTCGGTGATTTTCACACCGCCGACCGCGTTGATAAACACATCCTGATCGAAGCACACCACGCCCGCATGACGGTGTAATACGGCCAACAGCATCGCCAAACGATTTTGCTCCAAGCCAACCGACAAGCGCCGCGCATTTGGCGCATGCGAGGCATCAACCAAGGCTTGCACCTCAACCAGCAGCGGTCGTGTGCCCTCCTGCGTCACCATCACGCACGAGCCAGCCACATCGTCTTTGTGTTGTGATAAAAAAATCGCCGACGGATTGGTGACGCCTTTCAGCCCTTTTTCGGTCATGGCAAAAACGCCCAGCTCATTCACTGCGCCAAAGCGATTTTTAAACGCGCGAATCAGCCGAAATGACGATTGCGTGTCGCCCTCAAAATACAGCACGGTATCAACGATGTGCTCCAATACGCGCGGCCCCGCCAAACTGCCCTCTTTGGTCACATGACCGACCATAATCAGCGTGATGCCGGTGGCTTTCGCCACGCGCGTCAGTTGAGCCGCGCATTCCCGTACTTGAGCCACCGAGCCGGGTGCGGAAGACAATTCACCCGAATACATGGTTTGAATCGAGTCAATCACCGCAACGTCGGGTTTGAGCTGCATTAAAGTATTGATAATACTGTCTAAATTAATTTCAGCCTGAAACTGCATCTGCGCGTCGGATAAATCCAAACGCTGCGCGCGCAAGGCAACCTGAGCGCCCGATTCCTCACCACTGATGTACAAAACCGGTCGCGTTGCAGACAGCGTTGCGAGTGATTGCAGCAGCAAGGTCGATTTACCAATGCCCGGATCACCACCAATCAAAATCACGCCACCGGGAACCAAACCACCACCCAAAACACGGTCAAATTCGGACACGCCGCTGGAAAAACGCGGCACATCCTGTGCATGAATCTGCGCAAGCGCCTGCACGGGCGAAGCCGGAGCAAGCGCAGAGAAACGGTTATTACTGGGCTTTTCAGCCGCTGTTTCGATCAGTGTATTCCATGATTGACAGCTTGGACACTGCCCAGACCATTTCGCCGTCGTGCCGCCGCATTCGCTACACACATATTGATTTTTCGCAGGTTTTGCCATGATGATTCGTTTCAAAATAAGTGACTGCGATTATAGCAACACACTCTCCATGCCGTAATCATTCCGACAGTTAATGAACGATTTTTGCATGATATATCTTTGGATGGCGTTCAAAAACAATGCTTTGTTATATAATGCACAGGTTATTTTCAATCGCGACACAGCACAAAGATTCAAAATTTTAAGGATTTGTAATGAACACAACCACAGACGCACCGATCATTGAACTTTCCGCCAGCGATTTGCCGGTACACTGCCCCACGCCATCGATGGCGCAATGGAACAGCCATCCACGCGTATTCATCAAATTGATCCACGGTGAAGGCAAATGCCCGTACTGCGGTACGGTCTATCGTCTGAAAGCAGGCGAAAAAGTCGCGCATCACTGATTAAACCTTCAGGTTATTTTATGCCCAAACGCAAACCACCCAAGTCTGTGTTGGCGATGTTCGCCAACGCATCTGAGCTGGAAAAGGCATTTTATGCCGCACTGGCGCAAGGCGACGTTGAGCAAATGATGGCGCTGTGGGTCGATGACCAGTCCTCCATTTGTATTTTGCCGAATTTTCCTTATGCGCAGGGGCAACTCGCACTGTCAGAAACATGGCGCACATTGTTTGAGATCGGGCAATTCAAAGCACAGGTATTGGCCAGCCATTGTCTGGACAATATCCAAACCGCTGTTCATAACCAACTACTGCACATCGAATTAACGCTGAATCAAGATGGCGCGGTTCAGCACTTTAACCTACACAGCACCTTGGTCTTTTCTAAAACCGAAGATGGCTGGCGCGTGTCACTGTTTCACGCCAGTGTTGCCTTGGACACCAATAAATTGGTGGAAGAAATGCCGAAGTTACTGCATTAATAATCAGCAAAATTTACATATTTAACTTTAATAAATCAATTTAATTGATTGATTTTAAATAATTTATATTTAGGAAACACATGAGCAAACGAATTGACTTTTATTTTGATTTCACCTCACCTTACGGCTACTTTGCCAGCACGCGCATCAACGAATTGGCGGCCAAATATGGACATCAAGTGGATTGGCATCCATATGTCGGCGAAGAATTTAAACCATCCAATAGTGGCACCGGTTTATCCCAAATCCCTGCGAAACTGAAGTACCAAAAACGCGACATCCTCCGCACCGCCCAATTTGAAAACATTCCGTATCAAGAGCCAAGCGTCACCACATTAGACGCACGCTACGCCGCCCGCGCGGTGCTGTGGGTAGAATCGAATTTAGGCGAAGCCAAAGGCATCGAACTGGCGCAAGCCATTTTGCGCGCCTATCACGTTGACAGCAAAAACATCAGCGACACACAAACCATCACCGCCATTGCGCAAAGCATCGGGCTGAATGCCGAAGATGTCCTCGCAGGCATCAGCCACGCCAGTACACGCGAACAATTCCGCGCCGAGGTCGATCTCGCCACCGCCAAAGGCGTATTTGGCTCACCGTTTTTCATCCTTGATGGCGAACCATTCTGGGGCTTTGACCGCATGGATCAACTCGAAGCCGCGCTCAAACGCAAAGAGTCCGCTCAATAACACGATCAATCACCGATATCATGCGCCCCGCTGACCGAGAAGAACTGTTTCGCCGACTACAACAAGCGAATCCGAACCCCACCACCGAACTGCGCTACACCAGCCCGTTTGAGCTGCTCGTCTCGGTGGTACTCTCGGCACAGGCGACCGACGTCGGTGTCAATAAAGCCACAGCCCGCCTCTACCCCGTCGCCAATACACCCGAAGCCATCCTCGCGCTTGGCGAAGACGGTCTAATCGAATACATCAACACCATCGGTCTATACCGCAGCAAAGCCAAGCACGTCATTGGTTTGTGTCAAATGCTGATCGAACAGCACAATAGCCAAGTGCCGCATGATCGCGCCGCATTGGAAGCACTACCTGGTGTTGGGCGAAAAACCGCCAATGTCATACTCAACACCATATTTGGTGAACCGACCATGGCCGTGGACACCCATATTTTCCGTCTGGGCAACCGCACCGGACTGGCTAAAGGCAAAAATGTCCTCGAAGTCGAACAAAAACTGCTGAAAAATATTCCCAAACAATACCTCATTGACGCACATCACTGGTTAATCCTGCATGGACGCTACGTTTGCCAAGCGCGCAAACCCAAATGCGGCGAATGTGTGATTGAAGACCTGTGTGCGTTCAAACAGAAAAATCTACCTGAATACCTAAAAGCCGAATCAACTGCCAAGCCAGCCAAAACGGCCAAAAAGGCAATGACAGCAAGGACAAAAACAACCGCTGCAAAAACACCAAAGGCCAAAGCATGAATCAGCTACTCGCCATCCTGCTGGTCGGACTGGGCGGTGGATTCGGCTCCATCGCCCGCTACCTCGTGGGAAACGCCACCATGCGCTGGGTCGCACCGCACAACTCGGTCGGATTTCCGTGGGGAACGCTGCTGGTGAATGTGCTCGGTTGCGCCGTGATCGGAGTGCTCGCCGTCGCCATTGAGCGCCTTACTTCGCTCAATACCGAACTGCGCCTGCTGCTCATCACTGGCTTTCTCGGTGGTTTCACCACCTTCTCCAGCTTCGGGCTGGATACTTGGATACTGATGCGCAAAGGCGAATGGCTCTATGCGACTGCCTACGTCAGCGCGAGCGTTGGCTTTGGGATTTTAGCCGTTGCGCTGATGTTTGCGTGGATGGGGAAATCGGCGTAGACAAAAACTGAATTTTACTCGGCTAGCGTAATTTTACGTTTTCCTTCGCAAAACTGCGTACAGTCATCTAAAAATAATTCTTTGAACGACTCTTTAGCGTCGCCTCTGAGCACAATATTAAACGTATCACCGGTCGTTTTGAAAACCATTGGGTAATTTGATTCGTCATACTCCCCGCGTTTCAGAAAACCACTTCGATAGAAAATTTTATTTGGCCATTGAGTAACAGTCATATAGCCAATTTGAATGGCGTTCCCTTTTTCATTCTTTACCAAAACAACCACGCTACCGGCGAGTGCGATTTGCTGCGCCAGAAAAATTTTCATTCTTTGTGCTTCGCTATCTGTCATACCTGGAAATTCAATCGTTTGATCGAATGCTTCTTGTGCCAAGATGGGGAATTTCTTTTCTGACATTGGAATGCAGACGGTTTTTTTTGAGCTTACCACGAGATAGGGTTTGTTAAGTTCGCGAGGATAGCCAAGACTGATCGCCCGCTTATATTTCCCTACATCCTGAACCATTTGTAGATAATCTGATTCCAAACGCTCTGGCCTACAACGCTTCGCCAACTGCAACGCCTCGGGAGACGAATTAGGAGCTGAGTCATAATGTTCTGGAATCACTGGCTCTGCCAGCGCAGAAGTAGTCAGTAGCGAAAATACTGCAAATAATATGCTTTTAACAATCATGTCAAATTCCAATCAAACTTAAGTGTCATTAAGCTCAAGCGCTTCAAATTAAAATAATTATATTCATAAAGATTGATAGTGACTCAATATTGTTCGCTTATCTTCAAAATATACTCAACACATATACCCCGTTCTCAATGCACGCACCCAATCGGCTCGCTCACGAGCCTGTGCCAATTGCGCCATTATCTCAAAATCATACGCGACGGCATGAAAATCGATTTGCCATTGAGCATTTCTCCGCTCCAAAATCGCATAGCGCGCGTCGGGAGAGCCGTTTTCTATGACGTGATAATGTGGATGATCGTCTTCATACGCAGGTAGTCCAACACTACCGGGGTTGAATATCATTTGCTCATCGATTTGACCAGCTTTGTGTTTAATCAAGCGCGGAATGTGTGTATGACCGCAAATAATGATGGGCGAGCTGATACCAGCAATACGCTCTTCGATTTCTTGCGGAGAAGCGATTCGCATATAGCCCTTTTCAACTGTTTCCATGAAATATTCCACATCGCTGCGTGGTGTTCCGTGACAGATGAGTATTTCATCGCTTAATTGATGCCGATGTGTTTGCGTGCTTAACCAATCCAGCTCCGTCTGTGTTAATTGTGAAAGTGCATATTGATCCGAAGCACCTTTGGCCTTGCCGTTATCGGCAAGCAGTTGCCGCTCGTGATTACCCGCAAGGCTGTACCAACCCTCTGCCATGAGAAACTGTGCGGTTTCGCGCGGCATCAGCGGCCCTGATAAGCTGTCGCCGAGATTGACGATGCGATCAACGCCACGGCGTAGAATGTCCTTTTTGACCGCTTCCAGTGCGGGCAGATTGCCGTGAATGTCTGATATGAATGCGATTCTCATGAGTTCCTCCGATGTACGCATGATACACAGGTGTGCGCTGGGCTGGCAAACCTTGCCTTAAATATGAGTAAATAGTGTAGAATCTTTTAGCGATTTTAAATACCCATACCAAAAAAGGAGATGATATGCACATCAATGATTTTGCAATGCAACGCCGCACCACCAAGGCTTTTGACCCTACTCAGAAATTGACTGATGAGCAAGTTGCGCAGATAAAAACGCTATTGCAATATACGCCCTCCTCAACCAATTCCCAACCGTGGCATTTTATTGTTGCGCACACGGATGAGGCGAAAGCGCGTATTGCCAAATCAACCGATGCCGGTCATGCTTTTAACAGTCCAAAAATCATGAATGCCTCTCATGTGATCGTGATGTGTACCAAGACGGTGATGGACGACGTGCATTTACAAATTTTGCTGGAGCAAGAGACAAAAGACGGTCGCTTTGCTAATGAAGAGTTCCGCAAAGGTCAGCATACCGGTCGCAGCTTTTATGCCAATATGCACCGTTATGAGCTGAAAGACGCGCAGCATTGGATGGAGAAGCAGACGTATATTGCTCTGGGGGCATTATTGCTCGGCGCGAGCGCGATGGGCATTGATGCTTGTCCGATTGAAGGCTTTAACTCAACCGTTCTGAACGAGGAGCTGGGTTTACGCAATAAGGGTTACGCCGCTTCGATTATCGTGGCGCTCGGTCATCATGCGCAAGATGACATTAACCAAACTTTGCCAAAATCACGTTTGCCACAGGAATTTATTTTTTCTGAGATTTGAATGCTTGAGCGACAATCGCATCAAATGGGGTCAGGCATTGCCTGACCTTTTTGCATTGCCTATAATCAGTTATGCGACATGAACATAAGGAGGCACTATGAACATCCTCATCACCGGCGCGGCGAATGGCATTGGCGCGGCCACTGCGCGTGCGTGCGTTCAAGCGGGTCATCGTGTGGGAATCTTTGACATTGATGCGCTCGGTGCGGAACGTTTGGCCAGTGAGCTGGGCGAATCGGTGCTCTCTGGTGAATTGGATGTGACGCAAGCGGCGCATTGGGATCGGGCACTGAACGATTTTGTCGCGCATTTTGGCTCGCTGGATGTGCTTATCAACAACGCTGGATTGCTGTGTTCGGGCAAATTCGAGCAGATTGATTTGCAGCGCCACCTGAATTTATTGCAGGTGAATGTCAATGGCGTTTTGCTCGGTTGCTACAAAGCGCGCCCTTTCCTCACGCTGAATACGAATGCCAAAATCATCAATTTATCCTCCGCCGCCGCAATTCACGGTCAGCCGGATTTGGTCAGCTATGCGGCCAGTAAATTTTTTGTCCGTGGTTTGACCGAGGGCCTGGATGCAGAGTGGGCGCGTGACGGCATTCGCGTGATTGACATGATGCCGCTGTATACCAATACCGCGATGGTCGTCGATATGCAGGCCGGTAGCATCGACCAGATGGGGGTTCGTTTGCAGCCGCAGGATGTCGCGCAGGCCATCATAAAGGTGATCGCGACGTCGAATCAACGTTGGCAAAATACGCATCAGCCGGTCGGACTGCCAGCAAAAGTATTGCACCGCATCGCTGGCTTTGCACCCGAGTGCCTCAATCGCGCCATCCACATCCGTATGAATAAATAGCCAGACCAATGTTGATTGATCTGGCTACTGCTCCACTATTATTCAACTATGCCCTGCGATTGTCGAACAATCGAACCATGTTGCTTTCAAAAGCATAGGATGTAATGACGATCAACATATTTACGCATTACCCTGAGTGGATGCTGGCACTGAAGTTTGCGCCATTTTCGCCAATTCATTGTCCAAATGGTATAAGGCGCTGGTTGAATCGCCCAGCAATTTGAATTTATCCAAAATGCCGTGGAATAATTTTTCTTCCTCGTGCTGTTCTGAAACATACCATTGCAGGAAATTAAACGCCGAAAAGTCTTTTTGCTCAAAGGTGACGGCGACTAACTCATTGATTTTTTTGGTGATGTGCTGCTCATGCTGATAGGTGACTTCAAACACCTCTTTGAGCGATGTAAATTCGTGCTGAGGCGCGTCCACTTGGCCAATGATTGCCATTGCGCCGGTATCGTTGAGATAAGCAAACAATTTGTGCATGTGCATCATTTCTTCGCTGGCGTGGCTAAATAGAAATTGTGACGCGCCCTCAAAACCTTGTTGCGCGCACCACGCGCTCATTTGTAGGTATAAATTGGATGAATAAAACTCCAAGTTCAGTTGCTCATTTAGTTTGTCAACAATCGGTTGGGATAACATAAAAATTCCTTTCTTTGGGTCTCAAACATAGGCTAATGCCTTAATTTTACAGCAATTTTTGGATATGACTATGTGCTTTGCTTGGTCATGGTCGGTATTTTTTCGGCATTGCGGTGAATAACCCGCTGAATCACCACAATCACTGTGAGATACAGCCCTTGCGCCAGCAGCGTTTCAACCGTGGGGTAAATCCCCAGAGCATTGCTTTGCAACCACGGCGCATTGAGCGCGGTCAGCGGCAGTAAACCGGTTAGTTGGAGCGCATGTATGCTGATACCGAGAATTTTGAAGCCCAGTGCGTAGATTAGCCAAGTGAGCACTCGGAATACTTTTGCCACGGGTAATTTAACGCTGGTTTTGGCCATAAGCCATGCCAAAATCGCCAGCACCAGCAAAGCCATACCGATACCGGATAAAAGCGCGTTAGTGCTGATGTTTGGCAAAATACCGGCATAAAATATGATCGTTTCCGCCCCTTCGCGGAACACCGCCAAAAAGCTCAAACCGAACAGCGAAATCAAGCTACCGGTAGACAAGGCTTTGCCCATGTGCTTTTTGATGTAGGCATTCCACGACTGAATGCTGGATTTGCTGTGCAACCATGCGCCGACCATCAGCATCATGATGACGGCGGCGATACCGACCAAACCTTCGATTTTTTCACGGCTCGCGCCTGCGCTCACGGCAGGAAATAAGCGTTGCAAGGCAAGTGCACCGAGTACGCTGGCGATCAAACCCGCAACCACACCCGCATAAATCCATTTTTTGCCTTGCGGCTGTTGGGCCACATTCAGTGCGCTGACCAGCGCAATGACGATGAGTAATGCTTCTACGCCTTCGCGCAATAGAATCAACATGGCGTCCATCGCGCCGTACTGCGCCTGCGGATTGATCTGCTCCAATTCGCCGATCAATCCTTTGAGCGCTCCTTGCTGTCCCGTAGCCTCGCCATGCGCGAGTATCACTGGAATCTGGCTTTCGACGCGATTGTAGAGGCTGGGATTGCGTGTGCTGACTTCGCCTTCGATATTCGGCCAAATTTGGATGAAGGTGGTGAGTTTTTCCTGCCCTTGCGCGATTTGCCCGCTTTCAAATGCCGTCAAGCCATCGCGTAGCAATTGCACTCCGCCGTTAAAGTCGTATGCGCTCGCTTGCGTCGCTACTGTTTCACCCCTGTTGTAACTGTCGATGGCGGATTTAAGGTTTTGCGATTGCAGGCGAACTTTGTCCAAATCCAACGGCGCGGTTTCGAGTGCGACCCGCATCAGCGCCATTGCGGTTTCGATTTGGCCGTAATGACCCATACTGGTGTTGCGCACAACGCGTTCATTACCCAACCACGCGGCGTTAAATTGCTGGTAGGCCGTGCTGAGCGCAGCGGTATCACTGGGCTGAGCCTGAGTAATAGCTTGCTCAAGTTGCGCCAAGGCGGGCAGGATTTGCTTTTTAAACGCTTGGCGTTTGGCGCTGTAATCCACTGGATTTTGTTCTTGCTCAAACGCATACAAGGCATTGGATAAGGCCGATAATTGCTCGGCATTCGGGTTCTCGATGGCCTGTGTCAGCGCTTGGTTGGCCGCTTGCCCTTTAGCGTTTTGGCGTTCGCTGATGTTGTTCCATTCGGTTTGCAAATCAATTAACTGCTTTTTGGCCTGTTCGGTTTGACCGGCCTTGCTGGCCGCCATGGCATCCGACAAAGCAATATACAAATGGCTCATCGGCACGCGTTTACCGGCGCTGGCCGTGTTGCTTGCATCATTCGCCGTCTGTGCGTATGAATGCACAGGCATGGCAGTCAATATCAGCAGGCAGAACAAGCAAACGATAGAACTGAACCGGTGCATGAGCACGCGCATGGGACTGCGTGTAGGGCTGTGTGTGAGATTCATCCTCGTTTGCCTTCCAATAGCGCCTGACCGATGTATTCCCCCTCGTTCACCCCGCCAAAGCAGGCGAACAAGCCACTGCCGATGTGGGTGATGTATTCGTTCATTTTGTCAATTCGACCCAAAGCCGACTGAATGGCAATAAACTGATCGGGCGATTTTTGGAATGAAATGAACAGCAGACCCGTATCAAACTGCCCTGTATTCGGGTCAATACCACTGGCGAATGAATACGAGCGGCGCAACATCTGCAAACCGGTATTTTTTGCCAAGCCTGCATGTGCGATATCAGGAATCGCTAAATTGCCGTGAGCATCTTTGCTTTTGGTGTCCAATGGCTCAAACTCGTCAGAACCACCCATCGGCGCACCGCTACTTTTAACGCGGCCAAAGGTCTCATCTTGCCCCTTTAGGCTGGTGCGATCCCATGTTTCCAAAAACATCTGTATTTTGCGTGCGACGAGGTAAGAACCACCTTTCATCCAACTCGGTTGATCCACCCAAATATGCTGATCGGCATTTTTCAGTGTTTCTTGATTGGCTGTGCCGTCCTTGAAACCAAACAAATTACGGGGCGTTTGATTGGCATGATCAAATGAATTAAAACCCGACTGACTCCAGTGCATGGTTACGTTAGAGCGAGCCTGCCGCACCAATTGGCGCACCGCATGAAAAGCGACCTGTGGGTCATCAGCGCAACTTTGAATGCAAATATCGCCGCCGGATAAATCAGGCTTGAGCTGATCGCGTGGAAACAGCGGCAAATCGCTAAACGCCTGCGGCGCCAACGCGGATAAACCCAGTTTCTTGAGGAACGATGGCGAAATACCAAATGTCAGCGTCAAGCCATACGCGCCCAAACTATCCGCCTCACCCGTGTCTTCGGGCGGTACAAACGGATTGTCGCCATAAGGCATGATGTTCTCACCTTGGGTCAATTTCGCCGAAAACGCCGTCCATTTTTTGAACATGTCCTTGATCGATTCGAGGTCCTCGGTGTGCAAATCCATCACCAAAAAGTAAATGTGCTTTTGCGCGGGCGTCACGATTCCGGCCTGATGCGTGCCATAAAACGGGTAGCGTTGCTGGGCAAGCGCGTTGTCGTGTGCGGCGACATTATCAGTGGAAGCACGATTTGTTGGTATCAATGCTGAATCTTTCGGCACATTTTTACTGCAGCCGGCCACCAATCCGCCAACCAAACCGACAGAGCCGATGCCGACGGATTGAAGAAAACGACGACGTGAACGTGGTGATTGACTTGATTCCACGGGGAAAGCGGACGGAGCCGCTGATTTGGATGAGAACATGATAATTAATTGGATCAATGTGGGCGACACGACGCATATTTGCTACGCTACGATAATGAATCCGTTCAAATGCGCCGTGTTCAATGAAATAGGTGAATAATCAGGTTAAGCAATCGATACATCAGTAACGAATCATTATTTGAGCACGATACCCATTTGCGCCAGCGGCTCGCCCAGCTTGTTCACCGCTTCGGCCAAGGCTTTCGTTTCCTGTTTGGTGAGCTGGTTGTATGGTTTATAGCCGTTTTCACCCACTTTGTGTTGCGCCAGTAAGTCATCCACTGCTTTGAATTTTTCGCTCAAATCTGTCACCAGCGCAGGATTTTTTTGCTGTAATTTGGGTTTAAAAATGTCAAAGATTTTTTCAGCACCCTCGATATTGGCTTTAAAATCGTACAAATCGGTGCGCGAGAAAATCTCCTCTTCGCCAGTAATTTTGCTGGTGGATACCTCATTGAGCAAATCAACCGCGCCTTGAACCATCAATTCACCATTCACATCTGCGGTCGGAATTTTTGCACGCAACTCTTTGATGTCATTGATCAACTGTTTGCCTAATTGCTCCGTGCCTTTGGTGGTATTTTTTGTCCAGAGAATTTTTTCGATGGCGTGAAAACCAGTCCAAACCTCACCTTTCTCCAAATCAGCTTCGCGGTTGTCAATGCGCGGATCCAAGTCGCCAAAACTCTCGGCAATCGGCTCCGAGCGCTCAAAATACATCCGCGCCAAAGGATAAATTTTCTTCGCCTCTGCCAAATTACCTGCATTCAAATAGCCGACGAACTTTTCAGTATCAGCCAGCAGCAGATCAATCTGCCCTTCCACCCACTTTTTGTACTCAGCCGTTTCAGCCGATAAGTCGTTTGTAGCTACTGGCGCAGTGGCTGTAGTAGCAGGAGTAGCAGGAGTTGCAGGCTGCTCAGGTGTTTTCTGGGCAGTCGAAGGTTTATCACATGCACTCAATGACAATGCGGACACGAGCAATAGCGAAAAAGTGAGATGTTTCATGGAAGCCTACCTTTTAATGTTAACGAGAAGTATTATCATTATCATTAATAAAATAAACAAAGTCAAGAACATCGAATACTCTGTCAGCCCACATCCACGAAATACCACAAAAAAGACAAGTCATAGACTTGTCCCAGATTGCTGGCAAACCTCCTACTTTGAATTTCAGCACAAAATCTAAGAAAAATGACGTCATACCCGCGCAGGCGGGTATCCATATATTTCAATAAAAACAATAAGTTAGAATGACGAACTAGATTCCCGCTAAAATCATGCGGGAATGACGGAATTTTTTTAAAAAAAGTACCACTTTGTCAACAGCCTCAGGCAATGGATCACACCATTGCCTTTTTAAAAGCCAAGAATAGAACTTGTCAGTGATTAGCTGCCGGTTTGATGATCGCGGCGGAACAATTCCCACTCGTCGATCGTTGCGCCATTGGGCAAGTGACACACGCCGTATTCACCACCATCGGCTTGGCGTTTGATTTCCAGTTTACCGCCCAAGCTCACGCAGTATTGCGAGGCGGGATTGGCCATACCGATGGGTTTACTCGGCACAGATTTATCCTGCGCGCACGCGGCCAAACTGAGCATAGTTACAGACATAAAACCTACCGACATCCAAACGATAGAATAACGCATCATTAAACTCCTTCCTTGATCGCCTACGATAAAGCACAACGATCACTTTGGTTGACAGAAAGAAAACAAGGCACATAATAATTAATGCGCCTTGCTTTGTATTACTCTTCAGGTAACTTCGCGATTATTCGCGGGTGACGGCATTAAGTGCGTTGTTCGGGTCGTAGTTCGCAGGGTCAATCGGTAAATGGTTGGAAATGTAGTCTTTCAACACATTCGCATCGGTAAAGCCTGAGTTGACCCAAGTCGGATGTACGCCTTTGAGTTTCGGATAGCCGTCACCGCCTGCTGAGGTAAAGTCATTGAGCGTCATGCGGTAGGTGGCATTCGGATCAAGTGGTTTACCGCCAATCATGACATGGGTCGCTTCGCCTTTGACGTATTTGATCGAAATACCGGCAAACTGCGGGAAGCCGCCCGAACCGGCGCTCATTTTGCCTATCACATTTAGGTAGTTTTGTACTTCAGCGCCCGTCAAATCGGCGTAACTGATTTGGTTGCCAAAAGGTTGCACTTTGAGTACATCGCGGTAAGTTAATTCACCCGCTGGCAAGGAGTCACGAATACCACCGGAGTTCATGACAGCGAAATCTGCTTTGACCTTTTCGCGCATGGCGGTACCGACCAATACGCCGAGGTTGGTCGGCTGACTGCGCACGACGTCACGTTTGCCCATAAATTCGCCGGTGGATTTGCCCACTTTGATTTTTAAGGCTTCCTGACCTTTTTCTTGGAATGGCGTCAGCAGTTTGAGTAGTTTGGCATCTTCGGCAATTTCACTGCCATACAGCACCTTGGTTTTTTCACCCTTGTCATTGGTGACTGATTTTTTCAGATTGATCGGAATCAATTGGTATTTGAGTAAATTGAGTTTGCCATCTTTGTATTCAAAATCCGCACGGCCAACGTATTTGCCCCATTCGTGCGCCTGTACAATCCATGCGCCATTTTGCTGATCGGGACGGCACTCGCCACCCGGCACATAGGCATCATTGCGCGTGTTTTCCGCACTCATACACACGGGATTTTGCGAATGACCGCCAACGATCAGGTCGATGCCTTTGACTGCGCGAGCCAGCTCGACATCACCCGGCGCATTCGAGCCGTGTTGACCATCGGTGTAGTGCCCCATGTGGGTGGCGGCGATCACAATATCCGCGCGTTTGCGCAACTCTGGAACCAAGTCCGCCGCTTCGACAATCGGGCTGCGAAACACGATACCGTCTTTGCTGGCCGGATTCACTTGCGCCCCGCTGCGCCATTTACCATCGTATTTCAGATTATCGGGATTGACCAATTTGCCGGTGTCGTCGGTGGTCAAGCCCATGACGGCGACACGCACGCCACCTTTATTGAAAATTTTGTACGGCTCAAACATGCGTTGATCGCCACGGTAGATATTCGCAGAGAGGAATGGAAAGCCCGCCCAATGCGCTTGTTTTTTCAGCACTTCCAGCGAGTTGTCAAACTCGTGGTTGCCCAATGCCATCGCGTCGTAACCAATGACTTTCATGCCTTTGAAATCAGGCTCGGCATCCTGCATATCGGACTCGGGCACGCCGGTGTTGATGTCGCCGCCACTGAGCACCAGCAGTTGCCCGCCTTGTTTGCGTACTTCGTTGCACACTTGGTCAACCAGCGTTTTTTGCGCGGCCAAACCATATTCGCCGTCTTGGTTCTTCCAGAAACGTCCGTGGTGATCGTTGGTATGTAAAATCGTGAGATGAACGGCTTGAGACTTTTGAGGTGTAGCGGCCAATGCCGTCACGCCATAACCAGCCATCATTAAAGCCAAAGCCGCAATAGCCAATTTTTGATGTTTCATAAACGCTCCTGATTGAGTATAAACAAATTGATTGAACCAAAATCTGGCTTATTCTAATGCAAAAAAGGACGATTTAACGCCCTTTTTAGATGAAAGATAGATTACAAAAAATCAGAAGGTTAAAGTTTTATCCGCCCATTCCATCATGGCGACCAAATCCCCCATGCTGGAAATCGGACAAATCTCGGTTGATGGTAGGTCACGCGCGCGTTTACATGTGCCACAGCACCCAACCGTTCCGCCCAGTTGCGCAAACTCGTGTAATTGCGCTGGCACATTGAATGTCTCATGCGTGATCGACTCAATTTCCACGCCCGCGCTCATCAGAAAAATCCGCACTTCATGCCCTGCTTTGAGCGACGCGTTGGCAAAACGCACGCCATTCCACGCTTTTTCGGGTTCATTGGTTTCAATCAGTAATCCAAATTTCATGACGCCTCCTGTAAAACGGTTTTTATTGAACACATCAACGGCGCGACCAATGGCGCAAACGCCTGTTGATCGGCGTCGTAGCCCAGTAACGAACCGGTCTGCATATCAAAATACCAGCCATCCAATTGCACCTCTTGACACGCAACCTTCTCCGCCAACCACGGATACGAGAGCAGATTATTCAATGACACCAAAATTGCAATCCGCTCGCACATCTCGTAGGCGTTTCGCTCGGGAAACTGGCGAAACGCACTCAAAGCAGCATTTTTTGCACTGTCCGCGATGTCCAGCCACTTGGCTAAGGCACTGCCTCGCGGCGCAGAATTGTCCATCAAGCCTCTGATTCCGCCACAGCCCTTATGCCCGAGCACAATCACACGCTTGACTTGCAAAACCTGCACCGCGAACTCCAAAGCCGCCGCAACGCTGTCGTACTCACTTCGACCATCATACGGCGGAACCAAATTCGCCACATTGCGCACCACAAACATCTCACCCGGCTCCGTTCCCAGCAATGCAGGCGGATGCACACGAGAATCACAGCAACCGATCACCAGCGTATTGGGCTTCTGCCCTGTGCTCAATTGCCGATACAATGAATCATCATCACCAAAATACTGCGCCTGATAACGCTTAAAACCACTTAATAACGGATCATCCAAATCACGCTCCCACGCAAAAGAATCAGCAACTTATTTACGCGGACGAACCAACTGCCATGAGCGATTCAGATACGAAACCGTGCCAAAGCCACTCCAAGCGTGTACCAAACGGGTGAACGGGAACACCACAAACACACTCATACCGAGGAACAAATGCAGCTTGAAGACCCAAGAAGCGCCAATGATATAGCTCGCCGCATCGCCACGGAAGGTCGCAATGTGTTGCGCCCAAGTCATCAATGCCACCATTTCCTCACCATCCAAATGCTGCGCTGAGACAAAAATCGTTGACAGACCGGCGATCACCGTAGCCAACAACCACAGCAATACCAATTTATCACGCCACGTCGTGTTTTTCGCCAAGCGTGTGTTACCGAATCGGCGCGCGAGCAAAATCAACAGCCCTGCCAAACACATCACGCCCATGATCCCGCCGGCAACCATGGCAAACACCTGTTTCGTGCCATGCGAAACACCCAGCGTATCCCACACCGCCACCGGCGTGAGCAAGCCGACCAAATGCCCGAAAAACAGCCCCAAAATCCCCACATGGAACAAAATATTACCCAAACGCAGTGAACCGGTATACAACACCTGAGACGACTCACTTTTCCACGAATACTGCTCGCGTTCAAAACGAATCAGCGAACCGAGCAAAAATATCACGATGGCAATGTACGGATAAATCCCAAATAAAAACTGATGTAAGTAATCCATCATAGACTCCATTTCAAAAAACAACCCTCAACCATCGGTCATGGACGCTGTGCGTAAAAATTAATCGGTGCAACGCTTGGCAAACTCGGACGATGGTTCAACAGCGGCTCAACCCCTTCCACATTCGGTCCGAAGGTTTCCAGCGCCTCATCCATATCTCGAATCGGCGGTACGGTCAGCGGCTCAGGCGCAACCGGCGAGAGCAAAATCAAGGCATCAAACACACAGGCATACACCGAACCGTTTGCTTTGAGCTTTTGCCCGATGTGCGCCAAAACATGCACCGCATCGCCCAAAACATCCAGCGCCTCATCCTCGTCAATCATCGCCAAAAATTCTAAAAACAATGGCACATAATCCGGCAATTCATCCGCCATGACGTCAAAACCGTGCTTGCGGTATTCTTCCAGCAGATCAACCATCGCCTGCCCACGCGCACGGTCTTCGCCGTGAACGTGCTCAAACAAATGCAGCGAATGCGACGGCGTGCGGTCAAAAGTCTGCACATAACGCTCCTGCAACTCGACCAAATCTGTGCGTTCCAATGTATCTAACAGCGGCTCAAGCTGTGACAAAAACTCAGAGTCACGGCTGAACATCGTTCTAAAATCCGCCATCGCCGCCTGCAAATCCGCTTCGGGGTAACACAATAGCGCCGATAAAGCTTTGTAAACGTTCATGTTTTCCCCTAATCAATCTTTTGGTTCGGATTGTTGCTGATTATTGTTGCGATCGCGACGCATTTCGTGAAACACAATCGGCGTGGCCTTTTTCTTGCCAAACAGATTCGCTTCAGACGTGCCGGTTGAGCAGCCATTGCCAAAGGTAAAGCCACAACTGGATTTGTCATCAAACGCGTTTTCCACCATCTCTTTGTGCGACGTTGGGATGACGAAGCGGTCTTCGTAATTCGCAATCGCCATGATTTGGTACATTTCCTCGACTTGCGCGCCGGACAGATGCGTGCCTTTGAGCGTGGTTTCATCCACCGTTTTTTCGACCGATTTCGCACGCATGTAGCGGCGCATCGCAATCATGGTTTCCAAGGCTTTCAACACCGGCGTTTCATTGCCTGCGGTGAGTAAATTGGCCAAATATTTCAACGGGATGCGTAAATCTTTCACATCCGGGATGATGCCGTTTTCCCCTACGAGACCGTTTTCCACCGCCGATTGAATCGGTGACAGAGGCGGGATGTACCATACCATGGGCAAGGTGCGGTATTCAGGATGCAGCGGGAACGCGACTTTCCACTCCATCGCCATTTTGTACACCGGCGAATTCTGCGCCGAGTCAATCCAGCTTTGCGGAATGCCCTGCTTCAAGGCTTCGGCCTGAATCGCCGGATCGTTCGGATCAAGGAACACGCCCAATTGCGCTTCGTACAAATCCTGCTCGTTTTCGACGCTGGCCGCCTGCTCGATTTTGTCCGCGTCATACAGCAGCACGCCGAGGTAGCGGATACGGCCGACGCAGGTTTCCGAGCAGACCGTTGGCTGGCCGGATTCGATGCGCGGATAGCAGAAGGTGCATTTTTCCGCCTTACCCGACGTCCAGTTGTAGTAGATTTTTTTGTACGGGCAGCCGGAAATACACATCCGCCAGCCGCGACATTTGTCTTGGTCGATCAACACGATGCCGTCGTCTTCGCGTTTGTAGATCGAGCCGGAGGGACAGCTCGCCACGCAGGTCGGGTTCAGGCAGTGTTCACACAAACGAGGCAAATACATCATGAAGGTGTTTTCAAAGGCCGCGTGCATGTCTTTTTGAATCCCTTCAAACAACGCATCTTTCGCACGTTTGTGAAATTCACCGCCCAAGTCATCTTCCCAGTTCGGCCCCCATTGGATTTTCTCCATCTTCTCGCCGGTCAGTACCGAAACGGGACGCGCGGTCGGCGGTGTTTTCATCTCCGGCGCATTTTGTAGATGCTCGTAGTCGTAGGTGAACGGCTCGTAGTATTCGTCAATCTGCGGCAGATTCGGATTGGCAAAAATATTGCTCAAAATTTTCATCTTGCCGCCCTGACGCGGTTGTAATTTGCCCGCATTGGTGCGAATCCAGCCGCCTTTGTATTTGACTTGGTTTTCCCACTCTTTCGGATAGCCAATGCCCGGTTTGGTTTCTACGTTGTTAAACCATGCGTATTCCACACCGTCGCGGCTGGTCCAGACGTTTTTACACGTAACCGAGCAGGTGTGACAGCCGATACATTTATCCAGATTCAGCACCATGCCGATTTGGGCTCTGATCTTCATAGTATTCTCCTTATTGAGCAGATGCTGTTTGAGTGGATGAATGGGACGAAGCATTCGCCGGTTGATCCATCCAATCGACTTTGTCCATTTTGCGCACAATCACGAACTCATCGCGATTAGAGCCTACCGTGCCATAGTAGTTAAAGCCGTAGGACTGCTGGGCGTAGCCGCCGATCATGTGCGTCGGTTTGAGTACGGCTCGGGTGACGGAATTATGAATCCCGCCGCGCTTGCCGGACATTTCCGCTCCGGGGACATTGACAATTTTTTCCTGTGCGTGGTACATCAAAATCATGCCGTCCGGTACGCGTTGGCTGACGACAACACGCGCAGTCAACGTACCGTTTAGGTTAAACGCTTCAATCCAGTCGTTGTCTTCTAAGCCCGCACGTTTCGCATCACCTTCTGAAATCCAAACATGCGGCCCACCGCGCGAAAGCGTGAGCATGCGCAGATTGTCGCTGTAGGTGCTGTGAATGCCCCATTTTTGGTGCGGCGTGAGGAAGTTCAGCACGATTTCAGGATTGCCATTGCTGTGTTTGCCGAGCATCATGTCGGTGGTTTTCAGGTCTACCGCCGGACGATAGACGCAGAAGCCTTCGCCGAATTTGCGCATCCATTGGTGGTCTTGGTAAAACTGTTGGCGACCGGTGAGCGTGCGCCACGGAATCAGCTCGTGTACATTGGTGTAGCCGGCGTTGTAGGAGACTTCTTCGGACTCCAGCCCCGACCAAATTGGTGAGGAAATGATTTTGCGCGGCTGTGCCTGTATGTCGCGGAAACGGATACTGTCGTGCTCGCGCGGTTTGGCCAAATGCGTGTGGTCAATGCCGGTGAATTGGCTCAACGACTCCCATGCCTTAACCGCCACATGACCGTTGGTTTCCGGCGCGAGGGTCAAGATCATTTCGGCCGCATCAATGGCGGTATTGAGTTTTGGCTGACCTTTACCCGCACCTTCGGTGGCGACTTTGTTCAGGCCACGCAGGATGTCCACTTCGTGCTCGGTTTTCCAAGTCATGCCTTTGCCGCCATTGCCAACTTTTTCCAGCAACGGCCCGACCGAGGTGAATTTATTGTAAATTTGGCCGTAATCGCGCTCCACCACGGTCATCATCGGAATGGTTTTGCCCGGAATCGGTTCGCATTCGCCTTTTTTCCAGTCTTTCACGTCGAACGGTTGCCCCAGCTCTTGCGGTGAGTCGTGCATCAGCGGCGTCAATACGAGGTCTTTGCGCGTGCCGATGTAATCACCCGCGATTTCGGAGAATTTTTTGGCGATGCCTTTGTAAATTTCCCAGTCGGTTTTGGACTGCCACAGCGGCTGAACCGCTTCACTCAGCGGGTGAATGAATGGGTGCATATCGGACGTGTTCAGATCGTCTTTTTCGTACCAAGTCGCAGTCGGCAAAACAATATCGGCGTACAAGCAGGTCGTGGACATGCGGAAATCGAGCACCACGAGCAAATCGAGCTTGCCCTGTGCCGCCGGACGCACGGTGATTTCCTGCGGGGTGATGCAGTCGTCTTCGTCACCCAACACGGCGTTTTGCGTACCAAGCAAATATTTAAGGAAATATTCGTGGCCTTTGCCGGAGCTGCCTAAGATATTCGAGCGCCAGACAAATAAATTGCGCGGGAAGTTTTTCGGATTGTCCGGGTCATTGCACGACATATCGAGCGTACCGTTTTTTAGGCCATTCACGGCGTATTGCACCGGATCAACGCCCTGCTGCTGCGCCTGATCGGTCACATCCAGCGGGTTGGTACTCAACTGCGGCGCAGACGGCAGCCAGCCCATGCGTTCGGCTTTGGCGTTGTAGTCGATCATGCTCATCGGCTCTAATTTGCCATGATGCGACGGCGCGAGAATCTCGCTCATGCCGAGTTTTTCATGACGCCATTGGCTGGTATGCGCGTAGAAAAAAGAGGTGCCGTTCATCTGGCGCGGCGGACGATGCCAGTCCAAGCCAAAGGCCAACGGCGCCCAGCCCGATTGCGGACGGAGTTTTTCCTGACCGACGTAGTGACACCAGCCGCCACCCGATTGACCAATACAGCCGCACATCATCAGCATATTGATGATGCCGCGATAATTCATGTCCATGTGGTACCAGTGGTTCAAACCCGCGCCGACGATGACCATGCTCTTGCCGTGCGTTTGGTGCGCATTTTGTGCGAATTCGCGCGCCACCTGAATCACCATTTCGGCTTTGACGCCGGTGTGTTTTTCCTGCCATTTGGGCGTGTATGGAATGTCTTGCATGTAGTCGGTCGCGACCGTATCACTGGCAAACTCGGCCACGCCTCGGTCCACGCCGTAGTTCGCCACCAACAGATCAAATACCGTTGCCACCAAGACCGACGAGCCATCGGCCAAAGTGATGCGGCGCGCAGGCACTTTGCGAATTTGGATGTCTTTGGAATTCGCTTCGTTTACACCGGCGAAATACTCAAAGCCCACTTCGGCCACAGCGTCGTGTTTGCCGAGCAAGCTGAGCTGCGCTTTGACGTCAGTACCATTGGCATCCTCTGATTTCAGATTCCATTTGCCCTGCTCGCCCCAACGGAAGCCAATCGAGCCTTTCGGCGCGACGATGTCGCCGCTGTTCTCATCCACGACCAAGGTTTTCCAGTCAGGGTTATTGTCCTGCCCTGCGTTGCCGGACAAATGGCTGGCGCGCAGGAAATACTCGGGCAGCAGTTTGTCGCCGTCGTCTTTGAGCACCACCAGCATCGGCATATCGGTCAAGCGGCGACAGTAGTCTTGGAAATAATCCGACGGATTGTTCAGGTGAAATTCTTTCAAAATCACATGCCCCATCGCCATCGCCAGTGCCGCATCCGTACCCTGTTTCGGCGCGAGCCAGATATCGCCGAATTTAGCCATTTCGCCAAAGTCGGACGATACCGCCACGGTTTTCGTGCCTTTATAGCGTACTTCGGTGTAAAAATGCGCGTCCGGCGTGCGCGTCATCGGCACGTTTGAACCCCAAACCATCAGATAAGTCGAGTTATACCAATCGGCAGATTCGGCCACGTCGGTCTGTTCACCCCAAATTTGTGGCGAGGCCGGTGGCAAATCGCAATACCAGTCATAGAACGACAAACACGCGCCGCCGAGTAAAGACAAATAACGCGAGCCTGCCGCATAACTCACCATCGACATGGCGGGAATCGGAGAGAAGCCAATCACGCGATCGGGACCGTAGTTTTTCACCGTGTAGGCATTGGCCGCGGCGATGATTTCCTCCACCTCGTCCCAAGTCGCGCGCACCATGCCGCCGAGGCCACGTTTGGCTTTATACTGCTTCGCGCGCTCAGGGTCTTGGCTGATGTATTCCCACGCGCCGACTGGCGTCATGGTTTTGCGCGCGTCGCGCCACAGGCGCATCAGATGCCCGCGTATCATCGGGTATTTCACACGCTGCGCCGAATACACATACCAGCTATACGACGCACCACGCGGGCAGCCGCGCGGCTCGTGGTTCGGCAGATCAGGCCGCGTGCGCGGATAGTCGGTCTGCTGGGTTTCCCAAGTAATCAAACCGTTTTTCACATACACCTTCCAACTGCACGAACCCGTACAGTTCACACCATGCGTCGAGCGCACGATCTTATCGTGCTGCCAACGGCTGCGGTAGGCGTTTTCCCATTTGCGGTCTTCATCCACCACCGCCCCATGCCCGTCTGAAAACGTGCTTTTCACTTTACCGAGAAAGTTCAATCTGTCTAAAAAGTGGCTCATACTGCCTCTCTATGGTCTGATAAAAAATGCCGTCCTGAGAAACACACAATTTCCTCAAGGTACGGCATCAGTTTAGGAGAGATTAAGCACAATACCCATTGCCTGAACGTGGTGTCTATGGTGTGCAATGGGTGGGGAGCAGACTAATCCTTTTGGGGGAGGTGATCATTCTGAACCAGGCAGTCCATGATCAAAGAACAACTTCGAGATATTTAGACCATAAATTTGGTCAGTATTTCAAAAGCCGACCTTGGCTTTTGTTGACCGTATGCAAGATCAGCAAGACGGCGAAAGAAAATACCAGCAGACCTGCGGACAGCCAATGCGCCTGCGTATATTCCAGCCCCTCGACATGCTCATAAATAGCGATGGAGACGACTTGGGTTTTATCGGGGATATTGCCGCCGATCATCAGCACGATGCCAAACTCGCCAACGGTGTGCGCAAAGCCAAAAATAGCGGCGGTCAAAATACTGGATTTGGCAATCGGCAAAACCACCGTGAAAAAACGGTTGACCGGCCGCGCGCCCAAAGAATATGCGGCCTCCAAAATATCCGAATCGATGGATTCAAAGGCATTTTGCAAAGGTTGCACCACAAACGGAATCGAGTAAAAAATCGAGCCGATGAGCAACCCCTTGAAGGTAAAAGCCAAAGTACCCCAGCCGAGCAAAGCGGAAAACTGGCCCAACGGGCCGTTCGGCCCCATCGCCAACAATAAATAAAACCCCAGCACCGTTGGCGGTAAAACCAACGGCAAGGCGATCAATGCATTCAGCGGAATTTTCACCCACGAGCGTGTACGCGCCAGCCACCACGCCAAGGGGATTCCGAACAGCAGTAGAATCACAGTGGTGAAGGTGGCTAATTTCAATGTCAGCCAAATCGGGGGCAGTAAATTTTCCAAAATAAATGCTTAAAACGCGCTGATAATCAGTTAATCAATGAACCAAGGAATCAAGGGGCAATTCCGATATTACACACCATAGCCATAGCGGCGGATGATGTTTTTCGCAGCGGGTGTTTTCAAGTGCTGCATCAATTGTTTTGCACCGGCGTTATCTTTGCCATGATTCAGAATAATGGCTTGTTGGATGATCGGGCTATACATATTTTTAGGAATTAGCCAATATGAGCCTGAAATTCCACGATCTGATTGTACCTGTGAACGCGCGACAAAGCCAAGCTGTGCATTGCCTGTATAAACAAATTGGTAGGTTTGACCGATATTCTCACCGGTGACCAATTTGGGACGTACCTGCTCCATCAAGCCCATGCGTTCCAAAGTTTGCTGCGCCGCACGACCATACGGTGCGAGTTTGGGATTGGCCATTGCCAAATGTGCGAATGATTGACCACGCAAAACCGCGCCATTGCTGTCAACGACATTCGGTTGCGCGCTCCACAACACCAGCTCACCCACGGCATAGGTAAACCGCGTACCGGCAACCGCATTGCCCTCCTGCTCCAATTTGGTCGGTGTTTCTTGGTCTGCTGCGAGCAGCACATCAAACGGTGCACCATTTTTGATCTGCGCATAAAACTTACCGGTTGCGCCGGTACTGATGACCAAGCGATGACCGGTCGTTTGCTGAAACTGCTTGGCGATTTCCTTGATCGGCTCGGCAAAATTCGCCGCCACCGCCACGTTAACCTCATCCGCTCGTGCCACGTTGCTGACCGCCAATGCACCCAATAGAACCATCCACACTTTATTCATCTCTTCCTCCGCTTTGATCACGCTTCATTTTTAAAAGGGTAAAACACCATACGCCATCATCAGCCCCAAAATCGGCAGTAGCATGATGACATGCGCCTGCACCATCATTCGGCGACGCATCGCATCCAGATCATCGGGGCAATGCGACGGATTCATTTGCCAGCGGCCATAAGCCTTTTGTACCTTGAGCGACATCAAGCTGATGGCTATAAACGCCAACAATTTGAGCCAAAAAACCGGCTGTGTGCTGTAAAAATCCCACGTTTTCACGCCAAACGCCGCACGCGCCAAACCGCTTAATAACACCGCCAGCACGGCGTTTGTGCATTTTTACGCGAGTAATACCACCAGTTAATCAGCAAACACAGCACGTAGTAAATGATGAAGCCAATCAGTGCCGCTTTCACACCACCCGTCGCAGAAATAGACAGGCCATAGCTTTTCGGTACGAAAAAGCCGCCGTACGCACCAATCGCCGCACTAAAGCCCAACACCGCTGCCGCTTCCTTGTTCGCATTGGTCTCGATTTGCGTTGCACTCACGCCTTTTCCGGCCAAGCGCGCCGCCACGGTGCTGAAAATTTTCGGCACTTGCGCGAAAGTCGATGCATTGCCCACACCGGTCAAGGCAAACAGAGCGATAAAACAGGCGAAAAAGCCGTTGAAATTACCGCTACCGTCTACGCCTTTGACCGGTAAAAAGTGAATCACGCCGAATACCGCGACAATCATACCGATGAATACCCATGTGGTCACGCGCGCCGCACCGAGTTTATCCGACAGCTTGCCGCCGATCACGCGCGAAATCGCGCCGATGAGCGCACCCAAAAACACATAGTTGGTCGCATTCACCTGCGGGAACTGCCCTTTCATCAGCAGGCCAAAACCCGCCGCAAAACCAATAAACGAGCCGAATGTACCCAAATAAAGCACGCACATCAACCATGTGTCTTTGCGTTGGAAAATCACCGATTGCTCTTTGAACGAAGCCTTCGCGCTGGACAAATCATTCATACCGAACCACGCGGCGATGGCGGAAATCGCCACCAACGGTACCCAGAAAAACGCCGCATTTTGCAACCAAATCTGTTTCACCTCGGCGCCCTTGGTGAAGGTTTGCGCCTCACCCAATGCCAATGCGCCCATGGTCACCACCACCGGCACGACAAATTGCACCACCGACACGCCCAGATTACCCAGACCCGCGTTGATGCCCAGCGCCGTACCTTTTTCCGCTTTCGGGAAAAAGAAGCTGATATTGCTCATGGACGAGCTGAAGTTCGCGCTACCAAAACCACACAACAAAGCCCAAATCTGCATTTGCCACAGCGGAGTATTCGGGTCTTGCACCGCAAAACCCAAACCCAGCAAAGGAATCAGTAAGGTCGCAGTTGAGAACGCCGTCCAACGGCGGCCACCGAAAATCGGCACGACGAAGGAATAAAAAATCCGCATGGTCGCACCCGACAGCGCGGGCAAACCGGCCAAAGTGAACAGCTCTTCCTTAGAATATTTAAAACCGATATTCGGCAAATACGTCAAGGTCACACTCAAAATCTGCCACACCGCGAAAGCCAGTAACAGCGCCGGTACCGACAGCCACAGATTGCGCCGCGCGACGGCGCGTCCTTCGGATGCCCAAAAGTTCTTATCTTCGGGCTTCCAATTGGTAATTAATTTAGCCATTTTGTTTCCAATCAAAAATATCATGCCTACTCATGACGAATGCTTAATCTCACGATTGCGCACATCACGGAACGAAAAATACATCCACACCAAACTCACGCACACCGTGCCATACAGCAGCATGAAAGAGGTCGAGCGAATACCGGTCAAATCCACCAGCGCACCGAACATAATCGGCAGGAAAAATCCGCCCAAGCCACCCGCCAAACCGACTGCGCCCGAAACCGCGCCAATGTCCTGCGGAAACTCATCGGCAATAAATTTAAACACCGAGGCTTTACCCACCGCCATCGCAATGCCCACGCCGAATAAAATCACGGTAAACACAGTCGCGTTCAAACCCAGATGGAACGATTTCGGCCCTTGAGTGCTTTGCACCACCAATTCGGTTTGCGGATACGACAGGATGAAAAACGCCACCCAGCAGACCCACATCACCGCCCAAGTCACCTTCAGCGCGCCGAATTTATCCGACAAATAGCCGCCAAACGCACGCAACACACCACCCGGCAGAGAGAAACACATCGCCAAAAAGCCTGCGTGTGCCAAATCAAAGCCATACTCGTTGACGTAATATTTCACCATCCACAAAGCCAATGCGACGTAACCGCCGAACACCACCGAATACAATTGGCAATAGCGCAGTACTGCCGGATCCTTCATTAATTTCAATTGCGAAGCCAAGGTCACATTCGATGACACCAAATGCTTCGGATCGCTGTAGCTAAAGAACCAAAATAATATGGCCGTTATCAGCATAATCACCGCATACACCGTCGGCACCATCTGCCAGCCCGCCCACGCAATGATCGCTGGCGCAATCAGTTTGGTCAGTGACGAACCCGCATTACCCGCGCCAAAAATCCCCATCGCCATGCCCTGCTGATCGCGCTCAAACCAGCGCGCCACATACGGCGTACCGACCGAGAACGAACCACCGGCCAAACCGATGAATAAACCAATGACCAAAAAGTGCCAATACGCCGTGGCAAAGTGCATCAAAAAGATTGGAATCACGGTGGCGATCATCAAGCAAAAAAATACAATCCGTCCGCCGTATTTATCGGTCCAAATGCCCAGCGGCACACGAATCAACGAACCGGACAATACCGGCGTCGCAGCCAAAATCATCGTCTGGGTTTCATTCAATCCCAATATTTTTTGTAGCGGCACGCCGAGCACTGCGAACATCATCCAAACCATGAAACAAATGGTGAATGCGAAGGTACTGCTAATTAATACCGACCACGCATGTCGTCTGCTGAGAGGGTCTTGCGTCATTATTTTTCTCCATAGTCGTTTCTGACGCTCGCAGATTACGCCCCTCGGTCAACAATCGCCATTCTCTGAATGGGGACAATCTGCCGTAATTACGGTGTAGAGCCACTACGCCAAATGGATGAGGCACATTATCCCTATGGCCACCCCCATACCAATCTGAGTAGTTCACTCGGAAAATGGTTTTGTCGTACGGAAAGTCGTACAATGTATCCGACTGAATTAATCAACTATTTGAATCAAATAGTTGAGGCTGTTGACAAAGTGGTACTTTTACTTGAATAGAACTCCGTCATACCCGCACGATTTTAGCGGGTATCCAGATTTTCACTCTAACTTATTGTTTTTAATAAAACCTCTGGACACCGCGCGCACGTGTATGACGATATTTTTCTTAGATTTTGTACTGAAATTCAAAGCCAGAGGTTTGGCTGTAATCTGAAATATTTAACCCAATATTTAAATCCATTCACAACAACGATTGAAAGCACTTTATGGCTCAACTGATTTCCATTGACGATCTGACACAGAAAAAGCCACTCAACCCCAATGGTTTTGCCTTATTTGAATTGGCGTTCCGGCCTTTTTTCCTGTTGGGCAACTTATTTGCTTTGCTCGCGATCATTCCGTGGGTGTTGGCGCTGCATGGCACGCTGACACTGCCGCAACTCTCCACATGGTGGCACGCGCATGAGATGATTTTTGGCTTTACCTTGGCGATTATCTTGGGCTTTTTGCTGACGGCGGCGCAGACTTGGACGGGCGTGCCGAGTGTGCGCGGTCGTTGGCTGGCATTATTGGTTGCGTTGTGGTTATTGCCGCGTATTGGTCTGGTATTTTTGCCCAGCGTGCCTTTGGCCGTCTGGGCGACATCCGATTTTTTGTGTCATTTGGGTGCGTGGTACGTGCTGGCGCGCATGATTATTCAGGTGAAACAATGGCGCAATGCGCCGTTTTTGGCCTTGCTATTGTTTTTTGCCCTGTTGAGTTTGGCAAGTTATTGGGCGAATGGTGACGCACAGGTCAGCGGACAAATCGCATGGATCAGCCGGATTCACTACGCCAGCGTGGGCGTGATCGCGGTGGTGCTCAATCTGATGGGCGGTCGCGTGATTCCCGCATTTACGCAGAATGCGACCAAGTACGGGCGAAAACCCGAGTCGCCGTGGTTACTGCGTTTGAGCAATATCGGCTTATTGCTGATGGCGGTATTTTGGCTATTGGATATGCCGTTGGCAGTGCAAATCGTGGCGGGATTGACCGCGCTGGTGTTGCTGTACCGTTGGCATGGTTGGGGCTGGTACGCGACGCGAAGCAACCCTCTGCTGTGGTCTTTGCACCTGAGTTTCGTTTGTCTGCCTTTGGCTTGTGCCCTACTCGCTTTCGGTTATCCGGCTTCGGGCGCATTGCATGTGTTGACCGTCGGTGCGGTTGCGGGATTGATCGTGGCGATGACTTCACGCGTGGCGCTCGGTCACACCGGACGTATGCTCAAAGCGCCGCGCTGGATGTCGCTGGCGTATGGCTTGATGTTTGTGGCCGCTCTGTTGCGCGGCTTGGCAGGCTTAATCCACGTTTGGCCGCGCGCGTATTTGCCTTTAATTGACGCGGCAATGTTGTGCTGGGTCGTGGCGTTGTTGATCTTTTTGCTGTATTACACACGAATTTTGCTGCGCCCACGTTTGGATGGCAAGCCGGGCTAATGCCATCACGAATCAGTCATTACAGTAAAATCGCGTTTTCCAGCTCCAGTAGTTTTTGCTTGCGCCAGATGCCGCCGCCATAGCCGGTCAATGAGCCATTGCTGCCGATCACCCGATGACATGGCACGATGATGGAGATTTTATTCATGCCGTTAGCATTGGCGACTGCGCGGACTTTTTTCACGTCGCCCAATAGACGTGCCTGCTGTGCATATGTCCACGTCGCGCCGTAGGGAATCTGCATCAATATCTGCCAAACCTGCTGCTGAAACTCGCTTCCCACCCAATCCAAAGGCACTGTGAACTCGGTTCGCTTACCTGAAAAATACTCCGTAAGCTGTTGTTCTAAAATAGAAAAATGCGCGTTTTCGCCTTGCAAAATATGTGCATTGCATCGTTTCGCAATGTCCTTCAATTCGCTTTCGAGCATTTTGCGGTCACTGAATTCGAGCAGGCAAATGCCACGCTCGCTGGCGCAGGCGATCATCGTGCCCAGTGGTGTTTCGATACGCTTTAGGTTCACCACGTTGTGCTGTTTGGACTGTGTTGGCGACACGCCGAAAATCGTTTTAAAACTGTCGGAAAAACCGCTCAAGCTCTCAAATCCACTGTCATACGCCACGTCCAATATCCTTTCGCCTTGCTGTAATTTTTTAAACGCCGAATTGATGCGAAACATCCGCTGATACGCCTGAAACGTCATGCCGTGGTGCTTGGCAAACCAGCGTCGGATCGTTGCCGGCTCGATGCCCCGCTCACGCAAATCAGCATCTCTGAATTTTTGCTCGGGGCGCTCCGATAAAACCTGTAGCAATGCGCGGATGTATTCGGGCGTTTCGTTGAGGTATTCCAACGGTTTGCAGATTTTGCACGGGCGATAACCTTTGAGAATCGCCGCTTTCGTGCTCTCAAAAAACTCAACATTTTCAAATTTAGGCTTGCGCGCCGTACAGGTCGGACGGCAAAAAATCCCCGTGGTTTTCACCCCCATCCAAAAGATACCTTCAAAACTGGCATCTTTATCCAATGAGGCGCGGTACATCCGTTCGGCAGTCGGTTTCATAGGTTTTAATCAAAAAAAGATGATGGCGCCAGATTAAAGCCAACGCCGATGCAATGGCAACCGAAAAATGAACAGCTATTTTTGCGTATCCGAATCAACACCCTGCAACTGACTCGGCTCAGGCCGCGTGGCAATGAATGTCGCCACCGACACACCAATCAGCAGCAACATAATTTTTAGCCACACAGCCGGTGCGGCATACAGCGCCAATGCAAAACCAACAGCCATCATCAGCAAAGATTTACGCTTACTGGCACGGCTGATCGCACGCTCACGCTCCCAATCCTGCAAAGAATTGGCAAACACCGAGCGATCACGCAGCCAATGATACAGCGGCGGATAACCGCGAGCGAAACAGTACGCCGATAACAAAATAAAGGGAACGGTCGGCAAAATCGGTAAAAAAGCACCGATAATGCCCAAAATCAGGCTAATGAACCCGATTAATAAGTACACAGTTTTGACCAACAGCATCACAGCACCACTTAAATACTGTCAAACACCGCGCCAAAGCGAAATGCCACACCCAAATAGACAAAGACCAGCGCCAATAGCGTCACCGTCAAAATGTGCATGCAAAAAAAGCGTACACCTGCCCCCTGTGATTGGCGATAGAGTTTTGGAATCACACGAAAACGCGCATGTGCCGCCACCAAAGCGGTGAGTAGCAACGCAATCAACTTATATGTAGTAGCCACGACTTGACCTGACAGACAGTTATTAGGCTGTCGCTAAAACTGA
>CAXYYC010000024.1:0-42848 GCA_964293815.1 uncultured Burkholderiaceae bacterium
ATTTATTTTTTTGCAATCACAAATCAACAAATTAATCTCAAAACACTTCCCTCACTCCCGCCAAACTGCCGTAGCCGCTCAGCGAAGAAGTGAAATTATGAATGAATACCCTTCGGTTGTCAATTTTTATTTGAGGATATTTTGACTTTCCCCAATCAATTTGTGCGTGTTTTTTGATTTGTTCTTTATTTTCAATTAACTACAGCGCACAATATTTAAAGCCTATCTTTTGTAGTTACTCACCCAATGGATCACTGCCAATTATTCAAGCGCTTGTTTCCAGTCGTTAATTAGGTCGTTAATATGCTCAATGCCAACCGAAACACGAATCAGACCATCACTAATGCCCCATCGCTGGCGCTGTTCGGCATCCATTTCGGCATAAATGGTTTGTGCAACCGGCAAGGTCATACTGCGATTGTCGCCTAGATGAGTAGAGATCATGGTGACTTTAAGCGCGTCGAGCACTTGATAGGCTGTTCGATTGCCTTGTTTGAGTGTGAATGAGAGCAATGCGCCGTAGCCACGATCGCCAAACAGCTCCACTGCGCGTTGGCACTGCGGATGCTCGATCAAAGCCGGATAATCAACGTGTTCAACCGCAGGATGCTGTTGCAACCATTTGGCCAAATCGTAGGCGTTGCGACAGGCACGTTCATTGCGCAGAAAGAAGGTTTCTAATCCAATGGCGATTTGTTGCGCCGCATCAGCGGATAAGCTGGCACCTACATCGCGCAGGCCTTTTTTGCGCAATTGGGCAATGCCCCATTTTTTCACATCACCTTTACGGTAGCCCGCGAAAATATTGGGATAGCTTGTCCAATCAAATACACCTGTGTCGGTCAATGAGCCGCCGAGCACTGTCGCGTGCCCAGACAGCGATTTGGACAGCGAATTCATGACCAAGCCAGCGCCGTAGTCTTTGGCGCGCACCAGCGCCGGTGTGCCCATGGTATTGTCCACGAAAAACAGGATATTGCGCGCTTGGCATAATTGGCCAATGCCTTGTAAATCGGCAATCTGCGTGCGTGGGTTGGCAATGGTTTCGACGAACACTATACGCGTGTTCTCTTGCAATGCCGCCGCGACATTCGCCGCATCCGTGACGTCCACATAGCTAATGGACACGCCTTGCAAGCCGAAAGTGTCCAATAGACTGGTGGTATTGCCAAACAAATATTGACTGACCACAATATGATCGCCTGCTTTAAGCAAAGCCAACATCGCGGTCGCAATCGCGCCCATGCCCGTTGCAAAGGTAATGGTTTCAACCCCGCCTTCTAATAAAGTCAATTGCGCTTCGAGCGCAGTCAGCGTCGGATTGTTTGAGCGCGAGTAGGTATAACCGGCGATTTTACCTTGGAACGCATCGGCGATTCCCTGCGCCGAATCGTAGGTGAACTGTACACTTTTATACACAGGTTGATGGCTCGCTGAGTGCGCAATGCCTGCCCAGCGGTCGTTGTGCAGCAGTTGTGTTTCGATATGTGTGTTTAATTTTTTTTGTTCTGTCATAAAATGCTTTCAGAGGCGTTCGCATGAGGCGCCGAGAGGGTTATTTGGCTTTTTTCTTCGATTGTTGTGCCTCAAGTCGGCTTTGTTCCAGCCGATCTAAATAGGCTTCGTCAATATCGCCCGTGACATATTCGCCATTAAAACATGAGGCATCAAACTGCGTGAGGCGCGATTGACCCGTCACTTGCCCGACCGACTGTACCGACTCGATCAGAGCGGACAAGTCCTGATAAATCACTTTGTCCGCGGTAATCGCTTCGCCAATTTCCGCCAGCGATTTATTATTGGCAATCAGTTCGGTGCGCGTCGGCATATCAATGCCGTAGACGTTCGGAAATTTCACCGCTGGCGCAGCGGAGGCGAAATACACTTTTTTCGCGCCCGATTCGCGCGCCAGCGCAACAATCTCTTGGCTGGTTGTACCGCGCACAATCGAGTCATCAACCAGCAATACATTTTTGCCGGTAAATTCACTGGGCATAGCGGTCAATTTTTGGCGCACCGATTTTTGGCGCGTTTCCTGCCCTGGCATGATGAAGGTACGGCCAACGTAGCGATTTTTGATAAAGCCTTCACGATAGCTCAAACCCAATTTGGAGGCCAACTGCATGGCGCATGGACGCGAGGTATCGGGAATCGGCATAACCACGTCAATGTCGTTGACGTCAATTTCGCGTGCGATTTTATCCGCCAGCGTTTCACCCATCGCCAAGCGCGCCGCATACACTGAGGTACCCTCTATCGTCGAATCGGGACGCGCAAAGTAAACATACTCAAACAGACACGGACTCAACTGCGTATTCTCAGCGCAAATTTGGCTGTGTAACGTGCCATCCATATCAATCCAAATCGCTTCACCCGGCGCGATGTCACGCACGGTTTTGTAACCGACACCTTCAATCGCCACGCTCTCCGAAGCGAGTATGTATTCAATTGCACCATCGTTCGTTTGGCGCTGCCCCAAAACCAAAGGACGGATACCGTTCGGGTCGCGGAAACCAAATACCGACAAGCCTGCGGCCATGCCAACGCAGGCATAAGCGCCCTTGATGCGTGCATTCACCCGACGCATCGCGCTGAAAAAATGCTGATAGGTCAACGCTGCCGCCGCATCTTCCTCATGTACCGAGATATCCAGCTCATGCGCCAGCACATTGAGCAGCACTTCCGAATCCGAGCCGGTATTGATATGACGACGATCCAAACGGAACAATTCATCGCGCACTTCATCGGTATTGGTTAAATTACCATTGTGCGCCAGCGTGATGCCATACGGCGCATTGACATAAAACGGTTGCGCTTCTTCGATGCTGTCCACCGCGCCCGCCGTCGGATAACGCACATGACCGATTCCCATATTGCCATGCAAATCACGCATATTGCGTGTGCGAAAAACGTCACGCACCATGCCCTTGCCCTTGTGCATGTAAAACCGCTGACCTTCATTGGTCGTCATGCCCGCCGCGTCTTGCCCACGGTGTTGCAACAGCAGCAACGCATCATAAATCAGTTGGTTCACTGGGCTATTCGCCATTACACCAATCACGCCACACATTTTTCACCTCAAATTAAAATCATCAATTCTGCTAAATATTGCTTTTCGCGCAATATTCAATTATCTCTGCCCATATCTGCCGCTATTGCTACGATTGCCGCGATTGCCACATTTTTGTCGCTGTTTTGAAGCAAGCATTTTACTGGGATTGCGTTGGTTCAGCCATAAAAACCGAGGCCGTGAGTACACTCACGGCCTGACGGATGGATTTAGGGCTTGGGCTTGGTCTGCTCCTGCTGAATCGGAATCACGACAGGATTTTTCGCCACGCCTTTCACTTTGGCCAAGGCGGCCTCGGCTTCGGCTTGGGTTTTAAATAAGCCCAAACGCACACGCGTTTTACTCGAACCATCTACCGTCACGGTGCGCAATTGGGGTTGTACGCCCGCCGCGCGTAGCCGCGCCACGAGGCTATCTAACTCTTTTTTGTCACTGACCAAGCCAATATGCACCGCGTATTGTTGGGTAGTTGCGGTTGGCGCTGTTGTCGTTGTAGCTGGTGCGGCGGTCGTTGTACTTGGCACAGCTTGCTTGGTAGCGGCTGGTTTGGCAGGCGTTTCCGTGCTTGGGCTGGTCGCAGCGGTGGTTGCTGTGTTTGTCGTCGTTGCACCGCTGGCCTTGGCATCCGTTGTTTTCGCATCGGCTGTTTTGCCATCAGCCGCCGCCTTATCCGCTTTATCCGCGCTCTCCGCCGCCGCACGCAAACTTTCGTCGGTGGCCTTCGGATTTTTCACGTCAAACTGTACGTTTTTATCGGGAATGGCCACAGCCACTTGCGCCGCGGTTTCTTTGCGTTGGCCATCAAACACCCACGGTAAAATCACAAATGCCGCACCCAGCAAAACCAATGCGCCGATCAGACGACGGCGTGCGCGTACCTTCAGATCGTGCAACTGCACTTCTTCGTCATACACCGCGGTTGTTTCGTTCAATCCGTCGCGTTGCACTTGCCGCGCACGCACGCGCACCGCTTGATGCGTCTCGCCGTTCAAGCCCAGTTCACTGCGCATGTCGCCTGTGCGACGCGGTGCGGATTGAGCGCTATTTGATTGATTTGTTTGCTTTTTCTTAAACCACATCCCATTTTTCCTTATGTCGATTCAGCCGGTACGCTTGGGAATCGCGGCATGCCTTTGAGTGCTTGCTCCACGGTCACAAAGGAGCCAAATATGATTATTCTATCATTGGGCGAGACCTGCGTGGGTACACTTGCAGATAAATGCACCAAAGCGCTTTGCACGCTGTCAAATATCTGAACGCTGTGGTCTTGATCGGCCACAAAGCCCGAGTCCAACAAAATCGTGCGTAATTGCGCCGCCGTTGCCGCGCGCGGTGATGGCAAATCACACAGATACCAATGATCGACCACATCACACATGATGCGCATGACTTGTGCGATGTCTTTATCCGCCATCGCACCAAATACCGCGCGGGTGTACGGCGCATAACCCATTTGTCCAATATTTTTCGCCAAGGCACGCGCGGCGTGCGGGTTATGCGCAACGTCCAAAATCGTGACCGGCTGCCCGGGCAATACCTGAAAGCGCCCACGCACCACGGCATTCGATATACCCACGCGCACCGCTTGCTGTGTTACAGGCAAAAGTTCGCGCACCGCTTCCAACGCGGCCAGCGCCGCAGAAGCATTGGCCAATTGATAATCGCCGCGCATCGCGGGCATGGCCAAACTATTACGCGCGCCGTGTTCACCGACGAAGCGCCACTGCTTGCGCTGATCGTCCTGAACCACCTGATAATGAAAATCGCGATTAATCAATTTCAAATCCGCACCGATTGTTTTTGCATGGTCAATCAAGGATTGCGGTGGATTCGGATCGGCACAAATCGCCGGACAGCCCGCGCGGAAAATCCCTGCTTTTTCAAAGCCAATCGCCTCGCGCGTATCACCGAGAAAACCAATATGATCAATATCCACCGAGGTCACTACCGCCACCGCCGAGTCAAACACATTGGTCGCGTCCAAACGCCCGCCCAAACCGACCTCCAAAATCACCGCATCGGGATATTGTGCATCAAACCAGCACATAAATACCAGTAAAGTGAACTCAAAATAGGTCAGGGAAATTTCTGGCGCCTGCAAACGAACCCGTTCCACCTCATGAAAAAACGGCAACAATTGCGCTTCGGTCGCATCAACCGCGTTAAGCCGCGCACGCTCGGTAAAGTCAATCACATGCGGCGAGGTATGGCAGCCCACTTTGTAACCCGCCGCCAGCAAAATTTGCTCCAAATACGCGCAGGTTGAGCCTTTGCCATTCGTCCCGCCAACCGTGATGATTGGATAATTCAGCGTGAGCAAACCGGCCGCTTGCAGGCGCGCTTTCATCTCGCCCACGCGCGTCAAGCCCAGATCAATCTCAGTTTTGTGCACCGTTTCCAGATGCGCCAACCAGTCCGTCACATTGGCAAAAGTCGCCATAAATACCTTCCCATCTATTTCCATGAAAAAACCGCAACGGATTTTACCATTGCGGTTTGATTTGCACCGAGCATTTGTATGCCCAATGCCCTACGCCACAGAAATTTCGCCCTGATTGCGCAGTAAGGTAATCAATCGTGCCAATTCTTCACGCATTTGCTTACGGTGTACGATCATGTCAATCGCGCCGTGTTCGAGCAAAAACTCTGAGCGCTGGAAGCCTTCGGGCAGTTTTTCACGCACCGTTTGCTCAATCACACGCGGACCAGCAAAGCCGATCAAGGCTTTTGGCTCGGCAATCACGATGTCGCCAATGAAGGCAAAGCTCGCCGACACGCCGCCCATGGTTGGATCGGTCAAAATTGAAATATACGGCAAACGTTTTTCTGCCAGCAAGGTCAGCGCCGCCGTGGTTTTCGCCATCTGCATCAAGGACAACAAGGCTTCCTGCATACGCGCGCCGCCCGAGGCGGAAATGCTGATAAACGCCGAATTGGTCTCAATCGCATGACGCACACCGCGCACAAAGCGCTCGCCCACGACCGAACCCATCGAGCCGCCCATGAAGTCGAATTCAAACGCGGCAACCACCGCTGGCTGCTCATGAATCGTCCCCGCCTGCACCACCAAAGCCTCGGACTCGCCGGTATTTTTCACCGCTTCAGCCAGACGCTCGGTGTACTTGCGGCTGTCTCTGAATTTCAGACTGTCCACCGGTTTGACTTCTTGCCCCAGCTCGACCCGACCATCCGCGTCCAACAGGCGATTGATGCGGTCACGCGCTTTTACACGCAGGTGATGATCGCATTTCGGGCACACATATTCGTTGGCCTCCAAATCGGATTTGTACAAAACCTCTTCACACGCCGGACATTTCACCCACAGGCCATCAGGCATCGCCGATTTTTTCGCTTCGGACTGCATTTTCGGGGGTAAAATTTTATCTAACCAACTCATCGTCTTGCTCCATAGTGATTGGAATGCGGCATTATATAGGCTTTAAACACCGCAACGCTACCAAATTTATCAGCACAACCGTTCGCAAAAACCGCGTAAAAATCAATTTTTATGGTGATTCAAATCAGCCGATCAAACAGCATCCAGCGCACTGCGAATGCCTTGTATCCAATCGCCAACCACCGCGCAGGCATCCTGCCCTTGCGCTTGTGCGGATTCGACCAATTGAATGATTTTGCTACCAATCACCACGCCATCCGCAGTCTGCGCCACCGCCTGCGCGCTGTGTGCATCGGAAATACCAAAGCCAACATTGATCGGTAAATCGGTAAATTGACGCAATCGCGCGACCTTGGCCTGCACATCAGCCACATCCAGCGAACCTGCGCCAGTGACGCCTTTGAGCGAAACGTAGTAAATAAAGCCACTGGCAACCTGCGCCGTGGCCTGCATCCGCGCATCCGTCGTGGTCGGCGCGACCAAATAAATGATATTCAGACCAGCCGTGCGCGCTGTTTGCGCAAACGATTCAGACTCCTCGGGCGGATAATCGACAATGAGCGCGCCATCCACGCCCGCTTGCACCGCCTCGGCAATAAACGCCTCCTGCCCGATGCGTTCAATCGGATTGGCGTAACCCATCAATACCACCGGCGTGTGCTGATTGCTTTGACGAAAGCGCGCCACCAATTCGAGTACATCGCGCAAACCCACGCCCTGCGCTACGGCGCGTTCGCTTGCACGCTGAATCACCGGCCCATCGGCCATCGGGTCGGAAAACGGCACGCCCAATTCAATCACGTCTACACCAGCATTGACCAAGGTGTGCATGAGTTGCTCGGTTTGAGTCAAACTCGGATCACCCGCGGTGATAAATGTAACCAAATTTTTCCGCCCCGCTTGGCGGTTTTGTAGCAAAACCTGAGACAAGCGTTGCGCGGAAAGAGGGGAAGCCGGTACAGCAGTCATAGTATTTATCCATCCATTTTGTCGCCTCGACCCGATCAGTCAAGCGCGAAACTCAATTTACAGTGGCATTATTATTGCATAAAACCTCATTAGATTTCGCATTGTCTGGCGGCATGATTGTATTTTGAAAAAAAGCCATGAATGATTGAAAATAGCTTCCGTTATCTGAATTTTTATGTAAAATAACAACAGATGTTGCGCAATGATCACATCATTTTGATTGACATACTATTTATATAAAAACTCTGGAGACCCTCATGCAAAAGCCTTGGTTGAGCCAATACGCCGGTGTAGCCGAACACATCGACTTGAATCGTTTCAATTCCATCCCCGCTATTTTTGACTCTGCGTTTGCGCGCTTTAGCGACCGCCCAATGGCGATCAATATGGGCAAATCACTGACCTACCGTGAATTTGACCGATACTCGCGCGATGTCGCCGCGTGGCTGCAAAGCCTCGGCCTGCAAAAAGGCGATCGCGTCGCTATTATGATGCCCAACTGTCTGCAATACCTGATTTTGGTTCCTGCTATTTTGCGCGCGGGCTATGCGGTGACCAATATTAACCCGCTGTACACGCCCGATGAGCTGACGCATCAACTCAACGATTCTGGTTCCAAAGCGATTTTTATTTTGGAAAATTTTGCCCACGCGCTCGAAGTATCACTCCCGAATTTACCTGCGCTCAAGCACATTGTCGTCTCATCATTGGGCGATATGCTGGGTTTCAAAGGCAATATCGTCAACCTCGTCCTGCGTCATGTGAAAAAAATGGTACCTGCTTGGCGCATTGACTCTGCCATTCCATTCAAACGCGTTTTGACCGAAGGCGCACAAAAAACCTATCAAAGCGTCGCTTTGAGCCACGATGATTTGGCATTTTTACAATACACCGGTGGGACCACCGGCGTGTCCAAAGGCGCGGCGCTCACGCACGGCAACATCGTTGCAAATGTGTTGCAAGCCGAACAATGGTGCGCACCGGCCATCGGTGATTTGACTCACGGCGCGACCTTTGTCTCTGCCCTGCCGCTGTACCACATCTTCGGCCTGACCGTGAATGCGCTATACGCGCTGCACATCGGCGGTTGCGTACTGCTCATCACCAATCCGCGCGACATTCCTGCGTTCATCAAAGATTTGCAAAAGCACCCGTTCCATGTATTGCCCGCGGTCAACACCCTATTCGTCGCCTTGAACCACAATCCTGAGTTCAAAAAATTGGACTTCTCATCGTTGCGCGTTGCATTGGGCGGCGGTATGGCGGTGCAAAAAGCCGTCGCCGATCAGTTCCACGAAATTACCGGCGTGCCCATTTGCGAAGCCTACGGCCTGTCCGAAACCAGCCCTGCAGCCTTGATGAATCCGATCAAATTGACAGCATTCACCGGCTACACTGGCCTGCCGATCTCCTCGACCGATGTTGCTATTTTGGACGATGACGTCAAAGAAGTGCCCTACGGTGAAGCGGGCGAAATCGCCATTCGCGGTCCGCAAGTCATGGCTGGCTACTGGCAGCGCCCTGACGAAACCGCCAAAGTCATGACCGCCGATGGCTTTTTCCGCTCCGGCGACATTGGCATCATGAATGAGCAAGGCTTCGTCAAAATCATTGACCGCAAAAAAGACATGGTGTTGGTCTCAGGCTTTAACGTCTATCCAAATGAAGTCGAAGACGTCGCCGTGATGCACCCGAAAGTACTCGAATGCGCCGTCATCGGCGTACCGGACGAATACTCCGGCGAAGCAGTCAAAATGTTTGTGGTGAAAAAGGACGACAGCCTGACTGAAGCCGAATTACTGCACTTCCTGAAAGAACACCTCACCGGCTACAAACGTCCGAAATACATCGAGTTTCGCACCGAACTGCCAAAATCGAATGTGGGCAAAATTCTCCGCAAAGATCTGCGCGGACAATAAAATAGTCAACTCACACAAAAAAGGATGCCTCGGCATCCTTTTTTATTGGTCAATCAAGCATTTCAGACAAATACGCACATCCTCCAACCAGCATTAAACCGCCTGCCCCACCAAGCAAATCCAGCCATCCTCGGCGCGCCACAGCGCCATTTTCATATATGGCGCGTAGGCTTCGATCAACTCTTCGGTTTGGCGCTCCAAAATGCCTGACAAAACGAGATAACCGCCTTTTTGCACATAGCCAACCAACGCAGGCGCAAGCAGTTTGAGCGGATTGGACAAAATATTGGCCACGACGATTTGGTATTGTTCACCATGCGGCACGCCATCGGGCAATACAAATTGCGCTTGAGTTTCGTTCAGTGTGGCATTATCGGTTGCGCTTTGCACCGCTTGCGCATCAATGTCGGTACCCAATACCGCACCCGCGCCCATTTTCTTCGCGGCAATCGCCAAAATCCCGCTGCCGCAGCCATAATCCAGCACCGTCGCACCCTGCGCGCTCGGCATGTGTTGCGCCAGCCACTGTAAACACAGGCGCGTCGTCGGGTGACTGCCCGTGCCAAACGCCAAGCCCGGATCAAGGCGTAAATTAATGCGGCGCGCATCGGTTTCGTTGGCCTCATGCCACGTCGGGACGATCCATAACTGCGGGGTGATTTCAATCGGTTCAAATTGGCTCTGGGTCAAACGCACCCAGTCCTGCGCCTGAACTTCGCGTCGTTCGTATTCGGGAATGGGTAAATTCAATTCGCCGTAGGCCTCGCGCAGAAGCTCCGCGATGTCGGTTTCTGGCTCGACCAATACCACCAAGCGCGACTGTTGCCACGCATGTGTGGTTGGCTCCAAGCCCGGCTCGCCGTACAAAGGCACTTCGGACTCGGTGTCCGCCCATTCATCCTCAACCGAGACTGAGAGCGCACCCGCCTCCATGAGCGCATCGGAGACCTCCTCCGCATGTGTTTCATCCACGCTGATAATAATTTCTAACCACATAATTGTCCTTTGTTTTGAATGATTGCTGTACCAGCGCATTATCCGTGAATTTGCCACAAAAGACAAAAACACAAAGCAAAACATCCAACCAAAACGGTTGGATGTCTCGTCAAAAGCGTCCTATCAATTAATGCTTTTCCTGCTCTAACTTTTGCTCCAGATAGTGAATGCTAAATCCACCGGCTTGGAAAATCGGATCGTCCATCATCACGCGGTGCAGCGGAATATTGGTCGAAATGCCTTCCACCACCATTTCCGAGAGCGCCGTGCGCATACGCGCAAGCGCCTGCTCGCGCGTATCGCCGTAGGTAATCAATTTGCCAATCATGGAGTCGTAATTCGGCGGCACAAAGTAGTTGTTGTACACATGCGAATCCACGCGCACGCCCGGACCACCCGCTGTATGCCACATGGTAATGCGCCCTGGGCTGGGGATAAATTTGAACGGATCTTCGGCATTGATGCGGCACTCAATCGAGTGACCTTTGAACACAATGTCGCGTTGACGGAAACGCAGTTTTTCGCCCGCCGCAATGCGAATCTGCTCTTGCACAATGTCAATACCGGTGATCATTTCGGTTACCGGATGCTCTACTTGCACACGGGTATTCATCTCGATGAAGTAAAATTCGCCGTTTTCGTACAAAAACTCAAACGTGCCCGCGCCGCGATAACCGATTTTTTTACACGCATCCACGCAACGCGCACCGATTTTATCGATCAATTTGCGCGGAATACCCGGCGCAGGCGCTTCTTCGATGACTTTTTGGTGACGGCGTTGTAAAGAACAATCGCGCTCGCCCAAATAAACCGCATTGCGGTGTTGGTCGGCGAGAATCTGAATCTCGACGTGACGCGGGTTTTGCAGGAATTTTTCCATGTACACGTTCGGATTGCCAAACGCGGCTTGCGCTTCCGCCTTGGTCATCGCCACCGCGTTGAGTAAAGCCGCCTCAGAATGCACCACGCGCATCCCGCGACCGCCGCCACCGCCAGCAGCCTTGATGATGACGGGGAATTTAACCGCGCGCGCCATGCGCAGGATTTCTTGCGGATCGTCGCCCAAAGCCTCGGGCGAACCCGGAACCGTCGGTACGCCCGCACGAATCATCGCTTGTTTGGCCGCGACTTTATCGCCCATGATGCGAATCGAATCGGCCGTCGGGCCAATAAATACAAAGCCGGATTCCTCAACACGTTGCGAAAAATCAGCGTTCTCGGACAAAAAACCATAGCCCGGATGAATCGCTTCGGCTTGAGTAACCTCTGCCGTGGCGATCAAGGCGGTCATATTCAGATAACTTTGCGCCGATGGCGCAGGGCCGATACACACGGCCTCGTCAGCCAATTTTACATATTTCGCTTCACGATCAGCTTCGGAATAAACCACCACGGTTTTAATCCCCATTTCACGGCACGCCCGCTGAATCCGCAAAGCAATTTCACCTCGATTGGCGATGAGAATTTTTTTAAACATAGCACGCTTTCATCAAATTGGGTATACATGCACCAAATATGGCTCTATCGTTCGACGAGCAAGGCACAATGCACTATTCAGAATCATTTTCAGAATATTCGACGCGGCATCCATGCACGACACAAACAACGCCAATACCGCATCGGCTCAAATCATCAGCCAATGATGAACAGCACTTGACCATATTCAACCGGCTCGGCATTTTCAACCAAGATTTGCTTGACCACGCCATCGCACTCCGCTTCGATTTCGTTGAGCAATTTCATTGCTTCGATGATGCACAGGGTTTGACCCTTTTTCACCGCCGTGCCAACCGTAACGTACGGCGCCGCACCCGGTGCGGATGCAGCGTAGAAGGTACCCACCATCGGTGATTTGACCGGCGTACCGGCTTCTTGTGCCGGAGCAGCAGGCGCTGACGCGGCAACAGCAGGTGCTGCAGCCACCACAGGCGCTGCTGCGACCGCTGGCGCACTGTGTACCACTTGCGGCGCAGACACCATGACGGAACCGCCACCTTTAACGATACGCACTTTGCCTTCGGCCTCAGTGATTTCTAACTCTGATACTTCCGATTCAGACACCAAATCAATCAGTGTTTTGAGTTTACGCAAATCCATTCTGCTCGCTCCTTTAGAATTATTGGGATCAATGTCGCCATTGATGAGTAAATGCCGCGCCGCCTTATAATCCAACATAAAATATCGGCAACGCAATGATCATGTGAGCATGTATTTGTAAGGCGAAATGATTCTAAGACAAAATAGCCAAGCCACCACCAAATACGGCTATCGAACATAACCATATTATTACTGGAGTGTGATTATACGCCTTAAAATTCGTGAAAGTGACTTATTTTCGCTTATTTTTACGCATTTTTCGTTAAAACAAGTTAAATAGAACGAACGTTCAGGTTTTTAGAAACATCAAAATGAGCAAATATTTAACGTTATCTTATTTATTTTGGCTATTTGCATTTTAAGGTGGGATTTTTTTAATCTCGCCTTATTTTTTAACTTACCAAAACTCCAATTTTTGCAATCTAAGGTTGAACTACTTGAGCTAATCAATTTCAAAATTTGCATTATAAGGTTGAAAAATCTGCATTAATTGCATAATATTTAACTTTTGCAAAATAAGGTTGAAAAACAAAATGGCTTCTGCACCAAACAATACCGAATCTACACTGGCAAGTTTTATTTGGAACAATGCGAATGATCTTTGGGGTGATTTCCCACATACAGAGTTCGGCAAAATCATTTTACCCTTTACGGTATTAAGACGTTTGGAATGTGTACTTGAGCCAACGAAAGAAGCTGTTCTCAATACTTATGCGCAATTCAAAGATCAAGGGATGGCGCTTGACGATATTCTTACTAACGTAAGCGGCAATCCATTTTATAACAAATCAACCTATAACCTATCCAATTTAGGCGGGACAAAAACCAAAGCCAACCTTGAAGATTACATTTCTAATTTTTCTGAAAACGTGCGTGTGATCTTTGAACAGTTTGACTTCAATACAACAATTAATAAGCTTTCTAAAGCGAATTTACTGCTACGCATTTGCAATAATTTCGCTGCCATCGACTTACATCCGAATGTTGTTCCTGACCGCACCATGAGTAATGTCTATGAGCATTTAATCGCTAGATTTGGTGCAGAAGTCGGTACGGGGTCAGAGGACTTTATGACCCCGCGTGATATTGTACATTTGGCAGCGACTTTATTGCTTGAGCCTGATAATGAGCTGTTTGAACAAAAGAATGGTTTAATCAGAACTATCTATGATCAAACCTGTGGTACATCGGGCTTCCTAACCGACATGATGAACTATGTAGACGGTTTCAAAGACCGCTATAAAATTGCCCCTGTACTTGTACCCCACGGACAGGAATTGCAGCCTGAAACTCATGCGGTCGCATTGGGTTCAATGTTGCTCAAAAAACTGGAATCTGACCCAAGCCGTGATTTATCGCAGAATATTAAATTGGGCAGTACACTCAGTAATGACTTATTTGCAGGACAGCGTTTCCACTATCAATGTTCTAACCCGCCTTTTGGTATGTCATGGGCGAAGGATGCCAGTGCGGTTCAATTAGAGCATAAAGAAAAAGGCTTAAATGGGCGTTTTGGTGCGGGCTTGCCTAAAGCCAGTGACGGCTCAATGCTTTTTTTACAAAATCTGATTTCCAAACTAGAACTGCCTGAAAATGGTGGTGGTCGTGGTGCGATTGTGCTATCAGGTTCACCATTGTTTAACGGTGGTGCTGGCTCAGGCGAGTCGGAGATTAGACGCTTCATTTTAGAAAATGATTATCTCGAAGCAATTGTGGCATTGCCGACTGATATTTTCTTCCGTACAGGTATTGGTACATATATTTGGTTGATCTCAAACCGTAAACCTGAACAGCGCAAAGGCAAAGTACAGCTCATTGATGCTACAGGCATGGGTTCATCTATGCGCAAAAATGAGGGTAACAAGCGCAAGTTTATTGACCAAAATTCGATTGATGAAATTAGTCGTATTTATGCCGATTTTGAAGAAAGTTCGGTTAGTAAAATCTTTGACTATACTGACTTTGGCTATCGCCGAGTCAAAGTCTTGCGCCCTCTACGGATTGATCTTCAATTTGATGCGGAAAAACTGGAATTGTTTAAAGCATCGAAAGAGTTTGGCAAGTTATCAGACAGCGACCAAAACACGGTATCAGCTTATATTGAGCAGCAGTTTGGTGACAGCAAAGACTATACTTGGTTTGAGAATACATTCCTGAAAAATCTACCACTCAGCAAAGTCAGTAAGGGCTTAAAGAATGCTTTGATCGCTGCGTTTGGGGTTCAAAATCCTGATGCCGAAGCCGTTGAAATTAATGGTGAAGTGCAAATGGACAGTGAACTTACCGATTACGAGAACATCCCGCTAAATCAAGATATTGCTGCATATATGGCAAAAGAGGTACTTCCTCATGCGCCTGATGCGGTAATTGATACCAGTTATACCGATAGCAAAGACGGTCAAGTGGGTGTGGTAGGTTATGAAATTAACTTTAACCGCTATTTCTATGTATTCGAGCAGCCACGCCACCCAAATGAAATTATGGCGGAGATCAAAGAGTTGTCTGCCGAAGTCGCACAATTGCTTGGGGAGGTTTAAAGATGCAATTTAAACAATACCCAAGTTATAAAAATAGCGGTGTGGAATGGTTAGGTGATGTACCTGAACATTGGCAAATTGTTAGAACTAAAGATATTTTTAATCATCGAAAAGAAGAAGCACTTGAAGATGATGAAATTGTGACTGCATTTAGGGATGGTCAGGTAACACTACGAAAAAATAGACGTACCGATGGTTTCACAAACTCTATTAAAGAACATGGTTATCAACACATCAATAGCGGTGATTTAGTCATTCACGAAATGGATGCTTTTGCAGGTGCTATTGGTGTTTCTGATTCAAGCGGTAAATCAACACCTGTTTATACAGTTTGCTATGCAAAAAATGAAAATATTAATCATCATTTTTATTCTCATTTTTTTAGAACAATGGCAAAAACAGGCTTTATTAATAGTTTGGCCAAAGGGATTCGTGTTCGATCTACTGAATTTAGATGGAATGAATCAAGAAATGTTTATTTAGTTGAGCCACCAAAAGCCGACCAAGAAAAAATAGTTTCATTTCTCGACACCGAAACTGCCCGAATTGACAACTTGATTGGCAAGCAAGAAAAGTTAATTGAGCTTTTGGAAGAACAGCGTAAGTCGATTATTTCTCATGCTGTGACTAAAGGTTTAAACCCTAATGTACCGATGAAAGACAGTGGTGTGGAATGGTTAGGGCAAGTGCCTGAGCATTGGAGCTATTCATCTCTTAAATATGTTCTTAAACAAAAAAAAGGAGCCATTAAATCAGGCCCATTTGGAAGTCATTTGAAAAGTTCTGATATGGTTTATTCTGATGTAAAAGTTATAAATCAAAGGAATGTAATAGATAAAGATTTTATTGGTGGGGATAATTTTATTTCATTTGAAAAGTATGAGGAGCTGAAGTCATTTACTATTTATCCTAAAGATGTATTGGTAACAACTAGAGGAACTATTGGTAAAGTTGCTCAAGTAGCAGAAGATTTACCAATAAGTATTTTGCATCCTTGTTTGATTAGAATTCAAGTGGATGAAAACAAAGTGCTATTTGATTATATTAACTATTTTTTTGAATGTGAAAAATTATCTCTTGAGCAATTAAGATATGCGAGTAATGCTGCAACTATTGACGTTATTTACTGTGAGAATTTAGCAAGTATATATCTACCAATTCCTTCAATATCTGAACAAAATGAGATTATTAAGTATCTTAAGGATGAAGATATTAAGATTAACAAACTAATATCTAAACAAAAAACATTGATTGAAAAACTTAAAGAATATCGTTCTTCGATTATCTCCCATGCGGTTACAGGCAAAATTGACGTAAGGGAGTTTGGCGCATGAATTTTTTAGCAAACACTATCTAAAGCCAATATGGGAATGCCTGAGTTATGGCATCAAGACCCGTTTTGGCAACAGGCATTACAACAGAATTAAAAATTAGGGGAAAAAGCATGAATATTTTGACAGACAAAGCCCATTACGAAAGTCACTTAGAAGCCTATATTGTGCAAAAACTGCAAGCGCAAGGTTGGGTAGTTGGGCAAAGTAAAAATTATCATACCGAATATGCACTCTATCCCGAAGATTTAATCACATGGATTCAAGCGACACAGCCTGAAAAGTGGGAAAAACTGCAAGCACTAAATGGTAGTAATACCGAAAAACGCATCATCGACCGCTTGGATGATGAACTGAATAAGAAAGGCACAATCCATATCTTTCGTAATGGCTTTAGCATGGCGGGCGCAGGCACAATCGACCTCAGTGAAAGCGCACCCGAAGATGGACGCAATCAAGCCGTCATTGACCGCTATAACGCCAATATTCTACGTGTTGTCCCACAACTCAAATATCATCCATCCAAAGATGCAGGGATTTTGGACCTTGTATTCTTTATTAATGGCTTGCCAATGGCAACGGTAGAAATTAAGACCGAGTTTAACCAGTCTTTAGAAGATGCCATTGAACAGTATAAAAATGACCGTAAGCCGTTAGACCCTAAAACAAGACGTAAAGAGCCATTGCTGACACCCAAGCGTGGTGCAATTGTGCATTTTGCCTTGTCTGAATCTGAAATTGCCATGACCACCGCTTTAGATGGTGAAAGCACCTATTTCTTGCCGTTTAACAAAGGTAATCAGGGACATGCAGGCAATCCCCCTGCGGATGTGGCTAAAGGTGAAGATTATCCAGTAGCTTACTTTTGGGATTATGTCTGCCAACGTGATAATTGGCTGAAAATTTTCCATAATTTTGTCTATGTAGAAAAGAAAAACAAAGTCGATCTATATGGTAATTGGATGGTACAGGAACGCTTGATCTTCCCGCGTTATCATCAGTTTGATGCGGTGAATAAAATCATTGCCGATGTGCAAGAAAAAGGCGTAGGACTGAATTATCTGTGTGAACACAGTGCAGGCTCAGGCAAAACATCGACAATCTCTTGGGTGTGTCATTCACTGGTGCGTTTGCGTCACAATGACGGTACACCGTTTTATAACTCCGTCATTGTGGTGACAGACAGAACGGTACTGGATGACCAGTTACAGGAAGCGATTCAACAATTAGATCATCAGAAAGGCTTAATTGCTGCAATTAACCGTGATGACAAAGAACATGCAGGCAAATCGAAAAGCAAACAGCTTGAAGATGCACTATTGTCCAATAAACAGATCATTATTGTGACCATTCAGACTTTCCCGCATGTGATGGAAGCGATTCTGACCAATACCAGTTTAAGCGACCGTAACTACGGTATTGTGATTGATGAAGCACATACCTCGCAAACAGGCTCAACAGCATCTAAACTGCAAGCGACATTGGCATTGCAGTCGGGTGAAGCAATGGCTAACCTGACTGTTGAGGAACTGCTTGAGCAGATTCAAAAAGCGCGTGTACAGTCCAAAAACATCAGTCACTTTGCCTTTACTGCAACTCCAAAACACTCGACTAAAATGCTGTTTGGGCGCACTAAAAATGGTGAGCCTGCCAGTGATGATAACTTGCCTGAATCCTTCCATCTATATCCGCAACGTCAAGCCATTGATGAAGGCTTTATTTTAGATGTGCTACAAGGTTATGTACCTTATAAAACTGCGTTTAAACTCGGCGGTGATGCAGTCGATGATGATAAACGAGTTAATTCTAAAGCGGCTAAGAAAGCCTTAGCCCGTTGGATGGCGTTACACGCGACCAACGTCACGCAAAAGGTGCAGTTTATTATTCAACACTTTCACCACAATGTTGCCAATTTGCTTAATGGTCAAGCCAAAGCCATGATTGTGACCAGTTCACGCCCTGCGGCAGCACGATATAAAATTGCCTTGGAAAAATATATTGAAGATAACCCTGAATACAGTGCTTACCGTGTCTTGGTGGCATTTTCGGGTAAGCTCACTGGCAAACAGATTAGCCATGAAGCAGATGGTGATAACGAAAACGGGGCGCTATTTCAAGTTGGTGAAGATGCTGAATTTACCGAAGCCAATATGAATGCCGATGCGCCTAATTCTGATTTACGCATCGCATTTGATCGCCCTGAATATCGTTTAATGGTAGTGGCGAATAAATTCCAAACAGGCTTTGACCAACCCAAACTCTGCGCCATGTATATTGATAAAGTCATTGCCAATGAAGTTGAAGTCGTACAAACCTTGTCACGCTTAAACCGTACCACCACAGGCAAAGATCAAACTTTTGTAATTGACTTTGTAAATGACCCTGAATGGATTTTAAAGTGCTTCAAGAAGTACGACAACGGGGCAAAAATGGTGGATGTACAAGACCCGAATGTGGTTTATACCATCAAAGATAATATTGAAGAACTTGATCTGATTACCGAAGATGATTTGGAGGAGTTTAAAGCAGCTCGTTTTAAAACTATCCGCGATATTAGTAATCATGATTTCAAAGAAACCACACATCCCGACCTGTTTAAAGCAACCGATCGTGTCGCCCGCCTGTTTAACCAAAAACTGAAAATGCTCAAACAGGCGATTGAGCTACAGGAAACCGCATTTGATCAAGCCAAAGCAGACGGCAATGATGAAGGCGCAGAAAAAGCGGAATTTGAGCGCAAGCAGTTAGACGTAGAACTACAAACCTTGATGCGCTTTAAGGGCAATTTGGATAAGTTTGGCCGTATTTATTCCTATGTGGCACAGCTTATTGACTTTGGCGATCCTGAACTTGAAAACTTCTCGGCATTTACCAAGCTCTTATCCAAACGATTAAATGGTATGTCTGCTAAAGAAATTGATATTTCAGGCTTGGTACTGACTGGCTTTGGCATCTTTAAAAAGAAACTTAAAACCGATGATACCGATCATCCCGAAGCGGATGAACCTCAATCATTAGCCCCCATCCAAGGCACAGCGAACGGTGACTTACAGCCAAACAAAATGACTTATCTCAAAGAAGTGATCGAGCTGATTGCACAGACCTTTGGGGATATTTCTACCCGTGAAGAACAGGTGGTGTACATCAATCATTTAGTAACCATTCTACGAAATAACGATGTAGTTATGGCTCAGATTGAAAATAATCCTGAATCCACAGCCTTGCAAGGTAATTTGCCATCGGCAACGAAAGGCGCAATTATTCAAGCACTGACCTCACATCAAGACTTATCAGCATTGTTGCTCAAGACCGATGCACAAGCGATGCAGAATGTGATCAAGGTGCTGTATAAATTGCTTAAAGATGGTGAAACCATTGATGTGCATCGTCTAACATAACGGAGTATTAGAATGATTGATATTCTGCAACTGGAAGGTGTACAGCCGATAGATTACCGTAATGAAGATGGCTGTATTATGATTACCGTACAGCCAAGCGGTGAGCATTTGGAAACATGCCCTGAATGCGGCGGACGTTTATACAAACACGGTCAGCGTATCAATCATTTTGCTGATACCCCTTTGCAGATGCAACCAGTAAAAATTGAGGTGATACGAACACGCTATCGCTGTTCTGAATGCAAAAGCATGATTAGCCCTCAACTCAGCTTCTTGGATGAAAAACGTAGAGCGACCCATCGGTTGATTCAACAAGTACGCAAGCGTTGTTTAGATCGAACCTTTACGCAGCTTGCCGAAGATACGGGTGTAGTCGTGAACACCATTAAAAACATTACGCTCGATTTCGTGGAGGAATTAGAACGAGATATTAAGTTTGAAACTCCAACGATTATGGGTATTGATGAACTTAAATTGATGGGAACATATCGCTGTGTCATCACCAACCTTGCTATGAACAGCTTATATGATATGTTGCCTGAAAGAACTCAAGATACATTGATACCATACTTCGCCAAACTGCCTGATGCAGAAAAAGTAGAATGGATTTGTAGTGATATGTGGCGACCCTTCAAAAAGTCATTCCGTCTGCACCTACCAAATGCCAAGTTGGTTATTGATAAGTTTCATGTAGTGAGAATGGCAAGTGAAGCTTTAGACACTGAACGTAAAACATTACAAAGTAGCTTGGATCGCGATGCCCGACTGAATATGAAAAAACATTTGCGATGGATACTGCTTAGACGACCAAATTCATTGACCGAAGATCAACAAAGAATTTTAGGAAATTTAGAAAAATGGCATCCTGAATTTAAGGAAGCTTATGACCTCAAAGAGCAGTTTTATAATATTTATGAAGCAACAACCAAAGACGATGCCATACAAAGGTTTCATGAATGGGAAAGCAGTATTCCCAAATATTTAAAGTCTTTCCGTGACGTTGCTAAAACTGTGAATAATAACTTTGAGGATATATTCACCTATTGGGATGCGCCAATAAGAATTACCAATGCTTATACTGAGGGGCATAATGGTATTACAAGGGTCGCAAATCGAATGGGACGAGGATATACCTTTGAGGTGCTTCGAGCAAAAATGTTATATAACAAAGTGGCTCGATCTATTACAACTTTAAAGACTCCATCATCTTCATTAAAATCAACCAAAGGTTATGAGGGTTTAACTGCATTTCCAACCAAGCAAGAGAAAACTAAGTTGGAATATGGCGCTTATATTCCAACCTTGGTTGAATTGTATGGCGGTGATGAAGATTTGGATGAAGAATTAATTTCAACCATATAATGCAAATAGCCTTTATTTTTATGATCTATAAGCTACCAATGCACTCATTTAAGCAGATTTTGTATTCAATTTTTGCGCCCAATAGAATAAAGCCGCTTCATAGCCATAAGCGCCTAAACCGCAGATGACCCCAACCGCCAAATCAGACATAAAAGAATGATGACGGAACGGCTCGCGTTGATGCACATTGGACAAGTGCACTTCGATAAACGGAATTGCCACACCCGCGAGTGCATCACGAACCGCCACGCTGGTGTGCGTGAATGCCGCTGGATTAATGATGATGGCTTGGTGTTGCCCGCGCGCACGGTGAATCGCTTCGACGATTTCGCCTTCGTGGTTACTCTGAAATATTTGCACGGCAAGGCCTAATTTCTGTGCCCGCTGTTGCAAACCTTGGTTCACATCCGCCAAAGTTTGTGAACCATATACCTCGGGTTCGCGTGTGCCCAATAAATTTAAATTCGGACCGTGAATCACTAAAATACTGTTCATAATCATCTCTTTTGCTGATTTTTACTGCTGTTTTAATGTCATTATGAATCCCGCATATCAATACGCATCATTCATGAATTGACATTTTAACGAGCGTTACCAAATTTTACATGCGGATTGAGTTCATATACACGAAAAAATGAATATTACACCGCATTATCATCCGTAACCACCCAAAGAATACTCAAACCAACACCCGTGAGTTCGCTCATCGCGTCCTTGAGTGTATCCATGATGGGAAACAACATTTTGCTCTGCATCGCATCGCTGCGTATCAACCACACTTGTGGCACTGAACCGTCCTGCGCATCCAATTGCGCCTGTAGCCGGTCAGCATACTCGCCGGTGATGTCGTACAGCGCGTCTAAATTGTGCCCAAAATAGTCAGGAAAATGCAATCGTGCGGCCAATAGCGCCAATACATCGGGTGCGTCAGCCGCTTTGCGCACATCTACCGTGAGCACATCCGCGCCCAAAGCGACGGTATACACCACCAAATAATCACCCACACTATCACCAACATGACTGGCAGCCGCTGTTGACTCAGACGCTTCTGGCAAACGGCACTCGACCCATTTACCCACGATGCGCGACCATAATTCGGTTTTAATTGGACTCATATTCATTCCATCCTTACCCGCGCGAAACTGCGGTAGTGGTCGCTGGTGTAATAGTATTCGCCGCTGCTTGCATTGTCACCCGTCGTTCCTTGACCGGAAACAATGCGACGCGCACCGCGATTATCCGCACCGGGGGTCGGCACAGTGTATTCTTGATAATAGCCGCGCGGCTGGCTGGGCAAAATCCGTTCGCGGTTGCTGAATGCCTGACCGTCTTGCCGATAAGGAAAGCTGGCACGCTTTTGAATCATGCCAATCACCGTTTGCGCTTCTTTAGGCAAAGCCGCGTAGTCTATTGTGCCGATGCCTTCGGCGTAATCAACCTTGGCATCAGCACTGACTTTAGCGCTGGAGGATTCGCCAGAGTATTTAGCCGAACCGCTATTACCGTCTTTATTGCTTTTTGCATTGACCTCTGACCTCGCACCATCGTTGGCGCGACTGTTGCTGGCCGTGGTTTTTTGCGCGGCAACGGTCGCGTTTGCGCCTGAGCTTAAATGATAAATACGAAAACATGCCGCCAGCAAGGCCAGCGACAGCACCACAACCAGAATCTGTAAAGTCCGACGCGTCATAAATCCTCAATAAATTCTCAATTAGCTCGGTTCTGCGGGATTGGCCGTAGCAACATCGCCCGTACCGTCGCCGATGCCGCCCGTGCCGCTGTCAATCGACAGCGCCGAAGCCAAACGCGGCGTGAGCGTGTATACGCCCGACCAACTGGCCTGATCCAACACATGTCCTTCCATACGGCGTTGTACCGCGCTGATATTGAGTTTACTCGCCAGAGGCATACTCAATTCAGGGATATCCAAGGCGTACAAGGTAAAGGTGTATTTGTGCACGATGGAGTCATTCCACGGCGGACATGGGCCGTCGTAACCGTAGTAGTCACCTGCCATATCATGGTCGTTGGCGAACCAGTGGGTATAGTCGTTGATGCCGTGGCGCATCAGCGTTTCGCTGAATTCTTTGATCGGCACAACAGGGCCGGCTTTACCGCGCGGGGTCACTTGATTGGAAAACTGTCCGGCGGCGATTTCGCGCATGGATGCAGGAATATTGATCAAAATCCAGTGGATGAATTCATCACGCGGCAAATCCGCAGGCACTTCGCGATCAACTTGATTCACATCCGTCGGGTCGGTCGGGGCACTGTCGTCCACGCACAGCACCACGAAGGATTGCGTGCCTTCGGGTACTTCTGCCCATGCCAGATGAGGGTTTTTATTGTCTGCAAAGCGCACACGCACCTTTTGATCAATTTGCGCAAAGGCAAACTCCGCTGGAATCACGCCATTATCGGGAAAACTGTCGCTGTGAAGTTTCATATAGTGCACTCCTTTTGATCCAATACGATTCTCACGCTCACTATCATCGAGCCATTTGTATTTTAGCAGTAGAAGCCATCGCACGCATGGAACATTTTGAAATATAAGGAATTAAGGAAGCACAGAATAATTCACATCGTCGGCGCTGGTTAATTGGCACGATGAGATTGGCGCGATGAGTCACGGAATACGGCGAGTTTATAGGGATTTATAGACCAACATCACAATCAAATGAATCATGCGCGGCCTGAATTTTTTCGCCAGTCAACCTCTTGTAAGTAAATTTGCATAAAGTACCCTAACTGGATGAATCCTATCAAGAAAACACTGAATTTCATATTGTCAATTAAGGAGGTTACTCATGAGTTCACTCACAGCTGGTCAGCGTTTTCGGCAAGCCCTAAAAGAAGAATCACCATTACAGATCGTCGGCGCAATCAATGCCAATCACGCTCTGCTCGCGCAACAAGCCGGATTCAAAGCCATCTACGTCTCTGGCGGCGGTGTCGCCGCAGGCTCACTCGGTGTACCTGATTTGGGTATTACTGGTTTGGAAGACGTGCTGATTGACGCGCGCCGCATCACCGACATTTGCGATTTGCCTTTGCTGGTGGATGTGGACACTGGTTTTGGCCCATCGGCATTCAACGTTGCCCGCACCACCAAAAGCATGATCAAGGCCGGTGTTGCCGCCATGCACATCGAAGATCAAGTGGGCGCGAAGCGTTGCGGCCATCGTCCGAACAAGGCCATCGTCCCAGCCGACGAAATGGTGGATCGCATCAAAGCCGCCGTGGATGCGCGTACCGATGAGTCATTCTTCATCATGGCGCGTACCGACGCCATTGCCTCCGAAGGTTTGGACGCCGCCATCGAACGCGCCGCTCAGTACATCGAAGCAGGCGCAGATGGCCTGTTTCCCGAAGCCGCAATTACCTTGGAGATGTACGACGCCTTCGTTAAAGCCTTGCCGAATGTACCGATTTTGGCGAATTTGACCGAATTTGGGCAAACGCCATTGTTCACCACCGACGAATTACGCGACGTTGGCGTGGCCATGACGCTGTACCCATTGTCCGCATTCCGCGCGGCGAATAAAGCGGCGCTGAACGTCTATAACAGCCTGCGCCAAAACGGCACACAATCCGGCGTGGTGGACACCATGCAAACCCGCATGGAGCTGTACGCATCCATTGGCTACCAAGCCTACGAAGACAAGCTGGATTTATTCCTGAAAAAATAATGTTCCACCCTTATTGATTAACCTTAACCTCATGGAGACAAAGACAATGAGCAAAGAAACTGCAACCCCCGCAACATTCAAGCCGAAAAAATCCGTTGCCCTCTCCGGCGTAGCCGCAGGCAATACCGCGCTGTGTACCGTTGGTCGTTCGGGCAACGATTTACACTACCGTGGTTACGACATCATGGACTTGGCACTCAAATGCGAATTCGAAGAAGTCGCGCATTTATTGGTGCACGGTAGCTTGCCGACCAAAACCCAATTGGCCAACTACAAAGCCAAATTGCAACGCATGCGTGGTATTCCGCAAGCGGTCAAAGTTGCGTTAGAGCAATTACCGCCATCCGCCCATCCAATGGACGTGATGCGCACCGGTGTATCGGTTCTGGGCTGCGTCACCCCTGAGAAGGATGACCACAACTACGCTGGCGCACGCGATATTGCCGACAAATTGATGGCTTGCCATTCATCGATCTTATTGTACTGGTACCATTTCGCGCACAATGGCAAACGCATTGATGTGGAAACCGATGATGACTCAATCGGCGGTCACTTCCTGACTCTGTTGCACGGCAAAAAATGCCCTGATTCATGGGTTAAAGCCATGCACATCTCATTGATTTTGTATGCAGAACATGAGTTTAACGCGTCCACCTTCGCCTCTCGCGTGGTTGCAGGTACGGGTTCAGATATGTACTCATCCATCTGTGCCGGTATCGGTGCGTTGCGCGGTCCAAAACACGGCGGCGCGAACGAAGTGGCATTTGAAATCCAACAGCGCTACGCCTCACCAGACGAAGCAGAAGCCGACATCCGCGCACGCGTTGAACGCAAAGAAGTCGTGATTGGCTTTGGTCATCCTGTGTACACCATCGCCGACCCGCGCAACGTCGTGATCAAAAAAGTCGCGCACGACTTGGGCAAAGAGCAAGGCGATATGCGCATGTACGACGTGGCCGAGCGCCTCGAATCCGTGATGTGGGAAATCAAAAAAATGTTCCCGAATCTGGACTGGTTCTCAGCGGTTTCATACAACTTGATGGGCGTACCGACTGCCATGTTCACGCCATTGTTCGTGGTTTCACGCACCGCAGGCTGGAGCGCACACGTTATCGAACAGCGTCAGGACAACAAAATCATCCGTCCAAGTGCGAACTACACAGGGCCGGAAGATTTGAAATTCGTTGCCATTGGCCGACGTAAATAATCACACCGTCATCGGCTGGGGCGGTGTTTCATCGCCCCAGTTACTTTAAACAGAATTAAACAGAACGCAATACCCTTAACAGTCTTTATTCCCGCGCAAGCGCACCAATAGCGATCCGCCACTTTCGTCGGAATACGGTTTGTCACCACACTGATTTTTATATTTTATATTGAGGGAATTTTCACACATGAACACCAATTACCGCAAATCACTACCCAACAGCACCGTCGAGTTTTACGACGTACAAGCCGCCGTTGATGCCATCAAACCCGGTGCCTACGCCACACTGCCTTACACCAGCCGCGTGCTGGCCGAGCAATTGGTGCGCAAGGCCGATGAAAACGGTACCGATTCGGCCACGCTGACCGAATGGCTGAACCAATTGATCGAACGCAAACGCGACATGGATTTTCCGTGGTTCCCTGCGCGTGTGGTCTGCCACGACATTCTCGGCCAAACCGCGCTGGTTGATCTGGCCGGTCTGCGTGACGCGATTGCCGATCAAGGCGGCGATCCGGCCAAAGTCAATCCCGTGGTGCAAACCCAACTCATCGTTGACCACTCTTTGGCCGTGGAATGCGGTGGCTTTGACCCCGACGCTTTCCAAAAAAACCGTGACATCGAAGATCGCCGCAACGAAGACCGTTTCCACTTCATCGACTGGTGCGCCACCGCGTTTGAAAACGTGAACGTGATTCCGGCGGGCAACGGCATCATGCACCAAATCAACCTCGAAAAAATGTCACCGGTGATCCAAAACCGCAACGGTGTGGCCTTCCCCGACACCTGCGTCGGTACTGACAGCCACACGCCGCACGTTGACGCTTTGGGCGTGATTGCGATTGGCGTGGGTGGTTTGGAGGCCGAAACCGTGATGCTTGGCCGTGCGTCGATGATGCGTTTGCCCGATATCGTTGGCGTGAAGCTGACCGGCAAGCGTCAACCCGGCATCACCGCGACCGACATCGTGCTGGCATTGACCGAATTTTTGCGCAAAGAGCGCGTCGTCGGCGCCTACGTTGAGTTTTTCGGTGATGGCGCCGACAGCCTGTCGATTGGTGACCGCGCAACCATTTCCAATATGTGTCCTGAGTATGGCGCAACGGCGGCCATGTTCTACATCGACCAGCAAACCATTGATTATCTGAAATTAACCGGCCGCGAGCCGGAGCAAGTCGCGCTGGTTGAGCAATACGCCAAACAAACTGGCCTGTGGGCGGATGCACTGAAAACCGCCGAATACGAACGCGTGTTGACCTTTGATTTGTCCACCGTGGTGCGCAATATGGCGGGGCCTTCCAACCCGCACAAACGCTTGCCAACGTCTGACTTGGCCGAACGCGGCATCGCTGTTGACTTAGACAAAGCCCAAGCACAAGAAGCCGATGGCCTGATGCCCGACGGCGCGGTCATCATCGCCGCGATTACCTCGTGCACCAATACCTCAAACCCACGCAATGTGGTGGCCGCTGGCCTGCTCGCCAAACGCGCGAACGAGCTTGGTCTCGTGCGCAAACCGTGGGTAAAAACCTCGTTCGCACCCGGCTCCAAAGTTGCCAAACTCTACCTCGAATCATCCGGATTGCTGCCTGAACTGGAACAACTCGGCTTCGGCATCGTCGCCTACGCCTGCACCACCTGTAACGGCATGAGCGGCGCGCTCGACCCGAAAATCCAACAAGAAATCATCGACCGCGATCTGTACGCCACCGCCGTATTGTCCGGCAACCGCAACTTCGATGGGCGCATTCACCCGTATGCGAAACAAGCCTTCCTCGCCTCGCCGCCCTTAGTCGTGGCCTACGCGATTGCGGGCACCGTGCGTTTTGACATTGAAAAAGACGTTTTGGCCGTGGTGGATGGCAAAGAAATTCGTCTGCAAGACCTCTGGCCATCCGACGAAGAAATCGACGCGATTGTCGAACAACACGTCAAACCCGAGCAATTTAAGCAAATCTACATCCCGATGTTTGACCTCGGCACCGTCGAAAAAGCGCCAAGCCCGCTATACGACTGGCGTCCGATGTCCACCTACATCCGCCGTCCGCCGTATTGGGAAGGCGCACTCGCAGGCGAGCGCACGCTCAAAGGCATGCGCCCGCTGGCCGTATTGCCCGACAACATCACCACCGACCACCTCTCACCGTCCAACGCCATCATGATGGACAGCGCGGCAGGTGAATATTTGCACAAAATGGGGCTGCCTGAAGAGGACTTCAACAGCTACGCCACCCATCGCGGCGATCACCTCACCGCGCAACGCGCTACCTTTGCCAATCCGAAACTGTTCAACGAAATGGTGAAAAACCCAGACGGCACGGTCAAACAAGGCTCGCTCGCCCGCGTCGAACCCGAAGGCCAAGTGATGCGCATGTGGGAAGCCATCGAAACCTATATGAACCGCAAACAACCGCTGATCATCATCGCCGGTGCCGACTACGGCCAAGGCTCCTCGCGCGACTGGGCGGCCAAAGGCGTGCGTTTAGCGGGGGTCGAAGCGATTGTGGCGGAAGGCTTCGAGCGCATTCACCGCACCAACCTCGTCGGCATGGGCGTGTTGCCACTCGAATTCAAAGCCGGTGAAAACCGCCACACCTACGGTATCGACGGCACCGAAACTTTTGATGTGATCGGTGAACGCAAACCCCGCGCCGACCTCACCGTCGTGGTGCATCGTGCGAATGGCGAAACCGTGAACATCCCTGTCACTTGCCGCCTCGATACCGCTGAAGAAGTCAGCATCTACGAAGCAGGCGGTGTGTTGCAACGCTTCGCACAGGACTTTTTGGAAGGGAATGCGTAAAACCATCGCCCCAAAGTGTCAACCTACTTTGGGGTAACGCAAAAAAACAACGGACTGCATCGCAGTCCGTTTTCCATTCGGTCATTGACCATCAGATGATGGCAACGCATTCAGCTGAATACCTCGCCATTTTGCTAATTTCTCCTCAAATCGCATCCGCGCATTGGCCGGACTGGTACTGGGCAAAGTGATCACATTGAGCGCTCGGGGCAATTGTTTGGCAATGTGGCGTTTGAACAATGCGCTTGCGCTGCCACCATTAAGGTAAATGCTGTGCACGCTGGGAAAAGTATTGAGCAAGCCAATAATATCATTCGGTACGACACTATCCGGCTCAATCGTACTGTCCAAGCTGCCCTCGCGCCGCGCACTGGCGATCACGTCCCACAAAGCGATTCGATGCTGTTTCAATAATTCAATTCGCTGCGCATAAGTCAAACTTTGACCTTGCGCAAACAACGCTTCCATGATGCACCAAAAAGCGTTGTGCGGATGCGCGTAGTATTGCTGTTGCCCCACCGACGCAACGCTGGGTAAACTGCCCAAAATCAATATCTGCGGCTCATCCGGTAAGATGCAGTTAAAGCTATGTGTTCTCTGGCTCATGATAAAAGGGCATCCGACTGAATTGAGGTATGATGGGGAATCATGCCATTGTAGGTTAATCGTAAGCGATTTGGGCTACTATAGCGCATCATTATTTCACGGAGGTCATCATGTCAAATGTTCCTACTGCTTTCCCCGCTCAAGTCAAAATCCCCGCCACTTATATCCGTGGCGGCACCTCGAAAGGTGTGTTTTTCCGTTTGCAGGATTTGCCTGAATCATGCCAAGTGCCCGGCAAAGCACGCGATCAGTTATTCATGCGCGTGATTGGCAGCCCCGATCCGTATGCGGCGCACATTGACGGCATGGGCGGTGCGACGTCGAGCACGTCCAAATGCGTGATTTTGTCGAAATCGGATGTACCCGATCACGACGTGAATTATTTATATGGTCAGATTTCGATTGACAAGCCATTTGTCGATTGGTCGGGCAATTGTGGCAATCTATCCACCGCCGCCGGTGCGTTTGCGATTCACGCGGGCTTGGTGGATCCGGCGCGCATTCCCGCAAACGGCGTGGCCGTGGTGCGCATTTGGCAAGCAAATATTCAAAAAACCATCATCGCGCACGTCCCTGTGACCAATGGTCAGGCGCAGGAAACGGGCGATTTTGAGCTGGACGGCGTGACCTTCCCTGCGGCGGAAATCGTGTTGGAGTTCATGGATCCGTCGGATGATTCAGAAGACGGCGGTTCGATGTTCCCGACCGGCAATTTGGTGGATGATTTGGACGTGCCGGGCATAGGCACACTGAAAGCGACGATGATCAGCGCGGGTATTCCGACGGTGTTTGTCAACGCGGCGGACATTGGCTATACGGGTACGGAATTGCGCGAGGACATCAACTCCGACCCTGAAAAATTGAAATTCTTTGAGGCGATTCGCGTCGCGGGCGCATTGCGCATGGGCTTGATTAAAACCCCTGAAGAAGCCGCCACCCGCCAGCACACGCCGAAAATCGCCTTCGTCGCACCACCGACCACCTACACCGCCTCCAGCGGCAAAACCATCGCGGCAGGCGACGTGGATTTACTCGTGCGCGCCTTGTCGATGGGCAAACTGCACCACGCGATGATGGGCACATGCGCGGTGGCGATTGGCACGGCGGCGGCGGTACCGGGCACTTTGGTGAATCTGGCGGCGGGCGGTGGTGAGCGCACGGCGGTGCGTTTCGGCCATCCGTCCGGCACACTGCGCGTCGGCGCAGAGGCGAAGCAAGTCAATGGCGAATGGACGGTGACCAAAGCGATTATGAGCCGTTCTGCCCGCATCATTATGGAAGGCTGGGTGCGTGTACCTAGCGATAGTTTTTAAGCGATATTTAAGCAGCAAATAAAAAAGCGTGGCACTTAGCCACGCTTTTGCTTGAAATCCACCGCTTACTCATGCATCTTCTTGCGCAATCGGCTTTTTCAGCACAAACAACATCGCCGCAGTTACCACCGTACCGATCAAGATCGCACCAATGTAGGGCAGTAAATTATCCACCGCATTCGGAATTGGTAATACGAAAATACCACCGTGCGGCACATGCAATTTCGCACCAAACACCATCGACAGCGCACCAGCGACAGCAGAGCCGACCATCAGCGATGGAATGACGCGAATCGGGTCACGCGCGGCAAACGGAATCGCGCCTTCGGTGACGAATGCGATACCCAGTACAGCGGCGGCGCTACCGGCTTTGCGTTCTTCTTCCGAAAAACGGTTTTTGAACAAATACGAGGCCAATGCCAAACCCAACGGCGGGGTCATACCCGCAGCCATCACAGCCGCCATCGGCGCGTAGACTTGACTGGCAAGCAAACCCACGGCGAAGGTATACGCCGCTTTATTCACAGGACCACCCATATCGAACGCCATCATCGCGCCGAGAATCAAGCCGAGCACCAAGGCGCTGGAGGTTTGCATACTGGTCAGCCACGCGGTCATGGCTTTGAGCAAACCAGACACCGGCACGCCAACGACGTAAAACATAATCAAACCGACCACCAGCGTACTGACCAGCGGCAGAATCAGCACCGGTTTCAACCCCGCCAAATTACGCGGTAGCTTAATCGCACCGTTGAGCCATTTGGTGAAATAACCGGCCAAAAAGCCTGAGATAATCCCGCCCAAAAAGCCAGAGCCGGTAATGCCCGCCAAAATCCCACCGATCATACCCGGCGTCAAACCCGGACGATCAGCAATCGAGTAGGCGATAAAGCCGGACAATACGGCCACCATCAGGCCAAAACCACCTTTTGCACCGATGGTGAACACATTTGCCCAGAACGTCGTCCATGCGGTCGGCTCCATCTTTGTGCCATCCAGCGCCATTGCCGGATCGTAAGCATAAATCCCGCGCGCGGCAAAGCCAATAGCGATTAACAACCCACCCGCGACCACAAACGGAAGCATATACGATACCCCCGTCATCAGATGCTTATACGCACCTTTTAATCCTTCTGCTGCCATGTTGATCTCCTTAATAAGATGAACCTTGCCCGAACACTCACGAAGCCAAAGCCGTGGTAATCAAGCCTGCGCCGTCTTTAATTGCGGCTTTACTGCCAGTTGAGTACACTTTTTTACCGCCAAAACGGCTCAAATCGACATTGGTATCCGCAGCGATAATCACCACGTCTGCCGCTTCGATGTCGCTCGCGCTCAATTGATTTTCCACACCGACGGAACCCTGAGTTTCCACCTTGATTTTGTGACCGAGTTTTTTCGCTCCCGATTCCAAACCCTCTGCGGCCATATAAGTATGTGCAATACCGGTAGGACAAGAGGTAATCGCAACGATGTTTGCCATGATGTTTCTCCTTTGAAAAAACGTTGATACAACGTTGATAATAATTCGTTCAATTTCGATCAGCCGATGAACGGACGGATCAGTTGGTACAACTCAAATCAGCGGCTGAATCACAACCTGCGCCTGCCACTGCTCCAGCACATCTTTGGGTGGTAAATCGCGCACAAAATTGGTGATGGCGCTCAATGAAAAGGCGGTACCCAAGCTGGCGCATTCGCCCAACGGCAGATTTTGGCAAAAGCCCGCGACCATACCCGCGACCATTGCATCACCTGCACCCACCGTGGATTTAATATCAACCTGCGGCGGCCGCGCAATCAATGCTTCATCAGCACGGACAAACATCGCACCATCACCGCCCATCGAGACCACCACCAACTGCGTGTGCTCGTTGAGCAAGGCGCGCGCACTTGCCAAGACCTGCGCCGTACCACTCAGCGGTTTCCCCACCAATTCGCTCAACTCATCAATATTCGGCTTAATCACATCCGGCCCAGCACGCAAACCCAAGCGCAATGCTTCACCACTGCTATCCAGAATCACTCGGCAGTTTTTGGCTTTGAGCTGTGTCACCATCTGTGCGTACAAATCCGTCGGCAAGCTGTCTTGCAAACGACCGCCGAGGATAAACCACTCACATTGCTCGGCCATCTCATCCAGCGTTTTGAGTAGCGCCTGAACGTCTGCATCATTCGGCTTCACACCAGCGGCATTGATGTCGCTGGTTTGCTGCTCGGCCACATCGATGATTTTCACATTGACGCGGGTTTCACCTGCGGTACGAATAAAGCGGTCATCAATGCCTTTGCGGCTAAATGTTTGCTCAAACAGTGCGGTATTTTGTTCACCCAAAAATCCTGTCACCGCCACTGGCACACCATAATCAGCCAAACGCAAAGCGACGTTCACACCTTTACCACCTGCATCAAAACGCATGTGGTGGCAGCGGTTTACTTTCCCCAAAACAAAGTGATCCAATGTCACGGTTTGATCAATCGCCGGATTGGTGGTCAGCGTACCGACGCGCCCTGTGCGCTGAATTGGTTGAAGTGGATTGGATTGGTTTAAGATTGGATTCATAATGCACGCACCTCATCGGCTGTTCGACAGGCCAAGGCTTTTTGTGCCAAGGCATGTAAGTCACTCAACGCCACTCGACGCAATTGCGCCTTGATGGTCGGAATCGTCGGCACGGTGATGCTCAGTTCGGTCACACCCAAGCCGGCCAAAATCTCCGCGCCACGCACATCGCTGGCCGCACCGCCACACACGCCGACCCATTTGCCTTCGGCCTTAGCCGCGCGCACGGTCATATCGATCATGCGCAGCACCGCTGGATTGAGCGCATCGGCTTGTTTGGCCAACTGCGGGTGTACGCGATCCATCGCCAAGGTGTATTGCGTCAAATCGTTCGTACCAATTGAGAAGAAGTCCACCAATTTGGCAAACTGATCGGCCATCACCGCCGTGGACGGTACTTCTACCATAATGCCCAATTCGATTTTCGGCGCGTTCAGCTCGGCGCGAATGGCTTCGCATTGGGCAATGACCTGTTCAATCTCAGAAACCGTGCTAATCATTGGGAACATCACGCGGATATTGCCCACGTCTTTGGCCGCGCGGTAAATCGCACGCAACTGCGGCTCGAACAAATCTGGCCGCGCCATGCACAGACGAATCCCACGAATCCCGAGGAAGGAGTTATCTTCTTTGGGTAGATTCAGATGCGGCACTTGCTTGTCACCGCCAATATCCAAGGTGCGGATGGTCAACGGACGGCCTTTGAGTGCCTTGGCCATATCGCAGTACACCTGATATTGCTCGTCTTCGCTCGGCGTTTCGCCCGATTCGAGGAACAAAAATTCGGTGCGCATCAAGCCCACGCCCTCGGCGCCGTATTCCACCGCCTGCTCGGCATCGGCCACGCGGTTCACATTGGCAAACACCTCTATGTGCTGACCATCGCTGGTCACCGCCGCTGTCAAACGCTCGGCAAAATCGATGTTCAATTGACGCTCAACTTCTTCGTGCAAGGCTTGTGCACTGGCAATTTCTGCCTGCGTCGGTTTCAAATACAGCGCGCCATTAAAACCATCCAAAATACACGGCGTGCGCGGCGCAATGTCTAAAATTGCATCACCTGCGGCGACAATCGCCGGAATCCCCATCGCCCGTGCAATAATCGCCGTATGCGAGGTCGGGCCACCTTTGGCGGTGATAAAGCCCAGAATCATATCGGGATCGAGGTTCGCGGTATCAGACGGCGTTAAATCATCGGCCACGAGCACAGACGGCTCTTGCGCATTCATCAACGGTTCGTTATCAATATGCAGCAACTGACGCAAAACCCGTTGTGCCACGTCGCTCAAATCCACTGCGCGCGCGGCGAGTACGGCATCATCCAGTTTGGTAATCTGTGCAATGCGGCTGTCAATGACATGTTGCCACGCCCACGCGGCGCTGTGCTTTTGTTCAATCAAGACTTTGGTGCTGTCAATTAATTCGTCGTCTTGCAAAAATTCTGCATGTGCGAGGAAAATCGCCGCTTGCTTTGAGCCGAGGCGATTTTTCACCTCTTGATAATTGTTTTGTAAAGCTTGATGAGCACTCACCACTGCGGCGTCAAACGCGATTAATTCAGACGTTGCGTCAGATGCCACATCCTCCACCACGATTTTTTTCGCGGTGTGCTGAGTGATCGGGCCGTACACAATGCCGTCGGATGCGGCAACACCGCTGGCAAACGCCGCTGTGCTCTCGGCTTTCCACAGCAAGCGCTCACGATCAAGCACCACGGCTGGCGCTTCCTCATGCTCGTCGCCCTCACCCAAGCCGCTTTCAATCGCTGATTTCAATTCCGCTAAGGCTTGTTCCGCATCCACACCTTGTGCAGAAACCTTGATCTGCGCACCGTTGACCACACCCAGTTGCAATAATTTCACCAAACTTTTCGCGTCGGCAATTTCTTCACCAAAGCGCAGACGAATGCTGGATTGAAATTTTTTCGCCAAGCTGACCAATTCGGTCGCTGGCCGTGCGTGTAAACCAGTCGGATTAAGAATTGTGGTTTCAAATGCGAGCGGATAATCGGATAGCGAAGCCGCCGGCGCTGGCTCTGGCCGCGCACCGGTCAATGCCTCAATGATGTCCGCCGGATTGCTCGTCTGCGCCAGCCGCTGCGCCTCCTCCTCATCGGAGACCACGCGCGTGAGTTTGCGCAAAATGTCTAAATGTTCGTTGGATTTGGCCGCGATACCGACCAGCAGATAAACGGTGTCCTCATCATTCCATTGAACACCTTCAGGGATTTGCAGCACCGAAATACCGGTGTTTAAAATGAATTCGCGATTCTCCGGCATCCCGTGCGGAATCGCAATGCCGTTGCACAGATAGGTATTGGCCACCTGCTCCCGCGCAAACATGCTCTCGATATACCGTGGATCAATATTGCCCGAGTCCACCAATAACCGCGCCACCTGCTCAATCGCATCATGCTTATTTTGCGCTTTAGCGTTCAGACGCACCTGATTCAGATTCAATGCCAACATACCCACCTCCATTATTGTGACCGGTATGAACCACCATTTCTCCTACTGCATGAGAAAACTGTAAACGATTACACATACATTGTCAACACATTTAATCAAAAAACTTCACGATTGTTACACAAGCATCCGAATCAACCACATATCGCTTCATTTTAGACAACACGTTTGGACGATATACATAGAAATTGAGGTAAGTCTTTAGGCACTGAAACGCCTCGTTACTCAAAAAATACTCGAAAATTCAATCAATTAAGTCAATATTTTGTAAAAAAACCGATGGATTCTATCGCACGCAGGCACTCATTCGCTTATAATTACAAGGAAATTATATATACCCAATCATTACTTAAAACAGAAATCGAGTATGGCCAGCATCAAAGACGTCGCTAAAGCCGCCGGAGTATCAACCGCCACCGTATCGCGCGTGATTGCCAATAAGGGCTACATCACCGACGAAAAACGTGAGTTGGTTTTGCGTGCCATTGCCGAACTGAACTACCGCCCGAATTTGATCGCGCGTAGCCTGCGTGCACAAACCAGCACCAAAATTGGGCTAATCGTTTCCGATATACGCAACCCGTTTTTTACTGCCATCGCGCGCGCAGTTGAAGACGCCGCCTACGAGCGCGGCTACTCGATCATCATTTGTAACACCGACGAGAATCCCGAAAAAGAGCACATGTATCTGAATCTGATGCACGACGAAAACGTCGCTGGCATCATCTTTTCTCCGACCCAACAATTCGGCTCATCGCGCAAGCCCTACCGCGCGCACATGCCATTCGTCATCATTGACCGACGTGTTGATAACAACCCGAATTACGACACCGTTTTATTGGACAACATCGCATCGGCGTACAACCTGACCAAACACCTATTGGATCAAGGTTGTCAACGCTTGGTTGGCTTTTTCGGCGACACCAGTACCACCGGTTTTGACCGCCGCGAAGGTTTTGAACAGGCGATCAGAGACGCAGGCTTGGAGCACTACGGCGCGCACTTTATTGCTCCACGCATTGAACAAGGCTACCAAAGCACCTTGGAGCTGCTGCACAGCGGCGTCAAACCAGACGGCATTTTCACCAGTAACAACCTCATAACCGTCGGCGCTTTTCAAGCCCTGCGCGCGCAAAATGTCCGTATTCCGCAAGACATCGCACTGGTTGGCTTTGACGAAACCACTTGGGGCAATGTGGTCGAACCGCCGCTGACCATCATCAGCCAGCCCACCGAAGAAATTGGCCGCTCAGCCATTGACCTGCTGTTTCAGCGCATCGAAACCCCAACGCGTCCTTACAAAAAACTCATTTTGCAAGGCACGCTGCAAGTCAAACAGTCCAGCCTCAAGCTCGTCAAATAAATACTTGCATCCGCCACGCACACCCTATAGCATAGACATACAACACTCTATAGAGGATAGGAGGCAATATGTACTTTAACCGCCCGTGGTCCGACTGGATCGCCCAATACGAACAAAGCCATCAACACCCGATGAATCGCCTGACGCATACCTTCGGCATACCGTTGGTTGCGCTGTCCGTGGTGTTACTCATCCTCTCAATTTTTATGCCATCGCTGTGGCGTACTGGCGTGGCGCTATTTATCGTCGGCTGGATTTTTCAATTCATCGGCCATGCCTTTGAAGGCAAAAAACCCGAGTTCTTCAACGACTGGCGTTTTCTTTTTGTCGGCCTGCGCTGGTGGTTCATGAAAATCAGTGGCAAGGTTTAAAAAATCTGAGCGCCATCCATAAAAAAGCGTTCGAGGAGGCTGCTGACAAAGTAGCACTTTTGCTTAAATAGAACTCCGTCATTCCCGCATGGTTTTAGCGGGAATCTATGTCGTTAATCTAACTAATTGTTTTTATTTGAATTTTTGGATACCCGCGTGCGTGGGTATGACGTCGTTTTTCTTATATTTTGTGCTGAATTTCAAAACTGGAGGTTTGTCAGCAGTCTGAGCGTTCGAGAAGTCGAACGCTTTTTTGACAACGAAACACCGATTACTCCGGCTTGACCTGCAACCAAAACGTCACCGGCCCATCGTTCACCAACGATACCTGCATATCCGCGGCAAATTCGCCGGTTTGCACAACGCTGTGGGCTTTTTTGGCCTGCGTTACCCAATCCTCATACAAAGATTTCGCCAAATCCGGTGATGCGGCAGGCGTGAAACTCGCGCGTGTGCCGCTATTCGTGTCCGCTGCCAAGGTGAACTGAGATACGATCAGCAAGCCACCATGTGCGCCGTTGCCATCGAGATTCTGCACCGAGCGATTCATCTTGCCCGCGTCATCCGAAAAAACCCGATACGCCAATACCTTTTTCAGTAATTTCTCGCCAATCAGCGGTGTATCGTTTTTTTCCGCACACAGCAAGACCAAAAGACCTTGGTCAATTTGCCCCGTGATGCGCTCCTCAACGGTGACGGAGGCGCGTTTGACGCGTTGAATCAGTGCGATCATGATTAATGATGCACCACGGTCACTTTGGCAAATCGTCGTTTGCCAACCTGAATCACATATTCGCCCGCAGGCAAACGCAGTTGTTTGTCTTTCACCGTTTCCCCGTCGATTTTACAGCCGCCTTGGTCAATCGCGCGATTGCCTTCGGATGAGCTGGCAACGAGACCCGCCGCTTTGAGCAACGCACCCAACGGCATACCTTCGGCATCCACTTCAACCGTCACGCTTTCAATGTCATCGGGAATGCCGCCTTTGGCGCGGTGGTTAAATGCAGCCAATGCGTCTTCTGCGGCTTGCTGATTGTGAAAACGTGCGACGATTTCCTGCGCGAGCAATACTTTAATGTCGCGCGGATTGCGTCCGTCGGCAACTTCTTGTTTGTATTGCGCAATTTGTTCGATTGAGACAAACGACAGCAGCTCGTACCATGTCCACATCATGTCGTCGGAAATGCTCATGACTTTGCCAAACATCTCATTCGGCGCCTCGGTAATGCCGATGTAGTTGTTTTTCGATTTGGACATTTTGTCCACACCGTCCAAGCCGACGAGCAGCGGCATGGTGAGGATACATTGCGGCTCTTGACCGTATTCTTTTTGCAATTCGCGCCCGACGAGCAGGTTGAATTTTTGATCCGTTCCACCCAGTTCGATGTCGGATTTGAGCGCCACCGAGTCGTAGCCCTGCATCAATGGGTATAAAAATTCGTGTACGGAAATCGGCACGCCGCCTTTGTAACGTTTGGTGAAATCCTCACGCTCCAGCATCCGCGCGACGGTGTAGCGCGAAGCGAGCTGAATCATGCCACGCGCGCCCAGAGGATCGCACCATTCGGAGTTGTAGCGGATTTCAGTTTTATCTTTATCCAAAATCAAGCTGGCTTGCTCATAATACGTCTTCGCATTCGCCTCGATCTGCTCGCGCGTCAGCGGCGGACGCGTCGCATTGCGCCCCGACGGATCGCCAATCATAGAGGTAAAATCGCCAATCAAGAAAATCACGGTGTGCCCTAAATCCTGCAATTGACGCAATTTATTCAGCACCACCGTATGTCCCAAATGAATGTCCGGCGCAGTCGGATCCAAGCCCAACTTGATGCGCAACGGCACACCGGTCGCCGCGCTGCGCGCCAATTTTTGCACCCACTCAGTTTCCACCAGTAGTTCATCGCAGCCACGTTTGGTCACGGCGAGCGCGTGCTGAACCGCGTCGGTGATGGGGTATTGGGGTGGCGTATTATCCGTTGCAGAAAGCGTTTGCTCAGTCATTTGAAACCTGTTCATGATTGATTTGAAAGGCGTTATTGTACCAACTTGCGTCTCAAAATGCCTCGCCAATTGCGTCCAGCCAGCGCATCGCTGGTACAATAAATGCAACGGAGGAAACGGCAATGAGCACGACAAAAAACACCCAAATCTACATCGGTGTGACATCCGGTACGAGCTTGGATGGCTCGGATGCAGTCGCTTTAGCAGTCACCAAGCAGTTCAAACGAGTGGATTACAACGTTTTGGACACGCACAGCGTGACGTTTGAACCCGATCTGCGCGCGGCCTGCTTGCGCTTGCAAAATCCCTCAACCAACGAATTGCATGAGGCGCAATTGGTCGCGTTGCGTTTGACCGATGTGTATGTCAACAGCATTCAAGGTCTGCTGGATAAGCTCAAACTCGGCGCCGAGCAAATTACCGCTGTCGGCGTGCATGGCCAGACGATTCGCCACCGCCCCGAGTTGGGCTTTTCGGTGCAACTGAACCAACCCGCGCGCATCGCCGAACAGGCCCAAATCACCGTCGTGTCTGATTTCCGCGCACGCGATATTGCCGCAGGTGGACAAGGCGCACCGCTGGCTCCCGCGTTTCACGACACGCTGTGGCGCAGCCCGCAGAAAAACCGCGTGGTGCTGAATATCGGCGGCTTTGCCAACATCAGCGTGCTCAATATTGACACCGACACCTTTGGCTTTGACACCGGCCCGGGCAATGCACTGATGGACGCATGGATTGCGCGTCACCAGCATGTGAACTACGACTGTAACGGCGAATGGGCTGCGCTGGGCAAAGTCCAAGCCGAATTACTCAACGCACTGCTTGCCGACCCCTATTTCGCACAAACATACCCAAAAAGCACTGGACGCGAACATTTTGACCTCAACTGGTTGGAGGCGAAACTGGCGCAATGCGACACACTTGAACCCGCCGATGTGCAAGCCACATTACTCGAACTCACCGCACGCAGTGCGACCAACGCCATCCGCAACGCCAGCCCGCATTGCGACGAAGTCATCGTCGCCGGTGGCGGCGCATACAACGCCTACCTGATGGACGCCTTGCGCGCGCACCTATCGTGCGACGTCACCGACTCCGAGCACTACGGCATTCACCCGATCAGCGTTGATGGCGCCGCATTCGCATGGCTCGCCTACCGCACCATGACCGCACAAAGCGGTAATTTACCCGCCGCCACAGGCGCGCGCAGCACACGGATACTCGGCAGCATCACCCCAAAATAAACGCGGACAAACCACCTTTGGTGCTAAAATTGCGCTCAATTTTTAACTCCACTCTGACATCATGAACCAAAACGAACTCAAACAACTCGTCGCGCAAAAAGCCATCGAATACGTCCCACACAACGCCATCATCGGCGTCGGCACCGGCTCCACCGCCGACCTATTCATCGACGAACTGGCTAAAATTAAGGACAACATCATCGGTGCGATTGCCAGCTCCAACCGCACCGCCGAACGTTTGGCAAGCTACGGCATCAAAGTATTTGACGTCAACGAAGTGCGTGAAGTCCCTGTCTACATTGACGGCGCAGACGAAATCGACCCACGCGGCTACATGATCAAAGGCGGTGGCGCAGCCCACACCCGCGAAAAAATCTGCGCCTCGGTCGCACAGAAATTCATCTGCATCGCCGACGCGAGTAAAGAAGTTGATGTACTGGGCAAATTCCCCCTACCGGTTGAAATCGTCCCGCTCGCGCGCGAAGCCGTCGCGCGACGCTTGGCGGCGATGGGCGGCCTACCGATTTGGCGTGTCAAAGACGACGCGCCGATTGTCACCGACAACGGCTGTCACATTCTCGATGTACACGGTTTACAGATTACCGACCCGCTCGCGCTCGAACGCGAACTCACCCTAATTCCGGGCGTCCTCACGGTCGGTATTTTCGCCCAACAACCCGCACACGTCGCCCTCATCGCCACAGCGGATGGGGTGAAAGAGCGGGTTTATCGTTAAATCCAAAAGGCGCACGGTGCGCCTTTAGTTTTATGAAGAATAGTTAATATCAAACTCGACGGTGACAATGGAGATTAGAGGAGTTACCATCCTTTGCAGCGCCTTGTTATGCCAAATTGCGAACCTCATCATTTTTCAGGCTTTTCAAACATCATCTTACCAATCCTCCAAATTGACTGCCCAACATTGGAAATCAATTGCTGACCTTGTCTTAAAAACGAAATGTCATCGTCAATTCCTGCAAGCTTTAAGGCTTCTTCGATCTTTGAACTTGTGGGGTGCGCATCGCCTACTCGCATATCATAAGTGCCAATAATTGGGCCAAAGACCTTTCGAGCAGTATCATCACCAACTTTCTGGGATAGTACGTCTTGTAATAACTTGTTTGAGCCAAGTTTATCTTTATCTGAATGTGTTGATAAATTCCTTAATTCTTTGACATTCAGCCGATCAGAGAAAACACGCACAATTTCTTTTGCCAGCCTTAGCAGTGACGCCTGATCTTTACTATCGAATCTGGATATTTTCTTGAAAAATTCTTCCCGGCTTAATTCATGAGAGAAAAGAGAAATATTAAAATCTTGCTTAAATCCATTCTCAAGCAAGCGCATAACTTCGAAAAGTAGCTCCTCTGCAGCAAGAGTCGATGCAGGTTGAGATTTCACTTGAGAATCTAACAATTCACTGGAAACCTTGCCTTCGGGAACCACATTATGAGCCGCCCATAAGTACTGCTCCCATGACGGGAGACGGGCGATATCATAGGCATATACAGTTATCAGGTCCGCTGAGTTTATTCCAAAGTGAACCGAGTAACCGGACGTGGATTTAATGGAACCAGTTTCGGCTGTGTACCATTCAAGTGAGAAGCCTCGAAGCCCCAATAATTCATTTACAATACTTGAACGAAACCACAGCCATCTACCAACGTCTTCATTTTTTAGCTCAAATGATGCTATGCGTGTACTATCTGTTTCGACTATGAATTGAGGTAAATTTGTATCAAGGTCACCTCTAACGCGCTTGCTTATGCCTTGGTTCTCAATCCATTCATCCCGCCAAAATTCTCCTTCCACCTGAAAGCCATCATAGCCAGACTTGTTTCCCTCGGAGCTTTCATAATCAGTATTATTATTTGTTTCAGGCTCCAGCACAGGAGCGTCTTCCTCCTCATCCACATCTGTTCGCCAAACACGAAACATTGCCCAGCTTCCACCAAATACATCATTTAAATTGCGAATAAGTAGCTCATATCGGCCGCCATCCCTCTCTTCTTGATGGCTTTCCAAACCAACATATTCACTATCTTCGAGCGTTGGTACATTCTCCACTCTTTGGTAATAGTACGATAGTTTTAAGGTAATACCCCCTAAAAAAGCCAGCACCTAAAAGTAGAACCCTTTAAACTAAC
>CAXYYC010000025.1:0-42406 GCA_964293815.1 uncultured Burkholderiaceae bacterium
GAAGAAGCCTAAGTTCGAGCATTTGAGCGAAGTGCAGCGCGCGTGGTCAAGTGCGCAGGCGCGGCGGCAGGCGATGCCGATCAGGCCGATGTCGTTCGCACCGAGGCCGACGGAGCATTTGTATTCGATCATGCGCGAGGGGACTTTGCGCAATACGTCGGCGGATTGGCGTGCGCATCCGGAGATTTTGAGTAAGTCGCGCACGCAGATGGTGGAGGCCTTGCGTCGTTTGCGTCTGAGCGATGAGGTGGTATTGGCGGCGATGGCGCGTGTGCCGCGCCATGTGTTTGTCGATGAGGCGTTTTATTTGCGCGCGTATGACGACGATGCGTTGCCGATTGGTCATGAGCAGACGATTTCGCATCCGTCTACGGTGGCGCGGATGTTGGGCTTGTTGCGCGAGGGTGCGCTCAGGCTCGGCGGGCGTTGTGATCGTATTTTGGAAATAGGGACAGGTTGCGGCTATCAATCTGCCGTGTTAGCATGTTTTGTACGCGAACTGTATTCGATTGAGCGCATTGAGCCGTTGTATCGTTTGGCGCAGGTCAACTTAGCGAAGGTGCAAAGCGTTTTGCTCTCTGAGCCGAATTTGCGCTTTGGTGATGGCTTGATCGGTTGGCCGGAGGTTGGCTCGTTTGATGGGATTGTCATGGCGGCAGCCGGTTTGGCTATCCCTCAGGATTTATTAGAACAATTACGCGTGGGCGGCGTGTTGGTGGCTCCTTTGGTGGTCAATCAGCGCGGCGCACAACAATTTCAGCAGTTGGTTCGCATCACGCGCATGTCTTTGCGTGAGTGGCAGAACGAGTTTTTGGATGCGGTGCACTTTGTGCCGTTGTTACAGGGTACTCAGGGTACACAAAAATAGGAGTTGAAATGATGCGCATACAAAATTTAATCGCGAAAGCGACTTTGATCGCCGTGGTCGGAACCATGGGGCTGTCTGCTTGTACCACCACGCCGACATCCGGTACTTCGGCCTCGCGCAAGGCCGATAACTCAGGTATGTATCGGGTTCGTTCGGGCGACTCCTTGTCGCTGATTGCGCGGGCCAATGGCGTGAGCGTGGCCAATCTGATGGCTTGGAATAATTTGACCAATCCCAATTATCTGGAGGTTGGCTGGCGTTTGCGCGTGCGTCCGAATGCCTCTGGCTCCAGTTCGGTGACGGCAACAGCACCAACACCAACCCCGACTCCAGGGCGTGCGCAAACCACGATCAACGATCCTGAAATCAAGGTCAATACGGCGATTACCAATAATGTCGCGTGGAACTGGCCATCGAGCAATTCGATCATCCGTAATTTTGACGGTAATTTAACCAAAGGTGTGGTGTTTGGCGGTGACCGTGGCTCACCGGTGTTGGCCGCATCTGCTGGTGAGGTGATATATTCAGGCAACAGCCTGCGCGGTTACGGCAATATGGTGGTGATCAAGCACAACGATACTTGGAGCAGCGTTTATGCGAACAATGAAGAATTGTTTGTGAGACAAGGCCAGCGCGTGAGTGCGGGGCAAAAAATCGCTAACCAAGGTGACAGTGATGCCTCACGCACCCAGTTGTATTTTGAGGTGCGCCAAAACTCCAAACCGATTGACCCGATGCGGATTTTGCCTGGGCGTTGATCGGCCGCAGGCGTGATTGTCTGTCTCGACTATTATCGGTTGAACGGTTAAAATAATGACCTGAATATCGTATGCGCGGTGATTTTCACCGCGCTAATTTTATAAAAGGTTGCAAAAGATGCGTCACAAAAGGCGAGACCAAGGGTTGATCAAGCCCGCCGAGCGAAAAATTTTTGAATACGAAGTAGAGTCTTTGGACATGGAAGGGCGCGGCATTGCGCGTCGTGACGAAAAAGTCGCGTTCATCGCCGGTGCTTTGCCCTATGAAACGGTGCGCGCCGAAATCACCCGCAGCAAGCCAAATTACGATGTGGCGCAGACGGTTGAGGTTTTGAAACCCTCCGCTGCGCGTGTGCAAGCCAAATGTGCGTATTTCGGCGTGTGCGGCGGCTGCGCCATGCAGCACGTTCACCCACGCTCGCAAGTCGCGATCAAGCAACGCGTGCTGGAGGATAACCTCGAACGGATTGGCAAAGTGACGCCACAGACCATTTTGCGTCCAATCATGGGGCCGACGTGGCATTACCGCTATCGGGCGCGTTTGACGGCGCGCTATGTGGCGAAAAAGGAATCGGTTTTGGTCGGTTTTTTTGAAAAACAGCCGCGCTATGTGACCGATATGACTTCATGCCAAATTTTGCCGGAGCATGTCTCGGATTTACTGCCGATTTTGCGCGAAATGATTGGCAAATTATCGATTCGTGAGCGTATGCCGCAGATTGAGGTCGCCGTTGGGCAGGAAAACACCGTGCTGGTGTTTCGGAATTTGGAAAAACTCACCGAGCAGGACGAAGCTATTTTGCGCGAGTTTGCCGACGCGCACGGCGTGGATGTGTGGCTCCAGCCCAAAGGGCCAGATACGGTGTACCCGTTTTACCCACAGCGCGAGGCGCTGTACTACGATTTGCCTGAGTTCGGCGTGCGTATGCCGTACCGGCCAACTGATTTCACGCAGGTCAATTTTCACATCAATCGCGTGCTGGTCGGGCGCGCCGTGCGTTTGTTGGATGTCCAGTCCAATGAGCGCGTGGCGGATTTTTTCTGTGGTTTGGGTAATTTTACCCTGCCGTTGGCGACCAAGGCGGCGCATGTGGTCGGCGTCGAAGGCTCCACGCAGTTGAATGAGCGCGCTTTGCAAAATGCGCAGGTGAATGGCTTGGCGCACAAAACCGAGTTCCATTGCCGCAATTTATTTGAGGTCACGGCGGACGACTTGCGTGGTTTAGGGCGATTGGACAAATATCTGATCGATCCGCCGCGCGAGGGCGCGGAGGCGCTGTGTTTGGCCTTGGCCGATTTGGCATTAGATGAACGTCCAAAGCGCATTGTCTATGTGTCGTGTAATCCGGGTAGTTTGGCGCGCGACGCAGGGATTTTGGTCGATAGCGCCGGTTATACGCTCAAAAGTGCGGGCGTGGTGAATATGTTCCCGCACACCGCGCATGTGGAATCGATTGCTGTTTTTGAGCGATAAATAGAACTTTTTTCTGATTCGTATATACAGTGTGTATTCGATTACACAGAAGGGCAAATTTCTATTTAGCAGGTTCCCTTAAGGGGTATAATATGGGGTGATTGAGCGGGTAACTGACTGTTGAGTCAAAAACCGCTCGTATGACCCGTATGATCTTTTAAGGAGAAGGCAATGACAGTAAAAACACTGGCGCAGTTGGTTGAACAAAATGCTCTGAACGGTAAACGCGTATTCATTCGCGCGGATTTAAACGTCCCTTTTAACGATGCGGGAAAAATTTCTGACGACACGCGCATTCGCGCGTCGATTCCGGCCATCCAAATGGCTTTGGATGCGGGCGCAGCCGTGATGGTGACATCACACTTGGGGCGTCCGACCGAAGGCGAATTGACCGAAAAAGACTCACTCAAACCTGTGGCGGAACGCATCAGTGAATTGCTCGGCGGCTCTGTCCCTGTTCATTTGCAAGCCAATTGGGTCGATGGCGTGACCGCGAATGTGGGCGAAGTGGTGGTTTTGGAAAACTGCCGTTGCAACAAAGGCGAGAAAAAAGATAACGAAGAATTAGCGCAAAAAATGGCCAAGCTGTGCGATGTGTATGTGAATGACGCATTCGGTACGGCACACCGCGCTGAGGCGACCACGCATGGTATCGCGCGTTTTGCGCCGGTTGCCGTGGCGGGTCCATTGCTTGCGGCGGAATTGGATGCTTTGGGCAAAGCATTGCACGCACCGAAAAAACCATTGGCCGCGATTGTCGCTGGTTCCAAAGTATCGACCAAACTGACGATTTTAGAAAGCTTGGCTGATAAAGTGGATCAATTGATCGTCGGTGGCGGCATTGCCAATACCTTTATGCTCGCCGCTGGTTTGCCAATTGGTAAATCCTTGGTTGAAGCGGATTTGGTTGAAGACGCGAAACGCATCATTGCCAAAATGTCTGCTCGTGGTGCAACCGTACCGATTCCGACAGACGTGGTCGTTGCCAAAGAATTCTCGAAAGACGCGGCAGCCACCGTGAAAAAAGCCACCGATGTCGCCGAAGACGATATGATTTTGGACATCGGGCCTGAAACCGCCGCCGTGATCGCCGCGCAACTCAAATCAGCCGGAACCATCGTCTGGAATGGTCCTGTGGGCGTGTTTGAATTTGACCAATTCGGCAACGGTACGAAAGTATTGGCACACGCAATCGCAGAGTCAGACGCATTCTCCATCGCGGGTGGCGGCGACACCTTGGTGGCCATTGCCAAATACGATATCGCGGATAAGGTCAGCTATATTTCGACTGGTGGCGGCGCGTTCCTCGAATTTTTGGAAGGCAAAAAATTGCCTGCGGTAGCGGCTTTGGAAGCCAAAGCATAAGCACATTGCCCTTCGACCCGCGCGGTTGAGGGGCTTTTTCATACCCATTTTTCTATTTTAGGAGTATCTCATGACCAAAATATTGGAAGTTGTTCAAGCGGGCGTGGCGACAGGCGACGACGTACAGAAGATTTTTGCCTTGGCCAAAGAGGGCAATTACGCTTTGCCAGCGGTCAACTGTGTCAATACCGACACCGTCAATTCTGTACTCGAAGCGGCGATGAAGGCCAAAGCGCCGGTGATCGTGCAGTTCTCGAACGGTGGCGCGTCGTATTTTGCCGGTAAAGGCTTGAAACTCGAAGGTCAACAAGCGGCCATTCTCGGCGCGATCGCGGGTGCGAAATACGTTCACGCCGTAGCCGCAGCCTATGGCGTGCCAGTGATTGTGCACACCGATCACGCGGCGAAAAAACTGTTGCCGTGGATTGATGGCTTGCTCGACGCAGGTGAAAAATTCTATGCTGAAACTGGCAAACCGCTGTTTTCATCGCACATGCTGGATTTGTCCGAAGAATCACTCGAAGAAAACATCGAAATCTGCGAACAATACCTCAAACGCATGGACAAAATGGGCATGACGTTGGAAATCGAACTCGGCTGTACCGGCGGTGAAGAAGACGGCGTGGACAACACGGGCATGGACTCATCGGCACTGTACACCCAGCCTGAAGATGTGGCTTATGCCTATGAACGTTTGAGCAAAATCAGCCCGCGCTTCACCATCGCCGCTTCATTTGGTAACGTACACGGCGTGTACAAACCGGGTAACGTGCAATTGACCCCGAAAATTTTGGACAATTCACAAAAATATGTGTCTGAAAAATTCGGCTTGCCTGCTAAATCATTGGATTTTGTATTCCACGGCGGCTCTGGTTCAACGCCGGAAGAAATCAAAGAGGCGGTTGGTTACGGCGTCATCAAAATGAATATTGACACCGACACGCAATGGGCGAACTGGGAAGGCATCTTGAACTACTACAAGGACAAAGAAGCCTATTTGCAAGGTCAGTTGGGCAATCCCGAAGGCGAAGACAAGCCGAACAAAAAATACTACGACCCGCGCGTTTGGTTGCGTAAAGGCAGCGAGTCGATGGTAGAACGCTTGATGAAAGCGTTCAAAGAATTGAACGCTGTGGATGTGCTGTAAAGACACGTCAACGCTGGGGGTATGGCGAATTTAATCGCTAAATCCTTGAGTTTACGGTAAAATACGGATCGAAATTTTCGATCATGGGTTCGCCCAATGAGTCGTATCTCATTGGGCGTTTTCCATTGCATATCCCCACTTTTGAAAGAGCATCATGACAGCCAACGCACTGTATGCCACCTCAATTAAATCCCTGCCATTATTGGCCAAAGGCAAAGTTCGCGACACCTACATCATCGATGACGATCACCTGCTGATGATTACCACGGATCGCCTGTCTGCCTTTGACGTCGTGATGAACGAACCGATTCCGAATAAAGGCAAAGTCCTTAATCAAATGAGCAACTTCTGGTTCGCACAGTTACACGACGTCGTACCGAATCACTTGACTGGCATTGATCCAACGACAGTCGTAGCGCCGGATGAAGTCGCGCAGGTCAAAGGTCGCTCGGTCGTGGTCAAACGCCTCAAACCGATTTTGGTCGAAGCCGTTGTGCGTGGCTACATCATTGGTACGGGTTGGAAAGATTACCAAGCCACCGGCAAAGTTTGCAGCATCGAATTGCCGGCGGGTTTGCAATTGGCCGAGAAACTGCCGCAACCATTATTCACACCCGCCGCGAAAGCCGATGTGGGCGAACATGACGAAAACATCAGCTTTGCCGAAGTCGAAGCACGCATTGGCGCGGCGCTTGCCGCACAAATTCGCGACGTGAGTTTCGCACTTTATCAGCGCGCCGCCGACTATGCCGCGAGCAAAGGCATCATCATCGCTGATACCAAATTTGAATTTGGTCTGGACAAAAACGGTGTGCTACACGTCATGGACGAAGTATTGACGGCAGATTCATCACGCTACTGGCCGGCGGACGAATATCAAGTGGGCATTTCACCGCCAAGCTATGACAAGCAATATGTGCGCGATTACCTCGAAACGCTGGATTGGAACAAAACGCCGCCTGCGCCGACTTTGCCGCAGGATGTGATTGATGCTACCGCAGCGAAATACCGCGAAGCCTTAGTCAAAATCACGGGTAATGACTTATCGGCGTAAATCGAGCGCCATCATTTTTGCCGTCATTCCTGCTGAAGCGGGAATCCAGTTTGTAGACTTTGCGCGCCGCGCACCGATATGACAGGAATATCATGAATACAACCCCAATTATTGGCATTCTCATGGGCAGTAACTCCGATTGGCCGATTATGAAACAAGCCGCCGACATGCTCGAACAATTCGGCGTGGCGTATGAAGCCAAGGTCGTCTCCGCGCACCGTATGCCTGATGACATGTTTGACTATGCGGAACAAGCACAAGCACGCGGTATTCGCGCCATCATTGCCGGAGCGGGCGGTGCGGCACATTTGCCCGGGATGCTGGCGGCGAAAACCATCGTGCCGGTGTTTGGCGTGCCTGTACCGAGCAAATATTTGAGTGGGCAAGACTCCCTCTACTCGATTGTGCAAATGCCTAAAGGCGTGCCTGTCGCAACCTTTGCCATTGGCGAAGCAGGCGCGGCGAATGCGGCGCTACACGCGATTGCCAATCTGGCCATGACCGACGCGGTGCTGGCGCAAAAACTCACCGATTTTCGTGCGAAGCAATACGAGCACGCGGCGGGGATGGTGTTGGCGTAAAATTTATGGCTTTTTACTCTTTAAGTACTATTTTGTAAGCAACTTATCGGTGCGTTCCCCTCGTCCGCGAGCGGGAGAGGGGTTAGGGGAGAGGGGTTTCAATGCAAAGAGACATTTGTCAAAAAGAACGCCTTCGAATATTTGCAAAAAATATGCGGCATATGCCTACTGATGCCGAAGCAAAAATGTGGTATTACCTACGGGCAAAAAGACTGTGCGGTGTAAAATTTAAACGTCAGGTACCAATGGGTGCGTGCATTGTGGATTTCGTGGCAAAAGAAATGAACTTAATCATTGAAATTGATGGCGGACAGCATAATGAAGAATCGGATATTGAACGCACCCGATGTTTGGAAAAGCAAGGGTTTAAAGTTTTAAGATTTTGGAATAATGATGTTTTAATGAATATTGAAGCTGTTCTGGAATCGATACGGTTAAGTTTGATGCCAACGAATAATCCCTCTCCCCCAGCCCCTCTCCCGCAAGCGGGCGAGGGGAGTTGATGGAATGTATTTCGAACAGCGGTACGTAATGATTAGAGCAGTAACTGAGATTGAGCGGTCTTTTGAATGAATCATATGATGAATCTATTAACACAAGCAATTCTACCGCCGGCAACACTCGGCGTACTTGGCGGCGGTCAGCTCGGGCGTATGTTTGCGCAGGCTGCGCAGGCGATGGGCTATGCGGTTTGGGTGTTAGACCCTGACACCGACAGTCCGGCAGGACAATTGGCGAACCATCATATTTGTGCGGCATACGATGATGCGGCGGCTTTGGCTGAATTGGCGGCCCATTGCGCAGCGGTGACAACCGAGTTTGAGAATGTACCTGCGGATGTTTTGCGCACGCTGGGTCGATCCGTCCCTGTTGCGCCTTCGGGTGATGCCGTGGCGATTGCGCAGGATCGGATTGTGGAAAAAGAGTTTTTACAAAAAGGTGGCGTGGCCGTTGCGCCGTACGCGGTGATCCGTGATGCAGCTGAATTGGCTGCTGCGCAAGCGCGTACTGAGTTATTCCCCGCGATTTTGAAAACTGCGCGTCTGGGCTATGACGGTAAAGGTCAAATTTCAATTAAAACGGCGGATGATTTGTCCGCTGCGTGGGCGAGTTTGAAAAACGTTCCCTGTGTGTTGGAGCAGCGTTTGCCTTTGGCGTTTGAAGTTTCGGCGTTATTGGCTCGTGGTTGGGATGGCGATGTGGCGCATTATGCCTTGGCACAGAATGTGCATCGTGATGGGATTTTGCATACCTCCACCGTACCCGCGCCGAGTGCTTCTGATGAATTGACTGCCACGGCACAACAAGCCGCGCAGAAAATCGCTGAAGCGATGGGTTATGTCGGCGTATTGTGCGTGGAGTTTTTTATCTTGCAAGACGGCTCGCTGGTTGCGAACGAAATGGCGCCGCGCCCGCACAACTCAGGGCATTACACGCAAAATGCGTGCTTGACCAGCCAGTTTGAGCAGCAAGTGCGTGCGTTGGCGGGCTTGCCGTTAGGGGCGACCTTTCAGCACAGCCCAAGTGTGATGTTGAATATTTTGGGTGATGTGTGGTTCGATGCGCAGGGCGTACAACGCAATCCTGACTGGGCAGGCGTTTTGGCGAACGTCGACAGCTTTGTGCATTTGTATGGTAAAGCCGAACCGCGTCGCGCGCGGAAAATGGGGCATGTGAATTTCGTGGGTAAACGCATGGAGGCTGTGGTTGAACGATGTGAGTTGGCTATGCAAGCATTGGGGTTGCAGGGTGGTGTTGGAGATTGATGAGGGCAAATGACTACCCCGTCAGACTGCGTCTGCCACCCCTTCTAAAGAAGGGGAATGAGCCGAAGCATCATGTGTATTGAGGACAACAAGTCACTTTCATTAAACTCACCGCATATTAATTTGGTTAAGAAAATATTTGATTAAGTGTAGGAAAACGTTGCGTTGTTTGCATTTTTTGGTTTTGAATAGCTAAATCTTATGCTTCAATAATTTTTCATTGATTTTTCGTATAATTAAGGACTAAGCGACTTTGCCGTGAATTTTTCATCCTTGACTATGCTCAAAATCAATGTTTTGGTCTCTAAGCATAAATCCAAAACTGTAAATACCGCTCCGAAAATCTATAGATTAAGAAAATAATGGTCTCGCAAATGATGCCCGTTCACTTACAAATAACTTGTCACTCAATTCAGCACCATCAGATTCCCCTTCTTTAGAAGGGGTGGCAGACGCAGTCTGACGGGGTAGCTCTCTAATGAATATTCGAATATGACCATTAAGATATCATGTATCCGATTCGTAAATTAGCACAGCTTCCTTATAACCCTGAGCTGAAAGCCAAAGCTCGTGCGTTGCGTCAAGCGGGTAATTTGTCTGAGGTGTTGTTGTGGAATGCGCTTAAGCGCAAGCAATTGGATGGTTTGGATTTTGATCGTCAACGCATTATTGGCAATTACATCGTCGATTTTTATTGTCACGCCATTCGTTTGGTGGTTGAAATCGACGGTGAGTCACATGACCGTAAAATGACTTATGATGCGCAGCGTGATGATTATTTTCGTGCATTGGGTTTGACGGTTTTACACATCCAAGATATTGAGGTAAAACGTCATTTAGAAGGTGTTTTGACACAGATGAGACGTTGTAAAATTGATTTTGAAATAGCGCTGGCTGCAGAAAAATTAGCCGCAGGCGAGGTGATTGGCTTACCCACCGAGACGGTATACGGCTTGGCGGCTGATGCTGCGAATCTTGATGCGGTGCGGCAAATTTTCACGATCAAAAATCGCCCGAGTAGCCATCCTTTGATTACACATATCGCAGCGGATGCGGATATTGGCTATTGGATCAATGCCACGAGCATGAGCGATGAAATGTGGCGTTTGACGCGCGCGCTGATGGCGGCGTTTTTCCCCGGGCCTTTGACTTTGGTTTTGCCTAAAAATCCACAGATCAATGATGTGGTGACGGGCGGTCAAGACACGATTGCGTTGCGCTCGCCGAATCATGCCTTGTTTCAAGATGTATTGGTGCAGTTGGCTGTACTGAAAAATTCAAAAAATGTGGGTGTCGCCGCGCCATCGGCGAATCGCTTTGGGCGCGTCAGTCCGACCCGAGCCGAGCATGTACGAGCGGAGTTTGATGACGCGGTTTGGGTGTTGGATGGTGATGCGTCGGTGATTGGGATTGAGTCAACGATTGTGGATTTAACCACGGGCGTACCGCGAATTTTGCGCTTTGGTCATGTGACACCGCAGGATATTGAGCGCGTCACGGGCGTTGTGCCGTTGCTACCACAACACGCGAATAGTGCGAATCATGCAAATACGCCGCGTGTATCGGGCAGTCTATTGGCGCATTATGCACCGAGTACGCCACTGGTTTGGCTGGGTGAACTGTCTGATGATGCGTTATCCGAATGCGTGTTGTTGCATCACTCGGCGGATTTGGATGTTTCGGCGTATTCGCAAGCGCTGTGTTTGCCCGATGACGCGGTAGGCTATGCGCGCGGTTTGTACCATGCCTTGCGTGAGTTGGATGCTTTGCACGCATCGCGCATTGTGGTCGAGCGTTTGCCTGAACATGACGCGTGGTATGCGGTACGCGATCGGCTCAATCGAGCGATCGTTGGGTCAAATTTAAAAGATTAGGATGAAAAACGATGAATCATGAAGCGAAAGATGAGTTGACTTTGACCACGCAATCCGATCAGCCAGTGATTGAGTGGGATGACGAAATGGTGCTCGGCAATGCGCAATTGGATGAGGTTCACCACGGAATGACCGAGTTGCTCAATCGTTTGGCAATGGCTTCTGAGTCCGAGTTGTTGGGCGTTTTAGATGAGTGCATCGCACATACGCGCGCGCATTTTGATTTGGAAGAGGGTTGGATGGCGCGTTTGAGTTTTCCCGCCGCCGGTTGCCACATCAGCGAGCACAGTCAAGTATTTGGCGTGATGAAGCAGGTGCGCGATTGTGTGGTGAATGGCGATACGCAATACGCCTATGTTTTGGCCAAAGAGCTGGGGGCGTGGCTGCGGATTCACGCTGGAACGATGGATTATGCGTTGACCTATTTCATCGAATCGACCAATGCGGATCTGAGCCAACCGGCATCGGCTGTCGAAATTAAAAAAATAATGGGGCATGATGGTTGTGGCTGTGGCAGCACCGATCAGCGCGAAGAACTCAGTGAAAATAACTAAAGAAAGGGCGCTTTGCTCGGAGGCGCGCACGCAGATACCTGATTATGCGTGGCAATATGTTGTATAAATGTTCTTGCTCAAATAAAAATAATTAATAAAATCAGTTGGTTAATTGAATTTCCGAAAATATTTTTAAAGAAATTCACAATTTCTGCAAATATTCGACAAATTTTTTGAGATATTGTGTCATAAACCGGTTACATTTTTGAAAAACTGAGAGTACAATAACTCGCACTGGATGGTTAAAGCAGTACAAATGAGTGCAAAATCATCACTTTTTTGGCCTGTTTGCACCTTTCGGCGATTATGACCGAAGCAATCGGCACGTCCGCGCAGAGCGCGTAATTTTTTGGAGAATGTACAATGAAAAAACTATTGACCCTGGGTTTAGCAGTTGCAAGTGCAGTAACCATGATGGCTTGCGGCGGTAAGCAGGCAGAGACCAAACCGGCTGATGCTGCTCCTGCAGCGGGCGCAGCACCTGCGGCGGCTACACCGATGATCGGTGTGACTATTTACAAATACGATGACAACTTCATGTCATTCGTTCGTCGTGCGATTGAAACCGTATCAGCAGGCAAAGCCACTTTGTCTATGAACGACTCACAAAACGACCAAGCGAAACAAAATAACCAAGTTGACACCATGATCGCAAAAGGCGCGAAATCATTGGCAATTAACTTGGTTGATCCGCAAGCAGCGGCAACTGTCATCAGCAAAGCAAAAACAGCAAACTTGCCAGTGGTGTTCTTTAACAAAGAACCTAAAGCAGACGTTTTGGCTGCGTGCGACAAATGCTGGTACGTTGGTACCAAATCTGAAGAGTCAGGCATTTTGCAAGGCCAGTTGATTGCCAAAGAATGGGCTGCCAACAAAGCCAAATGGGACAAAAATAAAGATGGCAAAATTCAAATGGTTATTTTGAAAGGTGAGCCAGGCCACCCAGATGCAGAAGCGCGTACCACGTTCATGCAAGAAGAGTTGAAAAAAGCAGGTATCGAAGTTGAAGTACTCGAATTGCAAACTGCAATGTGGGACACTGCTAAAGCCAACAACTTGATGGACGCATGGCAAGCCAAACACGGCGATAAAATCGAATTCGTAGTGGCAAATAATGACGGTATGGCAATGGGCGCGATCAACTCATTGCAAGCCAAAGGTTACTTCAAAGCCGACAAATTCATGCCTGTAGTGGGTGTGGACGCGATTCCTGACGCATTGGCTAAAATCAAATCTGGCGAAATGGTTGGTACTGTCTTGAACGACGCGAAAAACCAAGGTAAAGCGACGTTTGATTTGGCTTTGAATGCTGCAACTGGCAAAGACCCATTGGCAGGCACTTCTTGGAAACTCGATGGTAAAGCAGTTCGCGTACCATATGTGATCGTTACCAAAGACAATTTGCAAGTCGGCGAAGACGCTTACAAATAATTGAAACCACAAACGATGTCATTGCAAAGTGACATCGTTTTGTTTCATGTGATACAAAAGAAGTTGCGGTCGATGCTCTAACACCGCCGCAACTTTCATAAGTACAAAAGTCGGAGGGACTATGGCTGTTTCTGAAAATGCCCACAGCAATCAAAACCCCAAGTATTTGTTGTCCATGCAGGGCATTTCAAAAAGCTTTCCGGGGGTTAAAGCACTGGATGATGTGCATCTGAATGTTCGCTCGGGTACGGTTCATGCACTTATGGGTGAAAATGGCGCGGGCAAATCCACGCTGATGAAATGTTTGTTCGGTATTTACCATCCCGATACCGGTGAAACACTGTTGGATGGGCAAAAAATTCAATTCACCAATGCCAAGCAAGCGCTTGAATCAGGCGTGGCAATGGTGCACCAAGAGCTTAATCAAGTACGTCAGGCATCTATTGTTGACAATATTTGGTTGGGACGTTTTCCTAAAAAAGGTCTGTTCACAGACGAAGCGAAAGCCTACCAAGACACCAAAGAAATTTTCAAATCACTCGATATTCAGCTTGATCCGCACACCAAAGTCGGTGATCTGTCGGTATCAGCGATGCAGATGGTGGAAATTGCCAAAGCGGTATCGTACCACTCTAAAGTATTGGTGCTGGATGAGCCGACTTCCTCGTTGACCGAGAAAGAGGTAGCGCATTTATTCCGTATTATCGATACGCTCAAAGAGCGCGGCGTGGGCATTGTCTACATTTCGCACAAAATGGAAGAGATTCTGAAAATTGCTGATGATGTGACGGTGATGCGTGATGGTCAGTGGGTCGCGACAGAGCGCGCCGAAAACCTGACCACCGATAAAATCATTAGCCTAATGGTTGGTCGTGATTTGACGCACCGTTTCCCACCGAAAACCAATAAACCGGCGGAAACGATTCTTGAAATCAAAGGTTTGACTGCATTGAATCAACCTTCGATCCAAGATGTCACGTTTAACTTGCACAAAGGCGAGATTTTGGGCGTGGCCGGTCTGGTTGGTTCCAAACGCACGGAAATCGTTGAGACCCTATTCGGTCTGCGTCCCATCAAGTCGGGTGAAATATTGTTACATGGCAAGAAAATCCGCAATCGCGACAGCCGCGCGGCCACCGAGAATGGTTTTGCCTTGGTGACGGAAGAGCGTCGTCAAACCGGTATTTTCAGTATGCTGGATATCAACTTCAACTCCACCATTGCCAATATGGGGCACTACGTGAAGTTTGGTATTTTGAGCGATAAACAGCGTGGTAAAGACACCAAATGGGTGATCGACTCGATGCGCGTGAAAACCCCGAATCAAAAAACGCAAATCGGTACATTGTCCGGTGGTAATCAGCAAAAAGTGATTTTGGGTCGCTGGCTGTTGACCGGTCCAGAAGTATTGATGCTGGATGAGCCGACGCGCGGGATTGACGTGGGTGCGAAATACGAGATTTACCAGTTGATGATTGATTTGGCGAATAAAGACAAGGGCATCATCATGATCTCGTCCGAAATGCCGGAGTTGCTCGGTGTGACGGATCGTATTTTGGTCATGAGTAATGGCCGCGTTGCCGGTATCGTCAATACCGCAGAAACCACGCAAGAAGAAATTATGGCTTTATCGGCCAAATACTTGTAATCGCAAGAGTATTTTAGGAGAAAAAAATGAGTAAAGCGTTAACAGCCAAGTCGATAGGCCAGTTCTTATTGGACAATGCGATTACCATCGTTTTGTTACTATTGGTGGCGGTGTTTGTGTACAACGATCCGAGCTTCCTGTCGCTGGTCAACTTGACCAATATTTTGTCACAGGCGTCGACCAACGTGATTATTGCTTTGGGCGTGGCTGGTTTGATTGTGACACAGGGTACTGACTTGTCCGCAGGTCGTATGGTTGGTTTGTCCGCAGTTGTGGCCGCATCACTGTTGCAATCACCGGACAACGTGAGCCGCATGTATCAGCATTTACCAAGTATTTTGGCGAATCAATACATCATTGTGGCCTTGATCGTGGCCTGTATCATCACGGGTTTCTTGGGCTTTTTGAATGGTGTCGTGATCGCTAAACTGAAAGTGACGCCTTTCATTACCACTTTGGGTTCAATGATTATTATCTACGGTTTGTCATCTATGTATGTGGATCGTGAGCCGATGGGTGCACAGCCGATTGGTGGTTTGGCGGCGCACTATACCGAGTTTGCTCAAGGCGGTTTTCATTTGGGTAGTTTGATGGTGCCGTATTTGGTGATCTACGCGACGATTGTGACTATTTTCATGTGGGTTCTGTGGAACAAAACCCGTTTTGGTAAAAATCTGTTTGCGGTCGGTGGCAATCCAGAAGCGGCAGCGGTATCTGGTGTCAATATCACCAAAACGCTGCTGATCGTTTATACCTTGGCCGGTGCTTTGTATGGTTTTGCCGGTACTTTGGAAGCGGCGCGCGTTGGTTCTGCTACCAATAATACAGGGAATATGTACGAGTTGGATGCGATCGCAGCCTGTGTGGTCGGTGGCGTGTCGTTCAGCGGTGGTGTGGGTAAAATCAGCGGCGTGGTCATCGGTGTATTGATGTTCCAAGTGATTAGCTACGGTTTGAACTTCTCCGGCGTATCACCGTACTGGCAGTATGTGATCAAAGGTTTGATCATCATCTCTGCCGTTGCTTTGGATACCCGTAAATATCTGAAGAAAACCTAATGACACTTCAGTAGCCGAAGTATTCTGGCTACCAATCAAAGGGCACGGGTTTCAGGGATGAAACGCCGTGCCTTTGTACTTAAGGGGGAAGTATGGATTTAACAGAACTCAAACAACAGTTTCAACATTATTTTAAGCAAGCCTCCAGCTATATGGCGTTTGCGCCGGGGCGCGTGAATCTGATCGGTGAATATACGGACTTTAACGGTGGTTATGTATTTCCCTGCGCGTTGGGCAATGGCACATACGCCTTGGCTACCAAGCGTGCGGATCGCATGGTACAGGTTGTTTCAATGAATTTTCCCGAAGCAGGCGTGATTGAGTTTGCTTTGGACGATTTGGTATTCGATAAACAACGTCACTGGGCAAATTATCCCGCTGGCGTGTTAGCCATGCTGATGCAAGATGGCGTGACGTTTGCGCATGGGCTGAATATTCTGTTCGCGGGCGATATTCCAAATGGAGCGGGGCTATCCTCCAGCGCGTCGATTGAGCTGGTGACGGCGGTGTTGCTGCGCGAGGTGTATGGCTTTGAGCGCACGCAATTGCAATTGGTGCTGCTGTCGCAACGCTCGGAAAATCAGTTCAACGGCATGAACTGCGGCATCATGGATCAATTTGCCTCGGGTATGGGGCGTGCCGATCATGCCTTATTATTGAACACCGCGACGCTGGACTATCAAACCGTGCCGGTGCAGTTGGGTGAGCAATATACCTTGCTGATTGCCAATACGAATAAGCGCCGCGAATTGGCCGACTCGAAATACAACGAGCGCCGCGCCGAGTGCGAAGCGGCATTGGCCGATCTGCAAACCGTGGTTCCGATCAAGGCGCTGTGTGAATTGACCGTGGAGCAATTGGCGCAACACGAACACGTTATTCAAAATGATCTGGCTCGCCAACGCGCGCGCCATGTGATTGGCGACAATCAGCGTACTTTACAAGCGGTGAGCGCGCTCACATCGGGTGATATTGCGACGTTTGGGCAGTTACTCAATGCCTCGCATCGCTCGCTGCGTGATGATTTCGCCGTGACGGGCGAGCATTTAGACGCACTGGTGCAGGCGGCGTGGGATCATGGCGCGGTCGGCGCACGCATGACCGGTGCGGGTTTTGGCGGATGCAGTGTGATGATCGTACGCACGGATCAGTTGGATGTATTCAAACAGCAGGTTGCGCAGCAATATGAATCAGCCACCGGCATGGCGCCAACGTTCTACGACGTGCGCATTGGTGACGGTGCGCGTGTGCTCGAATCCGTATAAAAAATCAATAAGGGAAGGTCAATGGTCATGACGCAAATGGAGGTAAACCACGCGCTGCATACGCTGATGCGCTATGGGCGCGAGCAGGGGCTGTACGTTGCGGCGGATGAATACGAGGTGCGCCACCGCTTGATGGCGGTGTTGCAATTGGACGCATGGCCGGATGAGGGCGATGCGCAATCGCTTGCTTTGGGTCATATTCAGCCAGTACTGGATGTTTTGGTAGCCGATGCGTTTGCGCGTGGCGTGATTCCAAACGATGGCGTCACGCAGCGCGATTTGCTCGATACAGCGATCATGGGGTGTTTTGTGGCGGCGCCATCGGTAATTCAGGCTGAATTTGCGCATCAATACCAAACCAGCCCACAGGCGGCGACGCAGTATTTTTACCAACAATCACGCGCGAGCAACTACATCCGCATGGCGCGCATTGCGAAAAATAACTGCTGGAAACATCCTTGTGCTTATGGTGAATTGGACATCACCATCAATCTGTCCAAGCCGGAAAAAGATCCGAAAGCGATCATCGCCGCAGGCCAGGCAAAAAGTGCTTCGTATCCGAAATGTTTGCTGTGTCGTGAGAACGAAGGCTACGCGGGACGTATCGATCATCCGGCGCGGCAGAATTTGCGCTTGATTCCGCTGACGCTGAATGAGGAACAATGGTTTTTGCAATATTCGCCGTATGAGTATTACAACGAGCATTGCATTGTGTTGAAACGTGAACACGAGCCGATGAAATTAAGCCGAGCGACCTTCGCGCGTCTGCTGGACTTTGTCGCGCAGTTTCCGCATTACTTTCTCGGCTCGAACGCCGATCTGCCGATTGTCGGCGGTTCGATTTTGAGCCATGACCATTTTCAGGGCGGCTGTTACGAATTTGCCATGAGCCGCGCTGATGTTGATCGTACTTTTGTCTGGCCAAAATATGCGGACATCGAGGTACAACAATTGAATTGGCCGATGAGCGTGCTGCGCCTGCGTGGGCGTGATGCGGCGCAACTGGTCGCAGCGGCGGATGAGCTGTTGAATGATTGGCGTGGTTACAGTGATGAAGCATTGGGGATTTTTGCGTACACCGATACAACACCGCACAACACCGTCACGCCGATTGCACGGATGCGCGACGGTGTATTTGAACTGGATTTGGTACTGCGCAACAACCGCACGAGTGATGAACATCCGCTGGGGATTTTTCACCCGCACGCGGAATTGCACCACATCAAAAAAGAAAACATCGGTTTGATTGAGGTGATGGGCTTGGCAGTTTTGCCCGACCGTTTGCAGGCGATGTTGCAGCATTTGGCCGCATGCCTGCGTGGTGAGGATGAGTTGTCCAATCATCCTGAATTGGCTATGCACGCGGACTGGTTGGCGCAGATTGCGCCGAATTATGTGGCCAATACCGATGCGCAAGCCTATTTGAAAACAGCCATCGGTGAAGTATTCGTTCAGGTGTTGAACGATGCGGGCGTGTACAAGCGCGACGCGGCTGGGCAGGCAGGCTTTGTGCGCTTTATTGAGCAGTTAATTCAATCCTGAGGTGTTCGCAATGCAAATGGTGGCGATACAGTCTTTTGAAACACAGATCGCGGCGCACGCTGTCACGGTGTATGAGTTGCGTTGTGCCTCGGGTTTCGCCGTACAGTTGATGAACTGGGGCGCGAGTGTGCGGGATATTCACATGCCTGATCGAGCGGGTCAAGTCGATAGTATCATACTGGGCTTTGCTGATGATAATGATTATGCGCACAATCCGCCGTATTTGGGCGCGACGATTGGTCGTACCGCAGGACGCATTGCGCATGGGCGCTATCAACTGAACGGTGCGGCGCAGCAATTGCCTTTATCGAACGGCGCTCATGTGTTACACGGCGGCACACACGCCATGTCGCATCAATTGTGGCAACACCGCGCGCAGCATTTACCCGATGGGCGCGCGCAGGTCATATTTTCTATGCTGAGTCCGGCGGGTGAAAATGGTTACGCGGGCAATTTGGCCATTGAGCTGAGGTATACTTTGGATCAGGCGCAAAATTTGACGTTGCACTATCGTGCGACGACCGATGTGCCGACGTTGTGTAATCTCACGCATCATAGCTATTTCAACCTGTCGGGTAATGTGCGCGACACGGTGCATGCGCATCAGCTACAGATTCACGCGGATACAGTGTGTGCGATGAGTGACGAGCTATTGGTCAATGGCGATGAATGGGCGGTGGCTGGCAGTGATTTTGATTATCGTCAGCCGCGTGTGTTGGCAGATATATTGAACAGCACCGACCCGCGCATCACGCGCGCGCGCGGCGTTGACCACTATTTTATTTTTAACCATGTCGATGCGGGGCGTGCACAAGTGACACTGTGCGAACCAAGCAGCGGACGGCGTTTGCGCGTGTATACCGATCAGCCGTGTGCGGTGCTGTACGCGCATAATTACGCGGATGGCGAACGCTTGCGCGCGGGTGTTGTTGGGCAACCCTACGATGCGCTATGTGTCGAAACGCAACTTTGCCCGCACAAAGCGAAAAGCAACGGCGATCATCCGGCGCGGCTGTTGCCTCACGAGGAATACCATCACGAATGCGTGTACGCATTTGATGTGATGAACTCAAATTAAAGAGGAGTGAACATGTATTTAGGCGTTGACTACTACCCAGAGCACTGGCCGGTTGAGATGATGGACGAGGACATGCGTCGTATGCGCGAGATGGGCTGTAACATCATTCGCATTGGTGAATTTGCTTGGCAGTTGATGGAGCCGAAAGAAGGGCAGTTTGACTTTTCATTTTTCGATCAGGTGATTGCCAAAGCCAAAGCGCACGAACTCAAAGTGATGTTCGGCACGCCGACAGCGACCTTTCCCGCGTGGTTAGCAAAAACGCATCCGTCGATTTTGGCACAGGAAATGAATGGCGAGGTGCGCGTATTCGGCGGGCGGCGACAGTATTGCTACAACTCCCGCGTGTATCAGCAATACACCGAAAAAATCGTCAGCAAGCTGGTCAAACATTATGCCAACGAGCCGGCCATCATCGCGTGGCAAATGGACAATGAAATTGGCCACGAAGGCTCCGATCAATGTTACTGTGAGCAGTGTCATTTGTCCTTTCAGGACTATTTGCGTGACGTGTATGCGGAGGACATTGATCGTTTGAACGAGGCTTATGGCACGATATTTTGGGGGCAAACCTACACCGATTTTGCGCAGATTCCCATGCCGGTTCATACCGTTACCACGCACAATCCAGCACTGCGTTTGGATTGGGCGCGCTTTCGCTCGGACAGCATCAATGCCTTTGCCAAAATGCAGATTGACCTGATCAAGCGCCATCGCGGTGCGCATCAGCAAGTGACTCACAATTTATTCGGCGGTTTTTTCAACCGTGCGTATGACCAAAATATCATGGCGGCAGAGTTGGATTTCGTCTCCTACGACAACTACCCCGTTTGGGGTGGATTGAAAGAACCGCTCAAACCCGCCGAAATTGCCATGACGCTGGATTACATTCGTGGGCTGAAACAGCAAAACTTCTGGATTGTCGAGCAGCTCATGGGCGCGCAAGGGCACAACCATATTGGCTACCTACCACGTCCGAAGCAGGCGCAACTCTGGGCGTATCAAGCGATGGCACGCGGTTGTGACAACATGCTGTTTTTCCGTTGGCGTGGCATGGATCGTGGCGCGGAGCAGTTTTGTTTGGGCATTGTCGATATTGACAACGAAACGGGGCGCAAATACCGCGAGGTACAGGAATTCATGCATGATGTGGCGCAGCAGTCGAGTTTGAGCACGCCGATTCATGCCGACGTGGCGATATTGTACGACTATGACAATATTCAATCGTGGGCGATTCAACAGCAATCGGATGCGTTTGATTTCACGCAGGAGTTCATGCGGCTGTATGCACCGTTTCACAGCGCGAATGTGATGACGGATGTCTTGAGTACCGACAAAGATTTCTCACAATATAAAGTCATCGTGCTGCCGGTGATGCAAATCATAGATGAGGCGCTGGCGCAGCGCCTGTGCTCCTTTGTGGCCGGTGGGGGTGTCTTGCTCATGGGCTATCGGGCCGCGATCAAAAATCGTCACAATAACCTGCATCGTTTCGTACCAACGCCCGCTTTCATCCACGACCTGCTCGGTGGACGGGTGCGTGAAAGCGAATCACTCGGTAGCGGCATTTCTGCGCCCGTGATTGCCAAAGGCGGCTATCCGCGTGCGGTAGCGACGGTTTGGCGCGATATGATTGAACCGAGTGAAGGTGCGCAGGTGCTGTATCACTACGATGATAAATTTTACAAAGAGTACGCTTGCGTCACGGTAAATGCGTATGAAATGGGTTTTGTGTATTGGGTCGGTGCTGGATTGGATGAAATCACGATGAGTGATGTGGTCGGACGCGTTTTGGAAAAAGCAGGTATTGCCGATAAAGCCATTATGGATCGTTTGGAGCGCATTGAGCGAAGTGAATTCAGTGAGGGAGATGGGCAAAACAGTGTCGTTTGGTATTTGAACCATACCTCACATCCACAGACCGTTCAGTTTCGTACCATTGCGCCGTATTCGGTACTCAAGCGCCAATTATCGGATGAGTCGTAATATAAAAAACCGCATGACAGGCGCGATCATGTCATGCGGTTTTTAGTAAGCGTTTGAGCCTTTAGCTGAAAAACACCAGTAGCAGCGCAACGATGGCCGGTAAAGCCTGCTTGATAATGATTTTTTTCGACACTGTCAAGCCACCGTATAAACCTGCGACAATCACACAGCCCAAGAAAAATACTGCCACGCGCACTTGCCATACAGGGTCAGTAATCAGCAGTGACCAAAATAAACCGGCGACCAGAAAGCCGTTGTACAGCCCCTGATTGCCCGCCATATTTTTGGTGGCGGTGAACATCGCATCAGGCATAGCGCCTTTAAATACTTTTTTACCGACGGTCTCCCAAGCAAACATTTCCATCCAGCAGATGAATAGGTGCTCCAGTGCGACGATCATGACAAAAATTTTGGCAATCAGACTCATAAAAAACCCTTGGTTGAATGAATAAAAAGGCGTCACATGTATTCGTATGACGCCTTGGATGCGTGATTGACGCGGAATATACACTGAATGTGCGCCGAATTATAGGCGATTTTTGCGTATCCGTTATTCCCACTCGATCGTCGCTGGTGGTTTGCCAGACACGTCGTACACCACACGATTGATACCACGTACTTCGTTGATGATGCGGTTGGACACTTTGCCGAGTAACTCATACGGCAGATGCGCCCAGTGCGCGGTCATGAAGTCGAGCGTCTGCACCGCGCGTAGCGCGACGACGTATTCATAGGTGCGACCATCGCCCATGACGCCGACCGATTTGACCGGTAGGAATACGGCGAATGCTTGGCTGGTCAGATCGTACCAAGTTTTACCTGATTCGGGATCAACGGTGTTGCGCAATTCTTCGATGAAAATCGCATCGGCGCGGCGCAGTAAATCCGCGTAGTCCTTTTTGACCTCGCCCAAAATACGCACGCCCAAGCCCGGCCCCGGGAATGGGTGGCGATAGACCATATCGTGTGGTAAACCCAGCGCGACGCCGAGCTTGCGCACTTCGTCTTTAAATAGTTCGCGCAATGGTTCGAGCAGTTTCAGGTGCATGTCTTCGGGCAGGCCGCCGACGTTGTGGTGGGATTTGATGTTGTGCGCGCCTTTTTTCTTACCATGTTTGCCGCCTGCGGATTCAATCACGTCGGGGTAAATCGTGCCTTGCGCCAGCCATTTGGCACTGGTCAATTTGTGCGATTCGGCGTTGAATACTTCGACGAATTCTTTACCAATGATTTTGCGCTTGGCCTCTGGGTCGGTGACGCCCGCCAGTTTGCCCATGAAATCGTCCACGGCATCCACGCGAATGACTTTAACGCCCAAATGGTCGGCGAACATATCCATGACCATATCGCCTTCGTTCAGGCGCAGCAGCCCGTGATCGACGAATACGCAAGTGAGCTGGTCGCCAATCGCGCGGTGGATCAGCGCGGCGGCAACTGATGAATCCACACCGCCGGACAGACCAAGAATGACTTCTTCGTCACCGACTTGTTGGCGAATCGATTCGACCGCTTCGGCGATGTAGTCGCCCATCGCCCAGTCGGCTTTCGCACCGCAAATGTCTTTGACAAAACGGCTCAAAATCGCTTCGCCTTGAATGGTGTGTGTGACTTCGGGGTGGAACTGTACCGCGTAGAATTTGCGCGTTTCGTCTGCCATGCCGGCGATTGGGCAGGCGTCGGTTTCTGCCATCAGGCTAAAACCTTCGGGCAAACGCGACACCGAGTCGCCGTGGCTCATCCAGACGTTCAGCAGGCCGTGACCTTGTTCATTGGTTTCGTCTTGAATACCGTTGAACAATGCGGTGTGGCCGCGCGCGCGGATTTTTGCAAAACCGAATTCGCGCGGTTTTCCGAGGGCTTCAGCGGTCTCTACTTTGCCGCCGAGTTGTTCGGCCATGGTTTGCATACCGTAGCAAATACCCAGCACCGGAACGCCAAGCTCAAATACGCTGTGCGGCGCGCGCGGCGTTTCGTCCTCAGTGACCGAGTTTGGGCCGCCGGAGAGGATGATGCCTTTCGCACCGTAGTTTTGAATCAATTCGTCGGATACATCGTATGGGTAAATTTCGGCAAATACACCTGCGTCACGCACGCGACGCGCGATGAGCTGGGTAACTTGGGAGCCGAAGTCGATGATGAGGATTTTGTCGTGGTGGTTGGACATGTTTGTAATAGCGTGGTTGGTGTTATAAAGCATCATGGCGCAGGGAGAACCTTGCGCCATGACGGATCGTTTGGATAATTAACGTTTGGCTTTTTTCGCAGGCGCTTGTTTGGGTGGATTTTGAATGCCCGGCGCCAGCAGATTCAGACGCTCAACCCATTTTTTTTCATCAATTTTGAGTGGTTTTTTTGAGGCTTTGCCACGTTCCGCCCATTGAACCGTGTAGTAATCGTTGCTGCCTTTAATGGCGGTGATCAATGTGGTTTCGCTTTTGTCTTTGGCTGTCCCACAACTCAAAACCGCTGCGGCGACGGGCGTGCCATTACCCATAGTGCCATCCAGAAATTTGGTACCGGTAAACGAGCTTGGGCAAATTTTTTGAAAATCGAGAACGATGCTGCCGATGAGAATCATCGGTGTAACGTCCTTATTGGCCGCCAAACCTTTTATGCCGGTCACGGTAATCACCTGTGACCAGTTCTGCACGGTTTCACCGCGTAAACCACGTTCGTGAATATAATTGGTGTCGTTTGAGCGCTCGCTCAACAATTGATTGCTAAAATCGCTCGGGATGTTGTAAAAAACCTGTTGGCTAAATACGTTGGAGAGGGATTTTTCGGTGATATTGGCAGGCGTTTGGGCAAAGGCCAATGTTGAAGAACAGCACAGTAACGTAAAAGCAGCTTTTTTAAACATGGTGTTTTCCTTTCGATCGGATAACGGGGATAAGGTTCAAGGATAAAAACAAGGCGAAGCACAATTCGTCTTCGCCGTGATCAATTGTGCTTTAACCAACGCTGTAATTCGGTGCTTCCTTGGTAATCTGCACATCATGCACATGCGACTCACGCATACCGGCTGAGGTGATTTCGACGAACTGCGCTTTAGTACGCAAATCTTCGATGGAGCCGCAACCGCAGTAGCCCATCGATGAGCGGATGCCGCCGATGAGTTGATGCACAATCGCCAGCACCGAGCCTTTGTACGAGACGCGGCCTTCGATGCCTTCGGGTACGAGTTTATCGACGTTGCCTTCGTTGTCTTGGAAATAGCGGTCTTTCGAGCCTTGCGCCATTGCGCCGAGTGAGCCCATGCCGCGATATTCTTTGTACGAGCGGCCTTGATAGAGCACGACTTCACCAGGGGATTCTTCGGTACCTGCGAACATCGAGCCGAGCATGACGGTGTACGCACCGGCTGCGAGCGCTTTGGCCACGTCGCCAGAGTAGCGGATGCCGCCGTCACCGATCAATGGTACGCCGGTTCCTTCGAGGGCTTTGGCAACGTTGGCAATCGCGGAAATCTGCGGTACGCCAACACCTGCAACGATGCGGGTGGTACAAATAGAGCCAGGACCAATGCCGACTTTAACGCCGTCTGCGCCGTGTTCAACCAGAGCCAGTGCGGCTTCGGCTGTGGCGATATTGCCGCCGATGACGTCGATGTGTGGGTAATTTTCTTTGACCCATTTAACGCGATCCAGCACGCCTTGCGAATGGCCGTGTGCGGTGTCTACGATGATGACGTCTACGCCTGCCTGCGCGAGTAAGCGCACACGTTCGTCATTTTCGGGACCGACACCGACCGCCGCGCCAACGCGCAGTTGGCCGTGCGCGTCTTTGGTCGCGTTCGGGTGGGTGGTTGCTTTTTGAATGTCTTTGACCGTGATTAGACCGCGCAACTCGTCGTTGTCGTCAATCACCACCACACGTTCCAAGCGGTGTTTATTGAGCAGTTTTTTCGCCACGCTCAAATCGTCGTCTTCTTTGACCGTAATCAGGCGCTCGCGTGGGGTCATTTTGTCCACGACTTTGGCGGCCATGTCTTCTTCAAAACGCAAATCGCGGCTGGTGATGATGCCGACGACTTTTTTGTTCGAGACCACGGGGAAGCCAGATACGCCCGCATCTTGCGCCAATTCGACAATCTGACCAATGGTCATGTCAGGCGTGACGGTAATCGGGTCGCGCAAAATACCGGATTCAAAACGTTTGACTTTCGCCACCTCAAGCGCTTGTTTGGCTGGCGTGAGGTTTTTGTGAATAATGCCGATGCCGCCTTCTTGCGCCAGCGCGATGGCGAGTCGTGACTCGGTCACGGTGTCCATTGCGGCGGAAACCAGTGGGATATTCAGTGTGATGTTGCGCGAGAGCTGTGATTTCAGTGAGGCGTCGCGCGGGAGAATGTTGGAGTATGCGGGTACGAGGAGTACGTCGTCAAAAGTGAGCGCTTTCTGCATGAGTCGCATGGTGGGGTTCCTTTCGGCAAAGCGCGATTATACGGTATTTTCAATTTTCGCGTGTTAGAATGTTTGCCTTTTTACGCCTGATTTTTGCGAGTGGAACGCTTGCTGTTGTGGCCTTGGTTGGGCTTTTATTTTGATACAAAGCACTTTTGTATCTGTTTGATTTTAATTGATTTTTAATGTGGGGTTCTGTGTCGAATCTTCATCCTAATCCTGAACAATTTCGCCGTGGGATTCTCGCGGGCGTTGGTGCGGGCGCTATGTGGGGCTTGGTTTTTTTGTATCCACGGGTAACGCCTGAGTTTTCGCCGATGGATCAGATGGTGCTGCGCTATGTGTGCTACGGTTTATTTGCCGTGGCGCTGTCGTGGCGTGCACTGCGTGGGGTTTGGGCGCGTTTGCAGGCGGATGACTGGCGGATGTTGGTCAAAATTTCTTTGCAGGCGAATATTGTGTATTACTTGTGTCTGGCGACGGGCGTGAAATACGGTGGGATTGCGCCAACGACGTTGATTATCGGAATGCTGCCGGTGACGATTGCGCTGATGGGGCGTAATGATGCGGGTTCGTTACCGTGGCGGCGATTGCTCGCGCCGATTGTCTTGATGGCGTTGGGGATTGTGGCGATTAGTTATGATTTATTTACCCATGCGGGCGATCATTTGGGCAGTACGCCGTGGCAACGGGTTTTGGCGTTGTTTGCGGCAACAGGCGCGTTGCTGTGCTGGACGCTGGCGGCGGTGAATAATGCACGTTATTTGCGCAGTCATAATGCGATTGAGCCGAAAACGTGGTCGGATTTGTGCGGGGTGGTGACGGGGTTGCTGGCTTTGCTGACTTTGGGCGTGGGTTTGCTGGTGGCGCAGGTGTGGCCGCAGAGTATTTTTGCGATTTCGACGAATGCGGACTTGCCGTGGTTGAAGTTTTTGTTAATCGGTGGCGTGGTGATTGCGTTTTGTGCGTCGTGGTTTGGTAATATTTTGTGGAATATCGCCAGTCATTTGTTGCCGATTAGCCTGACGGGGCAGTTGATTATGTCGGAAACGCTGTTTTCGTTGATTTATGGCTTTGTGTATGACGCTCGCTGGCCGCGTGTGCTTGAATGGCTGGCGATGAGTTTGGCGCTGGGCGGCGTGGTGTGGGCGATTCGCTTGCACGCCGATCAGGGTGGGGAAATCGCAGAAGAAGCGGAACGGGTGCACGGATGAGTACTCGTCAGAGGGCTTATGTGCAGATGTTTGTCGCGATGTTGCTCATTGGTAGTTTGTTTGTGGTGAGCAAGGTGATTGTGCAGTCGGTACCGGTGTTTGTGGCGTCGTTTTTGCGCCAATTTTTGGCTTTTGTCGCGCTGGCGCTGTGGTTGTATGTGCAAAAATCACCGTTGCCGCAGATTCATAAGCGTGATTATTGGGTGTTGTTTATCCAAGGCTTTGTCGGGATTTTTCTGTTCAGCGTGTTTGCCTTGTATGGTTTGCGTTTAACCAATGCGATTGATGCGAATATCATCACCAGCACCACGCCGTTGAGCATGATGCTGATCGCGGTGCTGTTGCTCGGTGAACGTCTGACTGCACGGCGCATGGGTGCGCTGGGCTTGGCTTTGCTGGGGACGCTGGCGATTAATGTATTGGGTACGCACGAAGCGGGTACGCGCCAAGAGGTTTGGCTCGGCAATGCGCTGGTGGTGCTCGCGGTGCTGGCTGAAGGGGTGTTTTTTGGCTTTGGTAAATTACTCAAAAGTCCGATTTCCTCAACTTGGCTGTCGCTGATTTTGACGGGTATCGGCTCGGTTTTATTTTTTCCGTTTGCGGCGTATTCGGCATTCACCAGTGATTTGTCGCAGGTCAGTTGGTTTGTGTGGGGCTTGGTGTTGTACACGGGCGTGGCGTTGACGGCGTTTGGCGTGGTGTTGATGAATCGCGGACTGCAACAAGTGCCCGCGAGTACCGCCTCAATTTTCACCGCGCTTATGCCGGTCAGCGGGGTGGCGCTGTCGGTGGTGTTTTTGCGCGAGTCGTTCCATTGGTATCATGCGCTGGGGATGGTTTTGGTGCTGTTGGCGATGATGCTGGTGATGTCGGAACGCAAAGCGCCGTTGGATACGCCCAGTTCGGCGTATTGATGCGTCGTGTGGAATCGAGTCTATGTGGGTGATTGAGCTGTGCCGTATGCGACTAAGTTGTGCATAATTTTAATTTCATTGCTAAATCAAATTGACAATCATTCTCATTTGTGTTTAAATTATACCTACTTAAATAACACAATAAGGGAGTGAGTAATGAGTGCGAAACAATGGCGTTTATTGGGTTTGGGTGTGGTGGTTGTGAGCGCGGCGGTCTTTTCCGCGTGTGGTCAGAAAGCACCGACGTCTGCAAGCCCTGCGCAAACAGCGCCTGCCGCCGATGAGGGTAAGGCTTTAACCGTATACAGCGCGCGCGCCGAGCAGTTGATCCAGCCGATTTTGGATCAGTACACGCAGGAAACCGGCGTGAAATTCAAGTTGGTCTCGGACAAAGAGGGCGTGCTGATGGAGCGCATGAAAACCGAGGGTGCGCAATCGCCTGCCGATTTGTTGATTACCGTGGATGCGGGCAATTTGTGGCAAGCGGCGCAAGCCGGTCTGCTCCAGCCGGTGCAGTCTAAGGTTTTGAGTGACAATATTCCGGCGCATTTACGCGACCCTGAAAACCAATGGTTCGGTCTGTCGGTGCGTGCGCGCACGATTTTTTATAACACCGCCAAGGTCAAGCCAGAACAACTCTCCAGCTATCAAAATCTGGCCGATGCGCATTGGAAAGGCAAGCTGTGCCTGCGTACCTCGAAAAAGGTCTACAACCAATCTTTGGTCGCCATGATGATGAGTGAAGACGGCGAGCCGAAAACCGAGGCGACGGTGAAAGGCTGGGTGAATAATTTGGCGACCGAGGTGTTCCCTGATGACACCAAATTGCTTGAAGCCATTGGCTCGGGGCAATGCGAGGTTGGTATCGCCAACACCTATTATTATGGTCGCTTGATGGGCAAATCGCCTGATCTGCCGATTGGTATTTTTTGGGCGAATCAGCAGCTCAAAGGCACGCATGTGAATGTCTCTGGCGCGGGTGTGGCGGCGCACAGTCCACACAAAGACGAAGCGGTCAAATTGCTCGAATGGCTGTCCTCAGACAAGGCGCAAGGCACGTTCGCCGGTAGCAATATGGAGTTTCCAGTGAATCCGAAGGTTCCAGCCGATGCCAAAGTAGCGGCGTGGGGTACATTCAAACAAGATAACAGCAATATTTCTGCGGCGGGGCGCGATCAGGCCAAAGCGGTGATGTTGATGGATCGCGCGGGTTACAAATAAAAATGCACATACACCATAAAGACAGCGTTTTTTGAATGAGGGTTCATTCAGCATTTAGGTGAGGCGTCAGTCGGTTTGGGAGCAATCTCAAACCGATTTGGCGTTTTTGTTGGGGAATGTGGGTGAATGTGCCCAAATGTGCCCGAATATGAGTAAATGTGGGCAATAGGTAATAGACAGTGCAGTTAAGAAAGGTGTGATGAATTGATGCGAATGAATTTGGGCGGCGTGTGGTTTTGGCGAGTGGTATTGCTGGGGCTGTGTGCGCTGACCTTAATCCCCTTGTCGGGGTTGTTGCAATGGGACGGCGTGGATCGCACCGTTTGGGCGCATCTGTGGGCGTATCAAGTACCCACGTTGCTGCGCAACACCACGGTGTTGCTGCTGGGTGTGGGTTTTGGCGTGCTGCTGCTGGGGATTTCGTGCGCGTGGCTGGTGAGTTTTTATGAGTTTCCTTTGCGCGGTGTGTTGCGCTGGTTATTGATGTTGCCGATGGCGATGCCGGCGTATGTGTTGGCGTTTGCCTTGTTGGGCGTTTTTGACTACTCGGGCGGTGTTCAAACGTATTTGCGTTTGCACGGACTGGATGCCTCGGCGTGGCTGGATTTGCGCTCGGATTGGGGCGTGGTGCTGGTGCTCAGTTTGGCGTTGTATCCGTATGTGTATTTGCTGGCGCAGGAGGGTTTTGCGCAGTTGGGTGTGCGCGTGCAGGAGGTCGGGCAGTCGCTGGGCTTAACGCCGTGGCAGTCGTTTTGGCGCGTGGTGTTGCCCAGTACGCGCCCGTGGTGGATGGGCGGTCTGGGGCTGGCTTTGATGGAGACGCTGGCGGATTTTGGTACGGTGTCCACACTGGGGTTTGATACGTTTACCACGGCGATTTATAAGGCGTGGTTTGCGCTGTTTTCATTTCAAAGTGCCCAGCAGTTGGCTTCATTGATGATCGTACTGGTGTTTGCCTTGCTGTGGCTGGAGTTGCGCGCGCGCGGTCATCGCCGTTATCAGGCTTTGGGGCGAACGGCGCCGATTGTGCGCCAAAAGCTGTCTTTTTGGGGCAAGGTGGGCGTGAGTGTGTGGCTGTGGGGGATTTTGGGTTTGGCATGTTTTGTCCCCGTGGCGCAATTATTGCTCTGGATCGGTGCGCAGACGCAGTTAAATTGGGCGCGTGTCGGTACGCTGTTGTGGCAGTCGTTGTCATTGGGTATTTTGGCGGCGCTGGTGGTGGTGCTGTTGGCCTCTATGCTGGCGTATGCGCGTCGCTATGCGCATCTGCGCGGGCAGTCGGTTTTGGTGCAGATTGCGACGCTGGGTTATGCTGTGCCGGGTTCGATTTTGGCGGTGGCGTTTTTTACGCCGATGGCTTTTATGGATCGGCTGTTGTTCAACTTGGGTTGGCTGGCTGCGGGTGAGGTGCTGTTTCGCGGCTCGCTGGTGGCTTTGTTACTGGCGTATGCGACGCGCTTTTTGGCGGTGGCGCATGCCTCAGTGGAGAGTGGTTTGCAGCGAATGGGACGCCATCACGAGGAGGTGGCGCAGAGCTTGGGCGTGGCGGGATTCGCGCTGTGGCGGCGGGTGCATTGGCCGTTGCTGTATTCGAGTTTGCTCACGGCGGGGTTGATGGTCGCCGTGGATGTGATGAAGGAGATGCCGATGACGCTGATGGCGCGCCCGACCGGTTGGGACACGTTGGCGACGCAGATTTTTGCGTATACCAGTGAGGGTGATTGGCACAATGCAGCGTTGCCGTCCTTGCTGCTGGTTTTGGTCGGGTTGATTCCGGTGGGCTTGCTGGCATGGCAAATGCGCCGACGATTTTGAGTGAGGGGGAACGATGGAAAATACGTATTTGGCGGTGCGCGAGATGGCGGTGCAATACGGTTCGAGCACGGTCTTGTCCGATTTATCCTTAGATTTGGCGCAGGGCGAGATTGGTTGTCTGCTCGGCGCGTCTGGTTGTGGTAAATCCACGGTACTGCGTGCGATTGCCGGATTTGTTTCTATTAACGCGGGGCAGATTGAGCTGAATCAACGATGCTTGGCCGCAGATGGCTTGCACATGCCCGCACATGCGCGCGCAGTCGGTATGGTGTTTCAGGATTACGCGCTGTTTCCGCATTTGAGTGTAGCGGACAATGTCGCGTTCGGCTTGTCGGCGTGGTCAAAATCTGCGCGCGCCGAGCGGGTGCAGTCTTTGCTCAAACTGACGCAATTGCAGGATTATGCCCGCAGTTTTCCGCATCAATTATCCGGTGGTCAGCAACAGCGCGTGGCGTTGGCGCGGGCGCTTGCACCCAAGCCACAGTTATTGCTGCTGGATGAGCCGTTTTCCAATCTGGATGTGGCCTTGCGCGCGCAATTGGCGCACGAGGTACGCGCTTTGCTCAAACACGAAGGAACCACCGCGCTGTGGGTCACGCACGATCAGATTGAAGCGTTTCATGTGGCCGATCAAATCGGCGTGATGGATGGCGGAGCGATTGTGCAGTGGGATACGCCGTATGCGCTGTATCATGCGCCGAAAACCCGCGAAATCGCCGCGTTTATTGGGCAAAGCGTGCTGTTGTCCGCGCGCGCCAGCGGCGAGCATGCGATTGAGGTGGCTGAGTTTGGCGAGTATCCGAGTGCTAAAGCCTTGATTATGGGGCAGCAGGTTCAGGTGCTCCTGCGGCCAGATGATGTGATACACGACGATGATGCGCCAATTCATGCGCGGATCGAGGACAAACATTTTCACGGCGCGAATTTTATCTACCATTTGCGCTTGCGTGACGGTCAGCGGATTCTGGCGCATGTACCGTCGCACCACAATCATGCGGTGGGCGAATCCATTGGTGTGCGTTTGGATTTAAATCATTTGGTGGTGTTTGAGTAAGTGTGGCGTAGCGCGTTTGCGATGTAGGCACAAAAGACCATTGTGTAGACGATTATGGTCGAGAGACGAGGGATTTTGGTTACGATGTTTTACAGGGTGTCGGAACCAATGAGTATTTGGTTTTCATGTTGCTCTGTACCTAAAGTAAAGTAAGTTGTACCAATTTGGGTGTATCCCAAATGCGCATAAAAAGCGAGTGCATTGGTATTTTGTGTATTGACGGTTAACCACAATTTGCTATTTAGTTGCTGTTTGGCATCTACTTCTGCGGTTTGAAGTAGCTGTTTTCCGATACCATATCCGTGAAAGTGTTCTTGAATATAGAGTGTTTCTAGTTCTGCGAAAGAGGTATTGTCTGTTGGGCAAGGAATACCCAATTTGACAACGGCAAGACCAATGAGACTTTCACCACTGACCGCTACAAATACACGATATGTAGTGTCGTTTAGTAGTGCCTGATATTTTTTTGGTGTGATCTCGCCAAGTACATATTGGGCAATATCCGTGGTGATGCCAGAGGTGGCGTAGGTGTGTAACCAAACTTGGGTTGCTAAAATGGCCAGTTGTTCGGCATCCGCTAGTCTGCCTCTACGAATGTCACAATTCAGATGCGTCAATTTTCTTTTATCCTTTGAATTACTGCTTTTGAATTTAAATAGTTATTTATTGTGCCACACCACACGATAGTTGACCAACACATCCGCGCTCAGTAGGAATAACAACAATAAACCTTGGAACAACATACTCACCGACTGCGGCAGGCTCATGGAAATTTGCAGGGCTTCACCGCCGAGCGTGAGCAATGCCATCAATAATGCGCCGAGCAGTACACCAATCGGGTGCAAACGCCCGAGAAATGCAACGATGATCGCGGTAAAGCCATAGCCCGGACGCCAGCTTTCTTGCAATTGACCAACCGGCCCTGCGACTTCGAGTGCGCCCGCCAAACCCGCCAAGCCACCGCTGATGAGCAAAGCCAGCCAAATCAAGCGATTGGTTTTAAAGCCAGCGTAGTTCGCCGCTTTCGGCGCCAAACCGGCGACCGTCATTTGAAAGCCCACGAAGGAGCGTTTGACGAACAGCCACATCAGCGGCACAGCCAGCAACAATAGTAAAACGCCCACATGCAGGCGCGTCGATTCGAGCGCCGGTAGCCATTGACCGAGCAACGGCAGCGTCGCGTGTGCGGGGAACATGGCTGATTGGGGAAAACCCGCGCCCATTGGGTCTTGCAGAGGCGCGGTATTGTCCACCGTTCCGACCAATAAATATTGCAACAGACTTTGCGCCACATACACCAGCATCAGCGTGGTCAAAATTTCGTTGGCATTGAATTGTGTGCGCATCCACGCCGCCAAACCTGCCCAAATCATGCCGCCGACGATGCCTGCGAGTATCATCAAAACGACCAGTAGACCTGAGGTGATGCTGTTTTGTGCATACACCATGACGGCGGTGGCAAAAATCCCACCCATGACCAATTGCCCTTCCGCGCCAATATTCCACACCTGTGCGCGATAGGCGACGGCCAAGCCGAGACCAATCAGACACAGCGGCAATGCCTTGAGCAGCCATTCGCTAACGCCATACACCGTGGACAGCGGATCGATGAAATAGGCTTTGAATGCAATTTGTGGATTCACACCCAACAGCATGAAAATCGCCAAACCAGCCACCAGCGTGGCGATCACGACGATCAGCGGTACGATGAACTGCATACGCAAAGAGGGTTCGGGGCGAGGAATGAGTTTGAATGGAATCAGCATGGTATGGGGTTTGGGCTATTCGGATGATTGGGGCGATGGGTTTCTTATGTCAAAGTTGTGTCACAGCACCGTATTTATTGATTGACGCCGTGCTGTGACGCGTTGTGGTGTTGCGCAGTCGCGTGTTTTTCTTCAAACAAGCCTGACATCCACAGACCGATTTGCTCAGGCGTGGTGTCTTCGGTCGGGCAGGTCGGCGATACGCGACCATGCGCGATGACGGCAATACGGTCGGCGATTTGGAAAATCTCTTCTAATTCCTCGGAAATCAGCAAAATCGCCACGCCATCCGCCGCCAAATCGAGCAAGCGTTGGCGTAAAAAGGCCGATGCGCCAACGTCCACGCCCCACGTTGGTTGGGCCACGATCATCAGCTTGGGTGCGAGCAAAATTTCGCGTCCCATGATGAATTTTTGCAAATTGCCGCCGGACAGGCTGCTGGCGGTGCTTTGATTGCCTTGGCATTTGACTTGAAACTCGCGGATACAGCGGTCGGCCAAATCGCGGGTATTTTTGCGTTGGATCAAGCCGCGTTTGAGCATGGCGAATTTCGGCGATTGATACGCCGTGAGCAGGGCGTTTTCAGCCAAACTCATGGCGGGAACCGCGCCTTTACCGAGGCGTTCTTCGGGGACGAAGCACAGTCCGAGGCCGAGGTTACGGCGTTGTGCCGCGTCCATGTGGCCGGCGCTTTGTCCCATAATTTGCACCATATCGGCGCGCGCGGCGCGCTTTTCTCCGGACAATGCGGCGAGTAATTCGGCTTGGCCATTACCCGAAACGCCCGCAATGCCGAGAATTTCACCGGCGCGCACGGACAGATTGACTTCGGATAAATCCACACCGAACGGATCATCGGTCGGCATGGATAACTGGTTGATTTGTAAACGAATATCGCCCGTTTCGTGCGAAGCGTGCTCGTACTGCGGCAGAGCGCGGCCGATCATGAGTTGCGCCATCGTTTCGACGGTTTCTTCTTTCGGCTGGCATTCGCCCGAAACTGCGCCGTGGCGCAGTACGGTGGCGCTGTCGCACAGGCTTTGGATTTCATCAAGTTTGTGGCTGATGTAGAGGATGCTGCATCCTTCACTGGCGAGTTGGCGCAGGGTGACAAACAATTTTTCAACCGCTTGCGGTGTGAGCACCGAGGTCGGTTCGTCCATAATCAGCAGTTTGGGGTTTTGCAGCAGGCAGCGCACGATTTCGACGCGTTGGCGTTCACCGACAGATAAATCGTGCACCAATCGTTGCGGTGCAATCGGCAGGCCGTAATGCTCGGATACTTGTTTGATGCGCTCGGACAGTGCGCTCATGCTGGTTTTTTCGTCCATCGCCAGCGCAATATTTTCCACCACGGTCAGGGTTTCAAACAGGGAAAAGTGTTGAAACACCATGCCAATGCCAAGTGCGCGCGCTTGCGCGGGGGATTTGATTTGGACTTCCTGACCGTCCCAAATGATTGTGCCCGCGTCTGGCTGAGTCACGCCGTAGATCATTTTCATCAGCGTGGATTTGCCCGCGCCGTTTTCGCCCAATACGGCGTGGATTTCACCTGGTGCGACGGACAGGCTGACGTTGTCATTGGCGCGCATCGTGCCGTAGATTTTGGTCATGCCTTGTAGTTCAATGCGGGCGGCAGGTGCGGCTGAAGTGGCGGTGTGTTGTGCAGTCATGATGAATCAATTAGTGTGCTGGGGATTTTTTCGGTATGAATTTGCTTGCGAGGGTCACAACAAGTAACACCAGCGCGCCGACAATCATGCCGACAAGTAGATCCATCAAGATGCTGGAGATGCCTTGTAACCATGAAGGTACGCTGTACGCAACGACTTCATAAATATGGTGTAGGCCAAAACTGTGGGGCAAGTTGTGCGCAATGATGCTGCCACCGACGAGGAACATGGCCAGTGTGCCGACGAAAGCCAAACCCTTCATTAGGCGCGGCATAATCCACAAGGCGAGTTTACCGAATGCCTGCGCGACGCTGTTCTTTTTCTGTAATAGCCACAAACCGACATCATCGAGTTTGACGATCCCGCCGACCAAACCATATACGCCGACGGTCATGAGCAAAGAAATACCCACCAGCACGGCGAGCTGCTGCATGAACGGGCGATCCTGAACCACGCCCAAGGTGATGACAATGATTTCGGCGGAGAGTACAAAGTCGGTGCGAATGGCGCCTTTGACTTTATCCTTTTCGAATTGCACCATATCAACGGTTTCGTCTTCGACGGCGTTGACCAGCTCAATGTGGTGTTGCTCGTCTTCCTCTTTCTTGTGCAATAGTTTGTGCGCGACTTTCTCAAAGCCTTCAAAACACAAATACGCACCGCCGATCATCAACAGTACCGTGACCAACCACGGTTGCCACGCAGCCAAGCCGAGCGCGAGCGGGACGATGATTGCTTTATTGACGATCGAGCCTTTGGCGACCGCCCAGACCACGGGTAACTCGCGGTTCGCATTGATGCCGGTGACTTGTTGCGCATTGAGTGCCAAATCGTCACCCAGTACACCAGCGGTCTTTTTTGCCGCCACTTTGGTCATGACGCTAATATCGTCCAATAGTGTGGCAATGTCGTCCAGTAGGGTTAATAAGCTTGCGCCGGCCATTATGGGTTGTCCTTGGTTGAAAAATGTTAAACCGTAATCATAGCCTTAAACCCCTCAAAATGCATTACAATTCAAGGAAATACCGCGCTCGGGCGCTGGATGATGGTGTTGTAGGAATTCAACAGTTGAGCATGATTTGGCGGCAGATGCGCAAAAAATCGTCAACCTAAACCGAGCTTGGGGCATTATATTGGACGTAGGCGGATTGGTTCGTCAGCATGTATCACTGCCACAATTGCCTGTCACACATAGAAATGGAGAATCGAATGAAAGCTCAATTAGTCAAACGCATTGCCTTATCCACGCTGTTGCTTGGTTTGGCTGCGGGTGCTGTCGCGTATGCGGCCACATTTGCCGAAGCGGACACCAATGGCGATGGCAAATTGTCGTTGGAGGAAGCGAAAGCGGCGAATCTGCAAGATGTCGTAACCAATTTTAAAAAGATTGATACCGACCGCGACGGTTTCTTGTCCAAAGCGGAGCTGAAAGCCAACCGCTAATGCATCCTTAAGCAATCACGGATTACTCGTGAGCAATACCCTGCGTGCATCTGCCGCAGGGTATTTTTCGTTATCTACGGTCATACAGCGTAGGCACTACCGCAAAACTACGTTACACTGCGAACTATTTCACACACCACAGTCATCATCATGAGCAAAACCTTAAGCCTTGCCAAGCGCAGCGGCGACAGCAAAACCGAAAAAACAGCGACGCAGCGTAACCCGATTCGTGGTCGTAACCGCAATAACCACGTCGCAGGCGCAGGCGCGCACGCAAGTGGTTCGTCAGAGTCATATAAAAAATCAGATAAGCCAAACCAATCAGCTAAAAAATCAGGTGAATCCAGCCCAAATCGTCCCGCACGAGCAGAGCGTCCCGCACGAACCGAGCGCAACGATTCGTTTACAGCCAAAGAAGGAAAACCTCGCACATCAGTGAAGCCATTTGATCGTTCGGCCAAATCCAATGCCAACGCGAAACCGAACCGCGATCCGTCTGGTACTCAGGCCAGCCGTGGCAGACCAGCGGCAAAATCCGCGACCAAATCCACGGTCAAGACGGCGCAAACCGTGTTGCGCCACGGTAAAGTGCGCGATGGCGTGCGTGAGTTTACCGATGGCCGTGTGGTTCAGGCCAAACGCACAACGGGCACGTCGGAACGCCCGAAAAATCCGAATCTACAGCTCAAATCTTTGCGTGATGAGCGCGCCGCAGAGACATCTGCCCGCGCCCAATCGCCTCATGGCGCCGCTCGCAGTGAATCCAATTCATCCGCTGGTATCCGTATTTCCAAATATCTGGCCGATCAAGGTCTGTGCTCACGCCGCGAAGCCGACGCCTACATTGAAAAAGGTTGGGTGACGGTCAATGGCAAACGTGCAGAGTTGGGACAGCGCGTATTGCCGCACGAACGCGTGCAACTGGCGCGTCAAGCGAGTACGGCACAAGCGTCGCGCGTGACCATTTTGATCAACAAGCCGGTGGGTTATGTGTCGGGTCAAGCCGAAGATGGCTACGAGCCAGCGGTGAGCCTGATCACAGCGGACAATCAATGGGAAGATGCGCCGTTTCAGCAGGATTTCGAGTTCAAACACCTCAAAGGTTTGGCTCCGGCAGGGCGCTTGGACATTGATTCGGTTGGTTTGCTGGTATTGACGCAGGACGGACGTATTGCCAAACAATTGATCGGGCAAGACAGCGAAACAGATAAAGAATACCTTGTGCGTGTCGAAGGCGAACTGATTGAAAATGGTTTGAAACTGCTCAATCACGGGCTGGAATTGGACGGCGTGCCACTGCGTCCGGCGCAAGTGAGTTGGCAAAATGAGGATCAACTGCGTTTCGTGCTGCGCGAGGGCAAAAAACGCCAGATTCGCCGCATGTGCGAATTGGTCGGGCTGAAAGTGGTTGGCCTCAAACGCATTCGCATTGGTAAGGTTAAACTGGGCAATCTGCCGACGGGCAAATGGCGCTATTTGGCTGAGGATGAGGGCTTTTGATTTGATTAGCTCTGTGGGCAATGAGATGGCTCGGATGGCTTAAAGGGTTGTTTGGAGGATGGCATAAAAGGGTGGCTAAAGGCCATCCTTTTTATTGCCCCTCACACATTTGATCTCACTTGCGCTGGTAAATTCTGCTGTGTATGATGCAACGAACGTAAAAATTTGTTTGAATCACCGAGCATAACTGGTGGTTCCCATGTATCAGAATAGAATTAGCAAGGAGAAAATCATGTATACATCATTCCAATCACACCTGCAAAACGAATTACAAGCCATTGAGCAAGCGGGTTTGTACAAAAACGAACGCATCATCACTTCGCCGCAAGGTGCGGTGATTCGCGTGGCCGATGGTCAAGAGGTTTTGAATTTCTGCGCGAATAATTACCTCGGTTTGTCCAACAACACGGAGTTGAAACAAGCGGCGAAAAGCGCCATCGACAGCCACGGTTATGGCGTGTCGTCGGTGCGTTTTATTTGCGGTACGCAGGACGTGCACAAGCAACTCGAATCGGCCATCGCCCAGTTTTTTGGTACCGAGGACACGATTTTATACGCCGCTTGTTTTGACGCGAATGGCGGCGTGTTTGAACCGCTGTTGACCGAGCAGGACGCGATTATTTCCGATGCGCTGAATCACGCCTCGATCATCGACGGTGTGCGCTTGTGCAAGGCACAGCGCTACCGTTACGCCAACGCCGATATGGCCGATTTAGAAACGCAATTGCAAAAAGCGCAGGCGCAACGCTTTCGCCTGATCGTCACCGACGGCGTGTTTTCGATGGATGGCAATGTCGCGCCATTGGACAAAATTTACGCACTGGCAGAGCAATACGACGCCATGATTATGATTGACGAATCACACTCGGCGGGCGTGGTGGGGCAAACAGGACGCGGCGTGACCGAGCGTTACGATCTGCGTGGACAAATTGAAATCATCACCGGTACGCTGGGCAAAGCCTTTGGCGGTGCGATTGGTGGCTTTACCACGGGCAAAAAAGAAATCATCGACTTGCTGCGCCAGCGCTCGCGCCCGTATCTATTTTCCAACTCCATTCCACCGATGGTTGCGGCGGCGGGTGTGCGTGCGTTTGAACTGATGAGCAGCAGCAACGCGCTCCAAGATCGATTACACGCCAACACCGACTATTTTGTGGAACGCATGAAAGCCGCAGGCTTTGACATCAAACCCACCGAATCCGCCATTTGCGCCGTGATGCTGTACGATGCGAAACGCTCTCAGGAGATGGCGGCGCGATTGCTGGACGAAGGTATTTACGTCATCGGCTTTTACTACCCCGTCGTGCCGAAAGAGCAGGCGCGAATTCGCGTGCAAATCTCCGCCGCGCACGAGCGCGAGCATCTCGATCACTGCATTGCCGCATTCACCAAAATCGGGCGCGAGATGGGCGTGATTTAATTGAAAAACACCTCACCATAATAAAAAGGAAACACATGAAAGCACTGGTCAAAGCACATGCAGAAAAAGGCATCTGGATGCAAGACATCCCCGAGCCAACCGTTGGCGTCAACGACGTCAAGATTAAAATCAAAAAAACCGCCATTTGCGGCACCGATCTACACATCTACAAATGGGACGACTGGGCGCAAAAAACCATCCAAACCCCAATGACCATCGGGCATGAATACGCCGGCGTGGTGGCCGAAATCGGCAGCGGTGTTAAAAATATCCAAATCGGTGATCGTGTCACCGGCGAAGGACACATCGCCTGTGGGCACTGTCGCAACTGTCGCCGAGGCAAACTGCATGTGTGCGAAAACACCATCGGCGTCGGTGTCAACCGTGATGGCGCATTTGCCGAATATCTGGTCATACCGGCAGAAAACGTCGTGCGGTTGGACGAGCGCATTTCCGACGAGATGGCCGCCATCATGGACCCGTTTGGCAATGCCACACATACCGCCTTATCCTTTCCCTTGATCGGTGAAGACGTACTCATCACCGGCGCGGGACTGATTGGCTGCATGGCGACCGCCGTGTGCCGCTTCGCTGGCGCGCGCCACATCGTTGTCAGCGATTTGAGCGAATACCGCTTAGACATTGCGAAAAAAATGGGTGCAACGCTCACCGTCAACCCAGCCAAAGGCGAAAGCATCGAAGGCGCCGTGCGTCAGCTCAATATGCACGGCTTTGACATCGGACTCGAAATGTCCGGCTCACCGTATGCGTTTGAGAGCATGATTGAAAACATGTACAACGGCTCAAAAATCTCCCTGCTCGGCATACTGCCCAACTCCACCACGGTTGATTGGAACAAAATTATTTTTAAAGCTTTGACTTTAAAAGGAATTTACGGGCGCGAGATGTGGGAAACGTGGTATCAGATGGAACAAATGCTCATCTCCGGCATTGACCTTACGCCAATCATCACCCACCGTTTTCATGTGGATGAATTCCAAAAAGGCTTTGATGTTATGGAAGGAGGCCAGTGCGGTAAAGTGATTTTGAGTTGGGATTAAAAATGCTCTCAGCAATGTCGTATTCTCTTATCTTGGATGAAAGACCGGTTGTAGGTCGGATACTTGTATCCGACACAACCATTTGCAAGTAAAGAGCAATATGAGGTATCGCAGAAATTATCAGACAGGTGGTTTGTATTTCTTTACCTTGGTGACTGAGCAGCGTCAGCGCGTGTAATCGTACGTATGTTTTTTGAATATTTCGCTCTCCGCCGCGGGGCGAATCCTTTTTGTCTTGATACAAAAAGGATTCAAAAAAATCAAGTTCGCGGTCATGCAAAACAATGAACGCTTGAATCAGGTCGGTTTGAAACTCGCGTTTGCACGCAAACGCTCAAACAACAAACCTCCCTGAAAAAAGAAGCGCTCATTTGCCTGACAGCGACGGCTGGCACAACTTCGTAAGGAACTGTGTAGGGCGCAATAAACCGTAGGTGCATTGCGCCGCATGTATTAAAAATGGAGCGGTACTGAGGTTACTACATTCGGCGCAATGCGTAAATATCACTTATTGCGCCCTACGCGCTACTTGCTTGATTGATGGTACAGATGTCATAAACCCCTGTTCTTACGTCCTAAACGGTCATCACGCATTTATTATATAGCCAATGTACTAATTTGCAAACAAGTTAACCAAGGAAAAGACCATTCAAAAGACTGTATGGTGAGATCGACATGATCGAAGATCAAGATGACGGGACGATTATTGTCGAAGGCTAGCCTCAGAGGAAAACATCGATTCAGACGGCGAAACGAGAACCTATGACGTGATAAATTGGATTGCCCAACTATATGAAGTTCGCGAATATCCGCGAGATGCGCCAGTTGTAGGTCGGATACTTGTATCCGACGTAGAGTGTGACGACGGATAATATTTTGTCGGATACAAGTATCCGACCCACTTAACTGATTTGAAAGCTCTGATGAACGTTACACTTGAAAAACCGAATCAACCTGATATCCTTGCGCTCATTGCTGAGTTGGACGCGTATCAGGACACCTTGTACCCAGCAGAGGCACGTTATGCGTTGGATATTGATTCTTTAATGGGTGAGAACGTGCTTTTTGCGGTGGCGCGTGATGGTGATGGTAATGCCATCGGCTGTGGTGCGATGGTTTTATATGAGACCTATGGTGAAGTTAAACGCATGTACGTTCGCCGCGAGGCGCGTGGTATGGGTGCGGCACAGGCAATCATTCGTTTATTGGAGTCCACTGCGCTCGAAAAAGGCTGCCATACCTTCATGCTGGAAACGGGACCTTACCAACCTGAAGCCATTGCTTTTTACACCAAGCAGGGCTACGGCCGATGCACTGCATTTGGTGATTATCCAGAACATCTGCTGAGTGTGTTTATGAGTAAGCACGTTTCAATAGCTCAGATGTAGGTCGGATACTTGTATCCGACGTAGAGTGTGACGTGTAGTAGCCACGACTTGACCTGACAGACAGTTATTAGGCTGTCGCTAAAAC
>CAXYYC010000026.1:0-39287 GCA_964293815.1 uncultured Burkholderiaceae bacterium
CCTGTGTGTGTGCGAATCGTTTGTATGTGCAAAGTGGTGTGTATGATGCGTTTGCGCAGAAGTTGGCGGATGCAGTGGGTCAGTTGCATGTGGGGAATGGCGTGGATGCGGGTGTGACCACGGGGCCGATGATTGATGTGAAGGCTGTTGAGAAGGTGGAGGAGCATATTGCAGACGCAGTCGCCAAAGGCGCCAGCGTGAAGATGGGCGGTAAACGCCATAATCTCGGTCATTCGTTCTTTGAACCAACCATTCTGACCAACGTGACGCAGGATATGGCGGTAGCGAAGGAGGAGACGTTTGGACCGGTTGCGCCGTTGTTTAAGTTCGATACCGAGGATGAGGTGATCGGCTACGCCAATGATACGGAGTTTGGTTTGGCGTCGTATTTTTATAGCCGTGACATTGGGCGTGTCTTCCGTGTCTCAGAAGCGCTGGAATATGGCATGGTCGGTGTGAACTCGGGGCTGATTTCGAATGAGATCGCGCCGTTCGGCGGTGTGAAGCAGTCTGGTCTCGGACGTGAAGGCTCCAAGTACGGGATCGAGGACTACCTCGTCATTAAATACACCTGCTTTGCGGGGGTGGATCGCTAAACCGTTGTCCATGCTTTGAATGGCACCATAACTCAGGTTCATGATGTCATTCAGCTCATGGGTGATTTAGCACTTCATTTGCGTTATGCTTACGCTTTAAATTATTCCTTTTACTCAACTCGGATGACTCGAATGATGATGACACACACCGCCCTGTCCAATTTGACCGTTATTGATATGTCACGCATCCTCGCAGGCCCTTTTGCCGCGCAAAATTTGGGCGATATGGGTGCAAAGGTGATTAAAATCGAGCATCCGAACGGTGATGACACGCGCCGCTGGGGGCCGCCGTTTGTTGAGCGTGCGGACGGCTCGCGCGATGCGGCGTATTATTTTTGCGCCAATCGCAATAAATCCAATATCGCGCTGGATTTCACGCAGACAGCCGATCGTGAGCGTTTATTGGCATTGATTAAAACCGCGGATATTTTGATCGAGAATTATAAAGTCGGCGGTCTGGCAAAATATGGTTTGGATTACGAGTCGATTCGTGCAATCAATCCGGCGATTATTTATTGCTCAATCACAGGTTTCGGTCAAAATGGTCCGTATAAAGACCGCCCAGGCTACGATGCGCTGATTCAGGCGATGGGCGGTCTGATGAGCATCACCGGCGAAGCCGAGCAAGCCCCGCAAAAAGTGGGCGTTGCTGTCGTTGATCTGATGACAGCCATGTACGCAAGTACCGCGATTTTGGCGGCAGTCAACCACCGCCATATTACCGGCGAGGGGCAACACATTGATTTAGCGCTGTTTGATGTGCAGGCCGCCATGCTTGCTAACCAAGCCTCCACCTATTTACTCAGCGGGCAAATTCCGACACGCCAAGGCAGCGCACATCCATCGATTGCGCCGTATCAACCCATCCGCGTCCAAGACGGTTTCGTCATGCTGGCCGTTGGCAACGACACACAGTTTGCACAGCTTTGTCAGGCCGCGGCCATAGCGGAGCTTGCTGAAGATGAGCGTTTTGCCACGAATGCCCAACGCACCACGCACCGTGCCGAATTGACAGCGATTTTAGAGCAGGCAATGGGCGACAAAACTATCGACGCATGGGTTGCATTGGGCGAGCAATACGGCTTTCCGTGCGGACCGATCAACAGCATCGACCGCGTTTTTGCCGATCCGCAAATTCGCGCGCGTGAAATGGTCGTGCGCACAAATGATGGCTTTGATTTAGTCGCCAATCCGATTAAATTTTCCGCCACACCGATTACGCAGTATCAGACCCCCGCCACACTGCCGAAAAAGTAATATAAATAACAAAAACTCTCGAAAATGTTAAAAATACAACAAATCATTTTATGGCGATTTCGCCACTCTTTGTGCTAAGATAGTCATGCTTTTCTATGGTCTTTACGATGATATTAACGGCCATAAAACCGCATCAAACTACACCAAACACAATAACTCATAGGAGTGTTAGCATGAACAAGAAGCACGTCTGGGCATTAGCAGCCATCACCGTATTAACTTTGACTGCATGTGGCAAAGGAAACAGCGCCAAACCTGAAGGTGGCGCAGACAAAGCGGCGGCAGGCGGCGCGAGCCCTGCCATCGTATTTGACAAAGGCGGTAAATTCGACAAATCCTTCAACGAATCGGCCTACAACGGCGCTGAAGCCTTCAAAAAAGAAACCGGTAAAAATTATATCGACATTCAGTTGAACGACGAAGCCGAACGCGAAGCCGTCCTGCGCAAATTGGCACAACGCAATGCCGACCCAATCGTTACCGTTGGCTTCTCCGGCTCACCTTCTGTGAAAAAAGTCGCACCTGAGCTGCCAAACAGCCATTTCGTCATCGTGGACGACGTGATTGAAGGACCAAACGTTAAATCCATCACATTCCGTGAAGAAGAAGGCTCTTTCCTCGTTGGCGCATTGGCCGCGATGAAATCGCAAACCGGCTCAGTTGGCTTCGTCGGCGGCATGGACATCCCAGTGATTCGTCGTTTCTCTTGTGGCTATCAACAAGGCGCGAAATACGCCAATCCAAACGTTAAATTCATCGAAAACATCGTTGGCACCACCGGCGAAGCGTGGAATAACCCAACCAAAGGCGGTGAATTGGCGCGTTCACAATTTGACCGTGGCGTTGACGTGATTTTCGCAGCCGCCGGCGCGACCGGTAACGGCGTGTACCAAGCTGCTAAAGACTCGAAAAAATACGCGATCGGTGTGGACAGCAACCAAAACTACCTGTTCCCAGGCACGATGCTGACCTCTATGGTTAAACACGTTGACGTAGCCGTGAAAAATGCCTTCCTCGAAGCCAGCCAAGGCAAATTCAAAGCCGAACACCAATCCATCGGTTTGGCTGAAAATGGCGTGGGCTGGGCAGACGATGAGCACAACAAAGACTTGATCACAGCCGATATGCGCGCCAAAGTTGATCAAATCAAGAAAGACATCATCGCTGGTAAAATCAAAGTTGATGCCACTTGTAAAAAATAACACCATGCTTTAACCCCAAGCGCATTGCTCAATGAGAATGAATACAGACAATGCGCCGTACACAAGAAAAAACGATGGTGTTCAGAACCATCGTTTTTTCAAATAAATACAGTTACACAGTAACATTTACCCTGATTGTTTGGAGCCATTATGTCCGCACAAGCATCACCCAAAACAGCCCCATCGACCAGCGCCCCACCTGCAATCGTCATGCGCGGGATACAAAAGCACTTCGGTTCGGTCTGGGCCAACCGCGACATCGATCTCACGGTTGAAAAAGCCACGATCCACGGCATCATCGGCGAAAATGGCGCGGGCAAATCCACGCTCATGTCGGTGCTCTACGGCTTTTACCAAGCCGACGACGGCACCATCGCCATTGATGGCAAAGATGTCAAAATAGCCAACAGTACCCAAGCCATCGCCCTCGGCGTCGGCATGGTGCATCAGCACTTCATGCTGGTCGAGCCACTGTCCGCTTTAGAAAACATCCTACTCGGCGCCGAAGACTCATGGTCGCTGGACGCCTCCAAACGCGCCGCACGCGAAAAACTACAAACCATCTCCGAGCGTTTCGGCCTGAGCGTGCCATTGGACGAACCCGTTGGCGAATTACCCGTCGGTGTGCAACAGCGCGTCGAGATTCTCAAAGCCCTGTACCGTCAGGCCAATATCCTGATTCTGGACGAGCCAACCGGTGTACTCACACCGCAAGAAGCCGATCAACTGTTCGAAGTCCTGCGTGACCTAAAAAATCAAGGCGTCACCATCCTCATCATCACGCACAAACTGCGTGAAATCATGCACATCACCGACAATGTATCGGTCATGCGCCAAGGCGCAATGGTCGCGCACCGAAAAACCGCAGAAACCAGCGCCGAAGAGTTAGCCGAGTTGATGGTTGGTCGTCCAGTCGCCAAGGAAGTTGCGCGCGAACCGGCCAATGTCGGGCCGACGCGCCTGTCTGCACGCGACTTAAGCTACAAAGACAGCAAAGGCATCACGCGCTTAGACAATGTATCGCTCGAACTCAAAGCGGGCGAAATCGTCGGTATCGCCGGTGTCTCAGGCAATGGCCAAACCGAATTACTCAAAATCTTGTCCGGCGAAATACGCGCCAATGGCGGCGGCAACATCACCCTATGTGGCGACAGCAAGGACAGCTCCGTCGAGTACAGCCACAAAAACTACCCCGATCCGGCGCAACTGCGTCTCAAGGGCGTCGGTCATGTGCCGGAAGACCGCTTGGGGCAAGGTTTGCTGAAAAATTTCACGATGCAAGAATCCGCCATTTTGGGCTACGACCGCGAGCCGCGTTTGGGCACGCGCTTTTCCTTAATCCCCAAAAAAGTGAAAGCGCTCACCTTGGATCTGATCCGTGCATTTGACGTTCGCCCGAGTTTGCCGGAAATCCGCTCGGCCAATATGTCCGGCGGTAATCAGCAAAAACTCATCATCGCACGTGAGATGGAGCACCACCCGAAAATCCTGCTGATTGGTCAACCGACCCGAGGCGTGGACGTCGGCGCAATCGAATTGATTTATAAAGAAATTATGAAAGCGCGTGACGCCGGTACGGCTATTTTGGTCGTTTCGGTCGAATTGGACGAAATTCTCACGCTTTCGGATCGAATTTTGGTCATGAATCAAGGCCGCATCACCGGCGAATTGACGGCCAAAGAAGCCGATCCGCGCACGATCGGTATGCTGATGGCGAGCAACACGGCCATGCAGACCGAGACCTCGGCAAAGACCTCGGTACAGAAGAAAGGTTGATATGAAAACCACAACACCCACAACCACCCCAGCCGAAGAAATCGCAGTGTTACAGCAAAAAAGCCTGCCAGTTTGGCTGACCGGCGGCTTCATTCCGCTGATTCAATTGATATTGGCCTTCGTGCTCGCCAGCTTGCTGGTATTGCTGATTGGCGAAGACCCGATGCAAACCCTGCGCGTGCTGTTCCAAGGCGCGTTTGTGACGCCGGGCGGTTTCGCCTTTACCTTGTATTACGCCACCTCGCTGATTTTCACCGGCTTGGCGGTGATGATCGCGTTCCATGCGGGCTTGTTTAATATCGGTGGCGAAGGTCAAGCCTACTTTGCCGGTCTGGGCGTCGCCGTCGTTTGCTTGAGCATGGATTCGTTCTTGCCCGCGCCAGTGATGTTCCTCGTCGCCATGATGGCGGCCATGGCTTTTGGCGCGGCTTGGGCCTATATCGCAGGCTTTTTGCAGGCCAAACGCGGTGCGCACGTCGTGGTGACTACGATTATGCTCAACTACATCGTCGCTGCGTTAATCAGCTATGTGATGGTGCGCTTTTTGCGCTCGAATGATGGCTCAGTGGAAACGCGTAACTTCAACGCCGATGCGGTTTTGCCCCGTTTTTCACAAATTTTGCCTGACTTTATGATTGATTCGCCGCTCAATTTTGCCTTCATCGTCGCCCTGCTGGTCGCGGCATGGACTTGGTGGCTGATTTGGCGCTCACGTTTGGGTTATGAAATTCGCGTGGTTGGCCAGAATCAACAAGCGGCGCAGTACGCGGGTATTTCGGTGTCCAAAATCATTATCGTGACCATGATGATTTCGGGTGCGCTTGCAGGCTTGATGGCGTTGAACGCGGTGTATGGCGCGCAAGGTCGTTTGAGTTTGGGCTTTGTTTCCGGCGTCGGTTTCATGGGTATCGCCGTGGCGTTGATGGGACGCAATCATCCGGTTGGCGTGGTATTGGCGGCGATTTTGTTCGGTGCATTGACCCAAGGCGGCTCGGAAATGCAGTTTGAAATGCCGCAAGTTAGCCGTGAATTTAACGTGGTGATTCAAGGTCTGGTGATTTTCTTCGTCGCCGCTTTGGATGGATTGGTTCGTAAGCCAATTGAACGTTGGTATGAAAAAATGCGAGGTGCAAAATGAGCGTCATGGATATTTCTATTACCCCTATCTTGGGTAGCGGCATCCGCTACGCCGTACCATTGGTGCTGGCCGCTATGGGCGGTCTGATGTCGGAGCGCTCAGGTACGGTGGACATTGGTCTGGAAGGCAAAATGCTGATTTCGGCCTTTACCGCCGCGACCGTGGCCGCCCTGCTCAGCGCCGATGGCTCAATGGCGCCGCTGCTGGTCATGACTTTGTCTGTTTTGGCCGCGATTGCCGCCAGTACGTTTTTCGCGCTGTTGCACGGTTTTGCCACCATCAGCCAAAAAAGCGACCATGTGATTTCTGGCTTGGCGATCAATATTTTGGCCTCGGGTTTGACCATGTTTTTGGGACACGCGATTTTCAAACAAGGCGGACAAACCCCGTTGCTCAACGATAATCTGCGTTTTACCCGCATCGTTCTGCCGGGTGCGGAGGCGATGAAGGACATTCCGTTCATCGGGCCGTTTTATAACCAAGTGATTTCGGGGCATCATTTGCTCGCTTATGTGGCCGTATTGGCCGTTGCGGTGACTGCATTTATTTTGTTCCGCACACGTTTGGGGTTACACATCCGCGCCGTCGGTGAGGAGCCGAATGCCGTCGATACCGCCGGTCTGTCGGTCAATCGTTTGCGCTACACCGCCCTGCTGTGGACGGGGTTTATGTGCGGTCTGTCCGGCATCACCCTGTCGATGGCGCAAAATGGCGGTTTCGTGCGCGAGATGAGCGCCGGTATGGGCTATATGGCTTTGGCCGCCGTGATTTTTGGTAAATGGAAACCGTGGCCGACTTTACTGGCGTGCTTTTTGTTCGGTTTATCCACTGCCTTATCCGACGCGCTGTCGGGTCGTTCGATTGCGGGCGTGCAAATTCCATCACAGTTTTTCAACGCCTTACCGTACATCCTCACCGTGATTTTGTTGGCCGGTTTTGTCGGTAAATCGATTGCGCCGAAAGCCGTTGGCCGCCCGTATGTGAAAGAACGTTAATCGGAGGATCGCATGATTATCAACTTTGGCTCGATCAATATCGATCACGTCTACCGCGTGCCGCACTTCGTCGCGCCGGGTGAAACTTTAGGTTCAACGGCCTACAGCAAAGGCTTGGGCGGTAAAGGTTTTAACCAGTCCATCGCCCTGTACCGCGCCGGTGCGCCGGTGCGCCATGTGGGTTGCATTGGCACAGACGACGCAGGCAATGGCGCGTGGCTGCATACGCAGTTGAGCGAATTGGGTTTGGATTTATCCGGTATTCAAAGCGTTGACACCGCCACCGGCCACGCGCTGATTCAGGTGAACGATGAGGGAGAAAACTGCATTTTGCTCTACGCAGGCGCGAACCACGCGCTGAGCGACGCGCAGATTCAAGCTGAATTGAACCACGCGACCGCCGAATGGGTGCTGTTGCAAAACGAAACCAACGCGATTGACACCATCATCAACCAAGCGCACGCGGCGGGTAAAAAAGTCGTATTCAATCCCGCGCCCTGCCGCCCCGAATTGGCGCAACTGCCCCTGCACAAACTGCACACGCTGATCGTCAATGAGATTGAGGCGCAACAACTGAGCGGTCTAAACGACCTGTCAGCGGCTTTGGACAAACTATCGACACTCTGTCCGAATATCATCCTGACTCTCGGTGGCGACGGCGTGCGCTACATCGGCGAAGCCGGTGCGCAATTCGTCGCGGCAAAAAAAGTAGACGTCGTAGACACCACCGCCGCTGGAGATACCTTCATCGGCTACTACCTCGCCAGCGTTGCGCAAGGTATGAATGTACACGCCGCGCTGGAGCGCGCCACCTCAGCCGCAGCGATCACCGTTACGCGTCTGGGCGCAGTCAGCGCAATCCCGTTTGCCCATGAATTAACCATTTAACACACAAACCATCAGCCAAACTCAATCACCTTAGACAAGGCGTATCGACGCATAAGGCATTTTGAGCGGCACAGAGAGGAAAATATGACTTATAAAATGATTATCGACACCGATCCGGGCGTAGACGACGCACTGGCGATTGCCTACGCGGTCAACCACCCCGAGATCGAACTCATCGGCTTGACCACCATTTTTGGCAACGTATCGGTGGATCAATCCACCGTCAACGCAGGCTATTTACTCGATTTACTTGAGCACAAACACGTTCCCGTCGCCAAAGGTGCAAGCGTGCCGCTCAAGCAAACGCCGCACAGCTTCCCCGATTTCGTTCACGGCAAAAATGGCTTCGGCGACATTACCGTCGAATATCCGGCTGATTTCAAACCGCACGCCTTGAGCGCCGCTGATTTCATCATTGAACAAATCAACCAAAATCCGGGCGAAATCGTGCTCGTACCGATTGGCCCATTGACCAACATCGCGCTGGCTCTGCAAAAAGACCCGAGCATCGCGCATAAAGTCAAACAAGTCGTCATCATGGGCGGCGCGGCACACGTCGAAGGCAACGTCTCACCCGCCGCCGAAGCCAATGTCTGGAACGACGCACACGCCGGTCAAATCGTATTCTCTGCGCCGTGGGAAATCGTCATGGTCGGACTGGACGTCACCTACAAAACCCTCATGACCATGGACGACATGGCGCGGGTCAAAACAGCCGCGCCAAAAACCGGCAGCTTCCTGTACGACATCTGCGCGCACTACGCCGATTTCTACCAAAACACCGCTGGTTTCTCCGGCTTCTCCCTGCACGACCCCGCCACCGTCATGTACGTCACCAACCCTGAACTATTCAAAACCCAACAAGGGCAAATCGACGTCGTGGTCGATGCAGCAGGCTACGGCAAAACCTTCTTCGCGCCGAAAGGCCGCACCTACGCCGAACCATGCTGGTCCGAACGCGACAACGTACACCTGTGCGTTGAGGTGGATGCCGATGGTGTGCTGAAATTGATGGAAGATTATTTGTCCAAAGGAAAATGAGCCTTTATTATGCCCAACAAAAAAGTGCGAATTTTCGCACTTTTTTACATCTATTGGGTCAATTGGGGTTACTAACGTTTGAATTAACGGGCGCGCTTTAGCGCGTCGCTGTTGAATGATAGGTTAGGCAATATCTGCGTGTTTCATGGTGGCTAAAGTATCTGGATCAAGGACTAAATACTGCGACCTTTCATAGTCAAACAATGGTCGACCAAGTAGGTTGATAGATTTTGCTGATGCTGAAGGCCAAAACACGGCATGTGGCAATACATTCATATGCCTATAAACCTTAATAATTTGAGGTGCTCCTCCAATCTCATCATGCTCTCTGCTACGAAGCATGTCACGTAGAACCTCGAATGGCTCCATATCAAAACCGCCATCTCTCAGTTTTCCTCTTTCACGTAGAAGTGCCACTAGTTGTGATTTGAATGTATCAAATAGATCCCCTATGAAGAACATAAACTTGTTTTCGTTTGCTCCTGACCAGTGGCGAAGTGGTCGATGCGTGAATCGATGGATATGGTGATCATAATGCAGAACCCAAGCCACAAATCGTGAGGTTCTCCAACACCATCCCGCGAGTAGGAACTGCACATCAGGAGCCTCCTCACCTTTAGGTAAGTCCTTAATCAACTCAACCATGCTGTTTAAGACGCGCACCAAGTGACCTTTTAATTCGGCGAGATCGAGGGCTCGGCTCATAATCTTCGGATGTTGTGATACAGCCGAAAGCGTCTGAATAAGAAACGGATACGCATAAAGCGTATGTCCAGCGAACGCTAAAACGCAGTCTTGGCGTGGGAGAGGAATCAATTTTGGGCCACAGTCCCAACGACCATAGCCACCAAGACGGCTGTCGGTACAGACTACAAGCTCCTGTACGTTATCCAGCTTTCTGAGCCAACCAACAGCGATAGTCATTTGTAGCCTAACTATTGTTATGCGTCATTTTGTCAAATAACGTTCTTTTAGATTGACGCATAACACCTCTTTGTTGATATTTGTACGCTCAATCCTAATGATGAAGCAAGCCAGCGTCAAGCCTTTTCTTTATACCTATCTATGCCAGAATAATCAAAGCAACCCAAACGATTCGATTAAGTTAGGTAAAGCCTGCGCATATCAATCTATTTAAACATCCTGCTTCCTCGGCCTACCCCGCGCCGCCGGCCGTACCCGTCGCCCCGTTTCCAACTCAACTTGTGCGATAAACCGTTCATCACCGAGCATCCAGCCGGTTTGTACCGCATGTGTCAGCGCATTTTGCACTGCTACGGAAATGCCTTGTTCGAGCAGTTGCGCATACTGTGTTTGCCGTTCAAACGGGGTATTGCCCAGTTGCCAATACTGCGTATGTTCGCGCAAGAAGCTCTGCGAATAATACCCCAGATGTTGCGCCCGACTGCTGTGCGCGCTCATGCCGTCGAGCCAGACATAGGCGTGCAGCACATACGGCACGTCCTGAATATAGCCGGTGCGGTAGCGCCCTTCCCACAGCGTACCGGTGCGCTGATATTGGCTATTGACATAGCGCACATAGCGCCGTCCCAAATCCTGCATGAATTGCCCGAGCGCTTTGTCATTTTTCGCCATGACCAGCAGATAGACTGCATTGTTCACCAACGCATAAGCGTGAATATCTAACTCATAAATCGGTGCAATGGTGCGCACAATGCTTTGCCATTGCGCATAATCGGCGTCGTTGAAAAACACCGCCGCGCCGTTAATCCCGCGCACCTGTACCAGTTGTGCGGTGTTGGGAATGTATACCCGTGCCATGCGTGCCATATTATTCCTTCACTCTGACGATTTGCCCGACACTCACGCGCTCATGCCCGGCCAAATCGCGGATGGTTTGAATTTCGGTGAAATCGGCCTGATACAGCAATTCGCGCACCGCGACCGCTTGATCAAAGCCATGTTCGAGGTAAATACGCCCATCCGCCGTCAAGAACTGCGGCGCTTGCGCAATGATCGCGCGGTAGTGTTGCAAACCATCGGCTTCATCGCTCAACGCGCCACGCGGCTCAAAACGTACATCACCCTGTGTCAAATGCACGTCATGCGCGGCAATATAAGGCGGATTGGAGACAATGAGGTCAAACCGTTCGTGTAGCGCGATGGCCGAAAACCAGTCGCTCTGGCGCAAGCGCACCGTCGGCGCGTGCGTCTCGGCATTGTCCTGCGCCACACGCAAGGCTTCCGCCGAAATATCCACCGCGTTCACCTGCCACGCCGAACGCTCGGCGGCCAAAGTCACCGCGATGGCGCCCGAACCCGTTCCCAAGTCCAATACCGTTAGCGCTGTGTTTACCGAATATTGCGCCAGTACCGCGTCAATCAAAATTTCGGTATCGGGACGCGGAATCAGCACGTTGGAATTGACTGAAAACATTCGACTATAAAACTCGCGCTCGCCCAAAATATACGCCATCGGCTCGCCCGCCAAGCGCCGTTCGAGCAGTGCATTCCACTGCAATAATTGCGCTGCGCTTAACACATCGGTATCGTGCGTGAGTAACTGCACCCGTGATAAACCGGTGACGCGCTGCATCAGCATACGCGACTCCAGCGCGGGTAGAGGTGATAAACGCAAGGTTGGAGCGATTTGAGCCATGAGATTGAACCGTGATGGGTGAGCTGAATGACACATTATCGCAAAAATGATGGCGATGCGGTCATTAATCTGTCCCTTTTAAATAAAATAAAAGGGTGCGAATCATCGCACCCTTGTTCACGCTTTTTTAGCGCCTTATATCACTCAATAGCGAGTAAACCACGACATCATTTCGCCAATTTTTGCCATGTGTCAATCACGGTATCGGGATTCAGAGAAATCGACGAAATCCCTTCATCCATGAGCCATTGCGCAAAGTCGAGGTGATCGGACGGCCCTTGACCGCAGATACCGACGTATTTGCCCATGCGTTTGGCGGTGCTGATCGCGCGGTGGAGCATGAATTTAACCGCTGGGTCGCGTTCGTCAAAGTCTTTGGCGAGCAATTCCATACCGGAGTCACGATCCAAGCCGAGCGTCAATTGCGTCAAATCGTTTGAGCCAATCGAGAAGCCGTCAAAAATCGTGAGGAATTCTTCAGCGAGAATCGCATTCGATGGCACTTCGCACATCATGATGACGCGCAGGCCGTTTTCACCTTGTTTCAAGCCTTGCTCGGCCAGCAAATCAATCACCGCTTGGCCTTGCGCCACGGTACGCACGAACGGCACCATGATTTCCACGTTGGTCAAGCCCATTTCGTCACGCACGCGCTTGATCGCTTCGCATTCCATCGCGAACGCGGGTTTGAAGCCTTCGGAGATGTAACGCGCCGCACCACGGAAACCGAGCATCGGATTTTCCTCATCCGGCTCGTAGCGCGAACCGCCGATGAGTTTTTTGTACTCATTGGATTTGAAGTCGGACAAACGCACGATCACGGGTTTTGGATAGAACGCGGCGGCGATGGTCGCCACGCCTTCGACCACTTTATCAACGTAGAACGCACGCGGGCTGGCATAGCCACGCGCCACGGATTCAACCGCTTTTTTCAGATCAGGCGCAACGTTTGGATACTCCAAAATCGCAGTCGGATGCACGCCGATGTTGTTGTTAATCACAAATTCGAGACGCGCCAAGCCTACACCTGCGTTTGGCAATTGGCAAAAATCAAACGCGAGATGCGGATTACCAACGTTCATCATGATTTTCGTGCCGATGGCTGGCAATTCGCCGCGTAGAACTTCGGATACCTCAGTTTCGAGAATACCGTCGTAGATTTTGCCTTCGTCGCCTTCGGCACACGATACGGTCACGAGCGCGCCGTCTTTGAGCACTTGGGTCGCGTTGCCACAGCCAACCACCGCTGGCACACCGAGTTCACGCGCGATAATCGCGGCGTGACAGGTGCGACCACCACGGTTGGTGACAATCGCTGCCGCGCGCTTCATCACCGGTTCCCAGTTCGGGTCGGTCATGTCGGCGACGAGAATATCGCCCGGTTGCACGCGTTCCATTTCGGATGGATCCATGATGACGCGCACCGCGCCCGTACCGATTTTTTGCCCAATCGCACGACCCGTGGTCAGAACGGTGATGTTGTCGGTATTCGTTTTGAGCGCGTAACGTTGCTCTGCCTTGCCTTTGGCTTGGCTTTTCACGGTTTCTGGACGTGCTTGCAGAATGTAAATTTTGCCATCACGACCGTCTTTACCCCACTCGATGTCCATCGGGCGACCGTAGTGTTTTTCGATAATCACGGCGTATTTGGCCAATTCGCTCACGTCTTCGTCGTTGATTGAGTAGCGATTGCGCGCTTCGAGTGGCACATCAACGGTTTTCACGCGGCCTTCTTCGCCTGCCTGCGTGAACTCCATTTTGATCAGTTTCGAGCCCATAGAGCGGCGGATGATCGCGGGTTTACCCTGTTGCAAGGTTGGCTTGAATACATAAAATTCGTCGGGATTGACCGCGCCCTGCACCACCGTTTCACCCAAACCGTAACTGGAGGTAATGAATACCACTTGGTCAAAACCAGACTCGGTGTCCATGGTGAACATCACGCCGGATGAGGCTAAATCAGAGCGCACCATGCGCTGTACGCCTGCGGACAAAGCGACCTCGGCGTGGGTGAAGCCTTTGTGTACGCGGTAGGCAATCGCGCGGTCGTTGTACAGCGAGGCGAATACGTGTTTGATTTTGTCCAGCACATCGTCAATGCCCGATACGTTCAGATAGCTTTCTTGTTGTCCGGCGAAGGATGCGTCGGGCAAGTCTTCTGCCGTAGCCGATGAACGCACTGCGAAGGACAATCCCGCTTCATCATTTTTGGTCAATTCGGCGAACTGCGTGCGAATGTCGGCTTCCAATTGTGGTTGCAGCGGCGCGTTCACCACCCACGAGCGAATTTCGTCACCCGCCTGCGCGAGTGCTTTGACATCCTCGACATTCAAGCCATTCAGACGATCGGCGATGCGCTGGGTCAGATTGTTGTGTTGCAAAAAGTCGCGAAACGCCTGTGCCGTGGTGGCAAAGCCGGTTGGCACGCGCACGCCTGCACCCGCGAGCTGAGAAATCATCTCGCCCAAGGAGGCGTTTTTACCGCCAACCGATTCGACATCGGTATTGCGTAGTTGTTCAAACGGTTGAACGTTGATTGTGGTTTGCATAGCAAGTCTCCAAAAGAAAAAAGTTAAATTAACTGACACAATATTTTTATCACTTAATTTAACTTATCTCACCGCGAGATTGATCAACATAAAATCCCCGATCAAACACCCATCGTGCGTGTTTGACTGAGTGCATTGTACCTGAGCACTACCGCTTTTGGTAATAAATCCAATACCTTTTACGCATCATAAAATACCTAAAAAAGCGACTGTTTACAGGTACAATTGAACCACTCACAGATTACAGGACTCTGACTATGGACAATAACTACGACCGCGACCTGATTGTCATCTCCGATGGTACGGGCATTACCGCAGAAACCTTTGCGCAATCGCTCTTGGCACAATTTGACATCACGACGAAAACACACCGCATCCCGTTCGTGGACAATATGGACAAAGCCTACAACGCACTGCAAAAAGTCAATGATTTGTCCAAACGCCGTAGTCAGCCGCCGTTGATTTTCACCACGCTGGTCGATCAGGAGCTCAGCGAATTTGTCAAAGCCAACGCCAAAGGCTTTTTGACTGACCTATTTGATACCTTCATCGGCCCATTGGAGACCGAACTGCGCATCAAATCCAACCACACCATCAACAACACCCACCACAATGCCGACTCTGACCGCTATCGCGAGCGCATTGAGGCCATCAACTACACCCTGATGCACGATGACGGGCAGACCAATCACAATTTGGATCAGGCAGACGTGATTTTGGTGGGCGTATCGCGCTGTGGCAAAACCCCGACCAGCCTGTATCTGGCCATGCAACACGGCATTAAAGCCGCCAACTACCCGCTGATACCCGACGACTTTGAGCGCGACCGTTTGCCAAGCGGTTTGGATGGCTACCACAAAAAAATGTTTGGCCTCACCATCGAACCGCAACGCCTGTCCGAGATTCGCAACGAACGCCGCGCAGGCAGTAAGTACGCCTCCATCGAAAACTGCCGTTACGAGGTCAGCGAGGCCGAGCGCCTGCTGCGCCGCCACAACGTCAAATGGCTCTCAACCACGCACAAATCGATTGAAGAAATTGCCACCACGGTATTGCAAGAACTCGAACTCGAAGACAAGTATTAATTAACGCAACATTTAATGCACAATCAAACGCCATTGTATTCATGAAAATCGTTATTCAACACCTCACGGGTATCAGCGATGCCACCGCGCACGCCTTACTTAACCCATTTGCCGGAACCCCCGAACGCCTGAACGCACGCGCGTGGGTCGTGCGCCATACCCTATTTACGCCACAACAAAAGCACGAATTACTCATGCAGGCCGCCAGCCACCAAATCGACGTCGCCTGTCTCGAACGTGACCTCACTTGGGCGGATTTCAAAGTACTGGCGATGGACATGGACTCCACCCTGATTAATATCGAATGCATTGACGAAATCGCCGATCTGGCAGGGAAAAAGGCCGAAGTCGCCAGCATCACCGAAGCCTCCATGCGCGGCGAAATCACCGACTTCAACGAAAGTCTGCGCCGCCGCATGGCCTTTTTCGCAGGGACACCCGCACGTTTATTGGACGACGTACTCGCGCAACGCCTGCAAACCAATCCGGGCGCGCACGAACTGATCCAAGCCGCCCAAGCCAACGGCGTACAAACCGTACTCGTATCCGGCGGCTTCACCTATTTCGCCGAACAAGTACAAGCCAAACTCGGACTGGACCACATCCACGCGAACACACTGGAAATCAAAGACGGACAAATCACCGGCGAAGTTCTCGGCGAAATCATCAACGGTGACGTAAAAGCCCGCCTCGTGCGCGAGCACTGCGAACGCTTGCACATCGCATGTGACCAAGCCATCACCATGGGCGACGGCGCCAATGATCTACCCATGATGACTATCAGCGGCCTGTCAGTCGCCTACCGCGCCAAACCGAAAGTGCAAGAACAAGCCATGATGACGCTCAACTTTGTCGGCTTGGATGGTTTAGCCGTGGTATTAAGCGCATAAATTAAATACCTGAAACACTGAGATATGCAAAAAGCATAGAGGCGCGTTACACGCGCCTCTACTCATTTGGTCACCACAAGATTTTTTACCCAAACCAATGCAATAATTTTTGACTGGCTTTGGCCTTCACATCCTCATTGATGTACGCCGATGTCATCGCAATCGCGGCGGCGAGCGCACCCAAGTCATCGGTGAAGCCGACAATCGGCGTGATATCGGGAATCGCGTCTATTGGCGAAATGAAATACGCCAACGCACCATAAATCGCAGTTTTCGCCCATTTCGGCGTTTCGGGACGTTGCGCGGCATAGTACAGCCATAGGGCTTTTTCGATCACTTCTTTGCCTGCGGTGAGCGCGAAGTGTTTCACCTTGTCCCAAAAACTGCTGTCGCTGTATCCTTGTTGCTCCATCTGATTATCCTTTACAAAACTCATGCTTGACGCTGTGGTCACACACTCAAAACCAGCTCAAAAACGGTGCAAACCACCGGCATGGTTTCAACGGGTTCTCGCCCGATGCGTTGACACTCACGCGTGAAAAAATCCCAATGCGCTTCGCGCCAATACGCCAGTGAGCCGTCGCCTTCGCCCTCAATCGCAGCGTACTCCGCCGTCACTTGATTGTATGGCACGATTTCAACCTGCGTATTGCGGCAAATCAAAGCAGGTTGATTCAGATGATCGACCACCAAAGCCACATCACCGACCTGCGGCACAGTCTCGTTTTCCGTTTCAATCGTCCACAACAGGCTAGTACCGGCGCATTTTTGCCCTGAGCGAATCAATGCCAGCAAGGCTTCGGACAATTCAGGACTATCGCCATAAGCATCGACCGTGATCCGCTTGGCAGGCGGAACCGCGACACCCATGCGTGTCAGTTGCGCCAATACGCTTTCAACCGATGGTAAAGGCAACATACACGTTCTCCTATGGATTGGCACCAACGCCCTTACGCCGGACACTTTGAAATAGCGTCTTGATAAAGCGCCACAAGAAATAAATCAACAGCGAGGCCACCACAATAAAAATTACTAAACCGACCAAAAACACCACCGGATGCGTGAGTAAGGCCCACATACCACCGGCAAACATCACATCTTCGCCAGTAGACGCGGCCACATTTGAAAACGGCTCAGGCGACGTATTGATCGCCGCGCGTGTACCCGCTTTCGCCAGATGCGTACCCGCCGCCAGCGTACCGCCGAGCAAACCCATCGCGACCTGCATCGCCGCACCCTGATCGCCCATCACCGCCGCCGCCAAACCCATACCGGCGGGAATTCGGATAAACGTATGAATGCTGTCCCACACCGAATCCAGCCACGGAATCTTATCCGCCAAAAATTCCATGAGCAACAACACACCCGAAATACCGAGTACCCAAGCATTGCTCAAAACACCCAAATCGCCCGGTAACGTCACACCAGCAAAGCGATCCAATGCGCCGAGTGTAAATACCAAGGCATACAAGCGCAAACCACTCGCCCAGCCCAAGCCCGCGGCTAATGCCATCAAGGACGGCATATTCAAGGGCACATTGCCCCAATTGAGTAATGGTTCTAAGGTAGTTTGTACAGAGTTAATATCCATATTCACGGTATCACTTAAAAAATATTCATTCCATTTGATCGATAATAATCAATGTTCCGAAGCTACCCGATGCGACCGCATGCGGCACACCCGCAGGAACAATATAAACCTCTCCCGCATTCACTTGTACTTGCTCATCAGCAAAACGTAAATTCATTTGCCCATCCAAAACCAATAAAACCTCATCAAAAGAATGAACCTCATTCGGATACGCCTGAGCATCCATTTTGAGCACTTTAAAATTAGCGCCTGACACAGTACCTAAAACCTCTGATTTCCAAGCAATTGGCAGATTTTTAGCCTTATCAAGCAAATTAATTTTACTCATCAATATCTATCCTTATCACATCGAACTGAACACCATTGTGCCATAAAATAAACCGCTGCTTATCGACCCACATAAAAAATGGGAAGTCAGAGCTTCCCATTTCAATTGTATTACTGAGTATTCATCAAATCTGCGCGCCGAAATTCGGATCGCGTCGATCAGCATTGCGCAGCGCCAAATCGTCGGCGGACAATTCGAGGTCTTTACGCGAGACACCGAACCACATCGCCAAAGCCGCCGCGACGAACACCGATGAGTAGATACCGAACACAATCCCGATGGTCAGCGCCAACGCGAAGTAATGCAAGGTCGGACCACCAAAAATCAGCATGGACAGCACCATCATCTCAGTTGAACCGTGGGTGATGATGGTACGGCTCATCGTTGAGGTAATCGCATGATTCATTACCTGCGCCACGCTCATACCACGCGTGCGATTATCGCGGAATACCTCACGAATCCGGTCAAAAATCACCACCGATTCGTTCACCGAGTAGCCCAGAATCGCCAATACCGCCGCCAGTACCGAGAGCGAAAACTCCCATTGGAAAAACGCGAAAAAGCCGAGAATAATTACCACGTCGTGCAAGTTCGCCAAAATCCCCGCCACCGCAAATTTCCACTCAAAGCGGAAGGACAAATAAATCACAATGCCGATACAAACGAACAACAACGCCATCAAGCCACTGGTTGCCAACTCCTGACCGATTTGCGGGCCGACGAACTCATTGCGCTCCAGCTTCACGTCCGGTGACGCGGCCTGCAATGCGCCCATCACCTGCTTGGTCTGCTCTTCGCTGGACACACCTGTTTTCAGAGGCACGCGGATCATGACCTTATCCGCCGCACCGAAGTTCTGAACCTGAGCATCTTTATAGCCAATGCCTTCCAAACTGCTACGGATGCTGTTCAAATCCGCTGGCTGGCTGTACTTGGTCTCCACCAAAGTACCTCCCGTGAATTCAATCGAGAAATGCAACCCTCGGGTGAATAGGAAAAAAATAGCCAGAACCAAAGTGATTAATGAAATCGCATTGAAAATCAAGGCGTATTTCATGAAATTGATGTCTTTTTTAAATCGAAAAAATTCCATAATGGTCTTTCAATACCTGATTTTCAATGAATTACTTGCCAGTCTTGGCAATGTCGGAACTCGGACGCCAAATCTGCCCAATCGAAATCGACTGCAACCGTTGGCGGCCGCCATACCACAAGTTCGACAAACCGCGCGCGAAGAACACCGCTGAGAACATTGAGGTCGCAATCCCCAAACAATGCACGATCGCAAAGCCACGAATCGGGCCAGTACCAAAAATTAATAAGGCCACACCGGCAATCAAGGTGGTGATATTCGAGTCCAAGATCGTCGCAAATGCGCGCTCGTACCCCAGATGCATCGCCATCGCAGGCGGCTGACCGTTGCGCAGTTCTTCACGAATCCGCTCGTTAATCAATACATTCGAGTCAATCGCCATACCGAGCGTGAGCGCGACCGCCGCAATTCCCGGCAAGGTCATGGTGACGCCAATCGCCGCCAAAATACCGACCAGCAACAGCAGATTCACACCCAAGGCCATCACTGAAAACAATCCAAATACACGGTAGTAAATCAGCATGAAAATAGACACAGCGGCGAAACCATAAGCCAATGATTTCAAACCTTTTTTAATATTTTCTTCACCCAAAGACGGACCGACTGTACTTTCTTGGGTAATGGTCATCGGTGCAGCCAATGCGCCCGAGCGCAACAGCAAGGCCAAGTCTTCCGCCTCTTGCAATGTACGCGCGCCCGTGATTTGGAAGGCATCGCCAAACTCGCTTTGGATGGTCGCCAGTGAAATCACTTCACCTTTGGTTTTGCCATCGGGCTGTTGTTCATACATCACGATACCCATGCGTTTGCCCACGTTGTCATGCGTAGTTTGGCGCATGATTTTGCCGCTCTCGCTGTTCAAATTGACACTAACGTGGACGCCACCATTTTGGCCGTCCAACTGTCCGCGCGCCTGCGTGAACGCGTCACCGGTAATCACCACTTGTTTTTTCAACAGTGCTTTTTGCCCCGGATGCCCTTCACTGCTGGCCATGTCAAACTCAACGCCATTGAGCGGATTGGTGGTTTCTTCCATGCGCACTTCAAGCGTCGCGGTACGGCCAATCAGACTTTTCGCCCGCGCCGGATCGCTTTCACCGGGTAATTCAACCACGATACGGTCAAACCCTTGCTGTTGCACCACCGGCTCGGATGCGCCCATCGCATTCACGCGGTTGTGCAGAATTTCGATATTTTGTTTGATGGCCTGATTTTTCACCTGATTGATGGCCTGCTCGGTCAGACCAAGCGATAAGCTATTGCCGTTGGCGGTAATCACATAATCAGTCGCGCCCTGCTCGCTTAAAATCGCCGCGCGTGCTTGTTCTGCTGTAGCTGGGCTGTCAAAGTTCATCACCAGTTGTTCGCCGTTTTTCTCGGCACTTTGCAATGCAATTTTTTTGTCTTTGAACAAGGTGTTAAAACCATTTTGCATCGCATCCAATTTTTTTTGCACTGCTTCAGACATTTTCACTTCGAGCAAGAAATGCACGCCACCGCGTAAGTCCAAACCAAGTGATACGGGTTTCGCACCAATCGCTGTCATCCAGTCCGGCGCGGCAGAAACGGTGCTATAAGCCAATGTGTATGAGGGTGAATTTGGGTCGGTGTTGAGCGCAGCATTGATTGCTTCTTTTGCCTTCGCCTGCGTGTCCTGACCGTTCACACGCACCTTGACCGTGCCTAAGCCTTGTGCGGTTTTTTCAAAATACAATCCGGTGTACGGGATGTTTTGTGCTTTGAGCACTTGTTCCACTTTGTCTTTAACATCGGTCTCGACTTTGACGGTCGCCTTCGCGCCGGAGACTTGTACCGCCTGCGTGGTACCGAAGAAGGTCGGTATGGTGTAGAGCAAGCCCAGTACCAATGCCAACACGATGATTATGTTTTTCCACAAGGGATAACGGTTCATACCACCACCATTCTATTTCTATTAAAAATCAATAACTGCGATCAATGATTACGATCAACTACTGCGCCAAAATCCTGACGCGCTCGATTCAGACTGAGCGCAAATTTACCGCCAAACAAAGCGAAATCACGCACATCGAATGAAGTGCGTGATTGCTTATGGGTTCAGTAATGCGGTTTTGATTACAGCTTCAATGTACCGGTTGGCAAAATTGACTGAATCGCATTGCGTTGGAACACCACTTCAACCGATTGACCGTTCACACGAGATACTTCCAAAGTCACAAAATTGTCGTCCAAGCTGATGATTTTACCAATCAAGCCACCGCCGGTTGTGACTTCATCACCTTTTTTCAAGGCGGCGAGCATCGCGCGCAATTCTTTTTGACGCTTCATTTGCGGACGAATCATCATAAAGTAAAAAATCGCAAAAATAATGATGAGCGGCAAAAAGGACATCAAGCCACCGGTTGGATCGCCTGCGGTCTGTGCGTGTGCATCTGAAATCAAAAACATATCTTCTCCTCTTTCGGTTTTATGTAACAACGTCCGAGCATTATAACAGTTCTACCCGTCTTATCCCACCACTTGACGTAATTTCCCGTAAATTAAACCACGCCTTAATCCACCCCGCGCGCACGATTGGCATGAAATTCACTGACTACAGCATCGAATCGCTCCGCATCCAGCCCATCGCGCAAGTCCTGCATCAATTGCAGGTAGTAATGCAGATTATGAATCGTATTGAGCTGCGCACCGAGCATTTCGCCCATTTTGTGCAAATGGTGCAAATACGAGCGGCTGAAATTGCGACAGGTATAACATGTGCAGGTCTCGTCCAACGGTTTCAAATCGGTTTTGTAACGGGCGTTTTTAATCTTAATATCGCCAAAACGTGTAAACAGCCAGCCATTACGTGCATTGCGCGTCGGCATCACGCAGTCAAACATATCAATGCCCTGCGATACGCCAAACACCAAATCCTCCGGCGTGCCCACGCCCATCAGATAGCGCGGTTTTTCGCTCGGCAGTTGATGACCGATGAATTCCAGCACGCGGTAAAACTCCTCTTTCGGCTCGCCCACTGACAGGCCGCCAATCGCAACGCCATGAAATGGCATGTCGGTCAACGCCGCGAGCGACTGCTCACGCAGATGTTCGTGCATACCACCTTGAACAATGCCAAACAACGCATTGGGATTTTCCAAACGATTAAATTCGTCCAACGAGCGTTTTGCCCAACGCAAGGACAACTCCATCGACTCGCGCGCGGTTTTCACATCCGCCGGATACGGCGTACATTCGTCAAACTGCATCACAATGTCTGAATTGAGCGTGGTTTGAATTTGCATCGAGATTTCAGGCGTTAAAAACAATTTATCGCCGTTCACAGGCGAACTAAACGTTACGCCTTCCTCGGTAATTTTGCGCAAATCACCCAAGCTGAATACCTGAAATCCGCCCGAATCGGTCAAAATCGGCTTATCCCAGTTCATAAACTGATGCAAACCGCCGTGTACCTTCATCACATCCATACCGGGGCGCAACCACAGGTGAAAGGTATTACCCAAAATGATTTGTGCATTGATTTCACGCAGCATATCGGGCGTCATGCCCTTGACTGCGCCGTATGTGCCTACCGGCATGAAAATTGGCGTTTGTACCACGCCGTGATTGAGCGTCATCGTCCCGCGACGCGCTTTTCCTGAGGTTTTGTGTAATTTAAATTCAAGCATACAGATTTAACTATGAAAGTAGTTCAGGTCCAAAAGCGACCAAACCTAAAAGTAATAAGCCCGACAGTGTCGCCACCAAATAAGTGTCAAAAGTAGTAGCACTAACACTCAAACTAAAAATAATATTATTATCAATTTGCCAATTCCAAAAGCACTTCGCTAAAAATCCAGCAATGAAGCCTGTCATAAAAATTACTTTACTAAAATGTTTTTCAAAAAATTGGGGGAAGGCTTTCCCTCCAATCACAGAAAAACCCATTACGAGTAAATAAATTAAAAAAGCTTTCATGACTTTAGTTTTCCCGACTTGTTCGTTCCAACCACATCGCATCGCCGTAGCTAAAAAAGTGGTAGCGCTGCGCAATCGCGTGATTATACGCATCGCGCATGATTTGTACACCGCTAAACGCCGAGACCAGCATCAGCAAGGTCGATTGCGGCAGGTGAAAATTGGTAATCAATGCGTCCACCACACCGAACTGATACGGCGGACGGATAAACAAACGGGTTTCCGCTGTCGCCGCCTGCATGTGCCAATCGGCTTGGCGCTCAGGATTTTGCTGCACAAATGCGGATTCAAGCGCGCGCAAGCTGGTCGTACCGACTGATACCACGCGCCGCCCTTGCGCACGCGCCTGATTGATCGCATCCGCAGTGGCTTGAGGAATTTCGTACCATTCCTCGTGCATGACGTGTTCACCTAAATTTTGTGTCGATACGGGTAAAAATGTCCCTGCGCCCACATGCAGCGTGACATACGCCAACTGCACGCCTTGTTCCTGCACTTTTTTCAATAACGCTTCGTCAAAGTGCAAACCGGCGGTCGGCGCGGCCACCGCGCCATCACGCTGGGCAAATACGGTTTGATAGCGTTGCGCGTCAAAATCATCGGCCGAGTGATCGATATACGGCGGCAGCGGCAAATGGCCGTATTGATCGAGCATGGTTAAAATCGGCTGATCGCTGTGCAGATGGTAAAAGCGCCCTTCTTTGGACACAACGGTCAGCTCGAAATCCTCGGCGATGCGTATCGTCGTTCCCGCAGGCGGCGCCTTTGACGCGCGAATTTGCGCCACGCATTCGTGCGTACCGCTGACGCGCTCGATCATGACTTCGACTTTACCGCCGGTGGCTTTTTGCCCAAATAGACGCGCCTTGATGACCTTGGTATTGTTCAAAACCAGCACGTCACCTGAACGCAGTTGCGCCAACACATCGGCAAAATGCGCGTCACGCAACGTTTCGCCGACAATCAACAAACGGCTGGCGGTGCGCTCGCCCGCTGGCATCTGCGCAATCAGTTCCGGCGGAAGTTCGTAATCAAAGTGGTTTAAATTCAGGTCATCCGCATCACGAATGATTTCCGGCAATGCGGCGGTGAAAAAGTTGTGCATACAAACGACATTAAAAAGGGCAAAGGCGCATTTTACCGTATTTTGGGACTTGACCTATCACCAACTCAGCCGCAAAATGCGCGGAACTGTTTATTTTTAAAGCACATCATGGCACCGATTCTACATATTGACCCAGATCGACACACCGAACAAATTGGCAAACCGCTGAGTGGTTGGCGTTTAAAAGCGTATACGATTATTTTTGAAGCGGAAACGCCCGCTGGTCGGCGCTTTGATTTAATGCTGTTGCTGCTCATCTTGCTCAGCGTCGCGGTGGTGTTCGCTGATAGTGTCAAAGAACTCCATAACGAACATGGCGCGCAATTTAAAATGTTAGAGTGGAGCTTTACACTCATTTTCACCGCTGAATACATCTTACGCCTGCTGTGTGTGCGCCATCCCCTGCGCTATGCCACCAGTTTTTTTGGCATCGTTGATTTTTTGTCCATTTTACCGACGTATTTGGCGCTGATTTTCCCCGAATTACACGCACTGATTGATGTACGACTGCTGAGACTATTGCGGATATTCCGTATTCTGGGTCTGAGCGCGTACTCGCATGAGTATTACTCACTTTTATACGCCATCCGCGCCAGCGCCCGCAAAATCACTATTTTTATCTCCTTCGTACTGATCGTGGCGGTCATCATGGGCACGGTGATGTATTTGGTCGAAAATGACATTAACGATAAATTTCCCAACATCCCGACGTCTATTTACTGGGCGATCACCACCATGACCACGGTGGGTTATGGCGATGTCACACCCGCAACTGGCATCGGGCGATTCATCGCCACCATCATGATGCTCATGGGCTGGGGGACGCTGGCTGTGCCGACTGGCATTGTCACCGTCGAGATGAGCAATGCCCGCGACAAAAAGCTCAACATCACCACACGCACCTGCTCCAACTGTATGACGGAAGGCCATTTACCCGACGCCAATTATTGTATGCACTGTGGCGAAAAACTCACCCCAGCGGAATCAGAGATAGCGAGCTGATGCTAATTAATAGTTTAGTACTATGTCGGCTATCAATAAATACAATTTTACTATCACACAACAATTACATAAACTCTTGCCATAGTCTCATTCGGGACTGTTGTTTACCCACCAGACACTTACCATAGGAGAGTAGCATGAGCGAGCAAGAAAAGAAATGCCCAGTCACCCATCTCACTACCAATGGCGGCGCCCCCGTTGTTGACAACCAAAACAGCTATACGGCTGGTCCGCGCGGCCCCTTGTTGGCGCAAGACGTGTGGTTGAACGAAAAATTGGCCAACTTTGTGCGCGAAGTGATTCCAGAGCGGCGCATGCACGCCAAAGGTTCCGGCGCGTTTGGCACCTTTACCGTCACCCACGACATCACAAAATACACCCGCGCGAAAATATTCAGCCAAATCGGCAAAAAAACCGAGATGTTTGCCCGCTTCACCACCGTGGCCGGTGAACGCGGCGCGGCCGATGCTGAGCGTGACATTCGTGGTTTTGCGCTGAAGTTTTATACCGAAGAGGGCAACTGGGATATGGTGGGCAACAACACGCCGGTGTTCTTTTTGCGTGACCCGCGCAAGTTCCCTGATTTGAACAAGGCGGTCAAACGCGACCCGCGCACCAATCTACGTAGTGCAACGTACAATTGGGATTTTTGGACACTGTTGCCGGAAGCCTTGCACCAAGTGACCATTGTGATGTCGGATCGTGGCATTCCGAAAAGCTATCGCCACATGCACGGTTTTGGCTCGCACACCTACAGCTTTATCAATGCGGCCAATGAGCGTTTCTGGGTGAAATTCCACTTCCGCACCCAACAAGGCATTGAAAACCTCACCGACGCTGAAGCCGAAGCGATTGTCGGCAAAGACCGCGAAAGCAATCAGCGTGACTTGTACGAGGCGATCGAGCGCGGCGATTTCCCCAAATGGACAATGTATGTGCAAATCATGCCGGAAACCGATGCGGAAAAAGTATCCTACCACCCGTTTGATTTAACCAAAGTGTGGCCAAAAGGCGATTATCCGCTGATCGAAGTGGGCGAATTTGAGTTGAACAAAAATCCGGAAAACTTCTTCCTTGATGTGGAGCAATCCGCTTTTGCGCCGAGTAATCTGGTGCCGGGCATCAGCGTATCGCCAGACCGCATGTTGCAAGCACGCTTGTTCAACTATGCCGATGCGCAACGCTACCGCCTGGGCGTGAATCATCATCAAATTCCGGTGAATCAAGCACGCTGCCCGGTACACAGCAACCATCGCGACGGTCAAGGTCGTGTCGATGCTAACTATGGTAGCCTGCCGCACTACGAGCCAAACAGCTTTAGCCAATGGCAAGAGCAGCCCGAGTACAAAGAGCCGCCATTGAAAATCACCGGTGATGCGGAGTTCTGGAATTATCGTGAAGACGACAGCGACTACTTCAGCCAACCGCGTGCCTTGTTCCGCTTGATGACGCCCGCGCAACAACAAGTGTTGTTCGACAACACCGCCCGCGCCATGGGCGATGCGCCAGATTTCATCAAACAGCGCCACATTGATAACTGCACTAAGTGTGATCCTGCTTACGGTGCCGGCGTGAAAAAAGCTTTGGGGCTATAATAGCCACCAATCATCAAATGAGCGTCTATGCTCAATAGGCGAAACGGTCTGAATGATTCATTTGTTCAGACCGTTTTTACTGGCTTTTGATGGAAATGACAAACAGCGGTTGAGCACTGACCGCTTTTTGACGATCATGACGATCATTTGCGACAAACTGAAAAAGGAGCACATTATGGGTTGGATTTGGACAATTTTGATTGGTTTTTTAGTCGGTGTATTGGCAAAATTTTTACACCCCGGCAAAGACAATCTGGGCTTTATCATGACCACATTATTGGGTATCGGCGGCTCAGTGCTGGCTGGTGCGCTGGGTCAATCATTGGGCTGGTATCGCCCAGGGCAAGGTGCAGGTTTCCTCGCCTCCGTAGTGGTGGCATTTTTATTGTTGTGGCTCTACGGCAAAGTGCGCAGTAAAGCTTAACGCCTCTACTCTATGATGCTCGGTTAATGGCTTATCAGGGTGATCGAGCATCATTCAAACCGTTTCACCCTTACTACTACCCTATGCCGACAAAACAGATCAGCTTGCATTTATCCACAAAATCACGGATAATGAAGGGCTTTTTTAAATCGACGTGTGATTAAATTCATTGTTGTTGTACGAAATAGCATTCATTATCGTTAAACGACCGTTTAATTGGCTGTCATTGAACTTAAAGGAAACCCATGAAACCAAATATTCATCCAGAATACCGCGAAGTTGTCTTTCACGACATCTCTTGCGATTTTAAATTCATCTCTCGCACCACCGCACACGCGCGTGAAACCATTGAATTCGAAGGTAAACAATACCCTTTGATCAAATTGGAGGTATCTTCTGAGTCTCACCCGTTCTACACTGGCACTCAGAAAATTGTTGATACTGCTGGTCGCGTTGAGAAATTCCGTAACAAATACGGTTCTCGCAGCACGGGTAAAACCGGTGCGTAATCAAGCGATTGACCCATATAAAAAGGTGGCGTAAGCCGCCTTTTTTACATCAACCGCCAATAGTTTTGTTTGGTTCTGCTGCATCCCTTGCGCTTACTTTTTAAAGATACGCACAAAATTAACAATAAGCTTGATGCAACAGGACGTAGTTCGTTAAAATTCTATTAATTTTGACTGACCGATGGTTTGTGCCAGATAATGAACACAACAATCGATAACAACTCATTTCCGCCCAATACGACACCCAAACGGCACAACCGCACATGAAGTCAGCTTCTCCTTTTAATCCGCTTCGCCTCAATCAACAGGACACCACCCGATTACCGCATCGGTATTTGGTTTTGTTGGCCATTGCCTATATTTTGCCCGGCCTGATCTGGCGCGGGCTGTGGCGCCAAGAGGCGGAAAGTTTCGGCATCATGCTGACTATGGCACAGGGCGCAATGAGCGATTGGCTGTTTCCGAACGTGATTGGCGCTTATGTCCTGGACAACGGCCCTTTGCCGTATTGGATCGGCGCATTGTTCATCAAATTATTCAGCCCGTTGTTGCAACCTTTCAGCGCGGCGCAACTGGCCATCGCCTGCCAAGACGCACTGGCCATGTATTTTTTGTGGCAAGCCGTTTATCGCTTGGGCAAACGCGATGAGGTGCAACCGCAGCCCTTGACCTTTGGCGGACAGCCTTTGGCACACGAGTATGGCCGTATGCTGGCGGACTCAGCAGTGTTGCTGTTCATTGCGACCTACGGTATTGCCGCACACACCCACGACACGAGCAACGGCGCAACGCAATTAATGCTCAGTATGCTGTGGTTATTCGGGGCGAGTTTGACCTTGGAGCGACCGCAATTTGGGCGCTGGCTGTGGGCGCTGGGCTTGGCCGGTTTGGGTTTGAGCGTACCATTTGCTTTGTTTATCTGCTTTATTTTGATTACCTTGAGCGTATTGTTTTTCACACATTGGCGCGACCATAGCTTGCACACCGCGCCGATTGTGCTATTGATCGGTATTGCGTTGCCGTTGATTTGGTTGATGAATATTCAACAAAACGCCGATTTTTTCCAAGGTTGGCTCGCTGGTCAGCATTTCGCGCCTATTTCCAAGGAAAATACACGTTTTTTCACCCGCAATATTTTGGTGTTCGCTTGGCCTTTGTGGCCATTGGCTTTGGTTTGCCTGTGGCGCTGGCGTGCGCAGTGGGACACGCCGATGATGATTTTGGGCATTTTGTTGCTGATCGCACCGACCGCACATATTTTGATTACCGGACAGCGTTTCATCACCAGCTTATTGATGTTCACACCCGGCTTTTTGATTCTGGCGCCATTCGGCTTGGCCACGCTCAATCGTGGCCGCGCGAATATCATTGACTGGTTCTCTCTGGCTACCTTTACCGTTTTGGCCGCCGCTATTTGGATGGTGTGGGAAGCGTCATGGCTCGGTTATCCGAAAAGCATTCACCACAACATCAATAAACTGACTCCCGGATTTGAGCCGATATTCCGATGGTTGCCATTCATTTTCGCCTGTTTGGTGAGCTTTGCTTGGGCATTTCTGTTGAGCTGGCGCATTCGTTTTGAGCCGCGCGCGCTGTGGAAATCGGTGGCTTTGTCCTCAGGTGGCTTGGTCATGGTTTGGGTATTGCTCGCAACACTGGCTATGCCGTGGTTGGATTACACGCGCAGTTACGCGCAGGTGGGTAAAAGCCTCGCGCAGAATCTACCGACGCAAACCACCTGCGTCCATGCGCATAAATTGAGTACTGAGGCGCGTGGTGCGATGTATTACTACGCAAAAGTGCCTTTTTTGCCCGAACAATCCGCCTTTGCAGAGGTACAATGTCCCTATGTGTTAACCACCAATGAGGCATTGAATTTATCCAAAAATCCAACAAAAGACACCCCAGTTGATTTTAAAGGCCGTCACTGGCGCGCAGTTTGGTCAGGGGAGCGTATTAGTGAGCGCGATGTTGATTTGGTATTATTGCGTATTGACTAATCAAATTAGGGATGGGTATGAAACCAGTATTAAGTCAGGTTATTTTTCTCTCGCGCTGGATGCAGCTACCCATGTATTTGGGGCTGATCGTTGCCCAAGGGGTTTATGTTTACAAGTTTCTCAATGAACTATTCCACTTAGTCAGTGGAACCGCCTCCGGCGCATTGGACGAAACCGACATCATGCTCATCGTACTGGGATTGGTTGACATCGTGATGATTGCCAACTTACTCATTATGATCATCATTGGCGGCTATGATATATTTGTCTCGCGCATTAATGTCAAAGGCCATCCTGACCAACCCGAATGGCTCGATCACGTCAACGCAGGCGTGCTCAAAGTGAAACTGTCCATGGCCATTATCAGCATCTCCTCGATTCACCTGCTGACCTCATTCATGGACATCAGCAAAGTATCTGATCGCGAACTCATCGCCCAATCCAGCATCCATGTGGTGTTTCTGATTTCCGCCATCATTATGGCTTGGATTGACAAAATCAGCTCGCAAACGCACCCGCATCACTCATGATTTTCGACTCACTACTTGGAGAAGCCATATGACCACCATCCGTAAAGAAGACTTCATCAGCTCGATCGCTGACGCATTTCAGTACATCTCCTACTACCATCCGGAAGACTACATCCGCGCGCTGGGCAAAGCGTACGAGCGTGAAACCTCACCCGCCGCAAAAGACGCCATCGCGCAAATCCTGACCAACAGCCGCATGAGCGCCGAAGGTCATCGCCCGATTTGCCAAGACACCGGCATCGGCGTGGTATTTCTAAAAATCGGTATGGGCGTCAAATGGGACACCGATATCACCATCCAAGAAATGGTCAACGAAGGCGTCGCACGCGCCTACACCAATCCAGACAACCTCCTGCGTGCTTCTGTTTTGCGCGATCCAGCCGGTAAACGCCAAAACACCAAAGACAACACACCCGCTGTCGTCCACATCGAAATGGTCGCCGGTGACGCGGTAGAAGTCATCGTCGCAGCCAAAGGCGGCGGCTCTGAAAACAAATCCAAAATGGTCATGCTCAACCCATCCGACTCCATCGTTGACTGGGTGCTCAAAACCGTTCCCACTATGGGTGCAGGCTGGTGCCCACCGGGCATTCTCGGCATTGGTATTGGCGGCACACCCGAAAAAGCCATGCTACTCGCCAAAGAATCCATCATGGCGCCGGTCGATATGCACGAATTGATCGAACGCGGTCCATCCAACCGCATTGAAGAACTGCGTATTGAACTGTACGAAAAAGTCAACGCACTCGGCATCGGCGCGCAAGGGCTTGGTGGTCTAACCACCGTTCTCGACGTCAAAATCATGGATTATCCGACGCATGCGGCCTCGCTACCGGTTGGCATGGTACCCAACTGCGCGGCCACCCGCCACGTCCATTTCCACCTGCACGGCGATGGCCCAGCCATTCTCACGCCGCCGCCACTTGACGCATGGCCACAAGTGAGCTGGACACCTGATACCGAAAAAAGCCAACGCGTCGATCTGAACACCCTCACGCCCGAGCAAGTGGCTGCGTGGAAACCCGGTCAAACCCTCTTGCTCAATGGCAAAATGCTCACTGGTCGTGACGCAGCGCACAAACGCATCGCCGATATGCTCGCCAAAGGCGAAAAATTGCCGGTAGATTTCACTAACCGCGCCATTTACTACGTTGGTCCAGTTGATCCGGTACGCGACGAAGTCGTCGGCCCAGCCGGTCCAACCACCGCGACGCGCATGGACAAATTCACCGAAATGATGCTCGCGCAAACCGGACTGATTACCATGATTGGTAAATCCGAACGCGGTCCTACCGCCATCGAAGCGATCAAAAAGCACAAAGCCGCCTATCTGATGGCAGTTGGCGGTGCGGCCTACCTCGTATCCAAAGCCATTAAAGCCGCAAAAGTGTTAGCCTTTGAAGACCTCGGCATGGAAGCAATTTACGAATTTGACGTGGTCGATATGCCGGTCACCGTCGCAGTCGACTCTAATGGCGTATCGGTACACGAAACCGGCCCGAAAGAATGGAAAGTGAAGATTGAAGAGATGAATAAACACGCTTAATCATCAACCATGCTTCAATGACAATCGCGCAGAGTATTTTTCCTCTGCGCGATTTTTTATGAAAAAGACTTAACTCAAGAAATGAGTACGGTGCACCACTGGTAACACACTTAAACTGAAACAGATATTGCGATCAATTCAAGGACAGAATATTGATTTTGTCTTAATTTACAATGGGTTAGCTGTAGTAGATAACCATATCCTCATGCTAATCTATTACAGCCACCACATATCTCAGCGAGGATTACGCCACCGTATCCAACACCTTCGCAATCGTATCGAAAATCTCGCTGATTTGCGCTTCATTGATAATCAGCGGTGGGGAAATCGCAATGATGTCGCCGGTCACGCGAATCAACACACCCTCTTGGTAGCATTTGACAAAGGTTTCGTATGCGCGCGCACCGATTTGTCCGTCGCGGCTATGCAGCTCGATACCGCCCACCAGACCAAGGTTACGCACGTCTTTGACATGCTTATGCCCATCAAGTTTATGAATTTCCTGTTCAAAATGCGGCGCGAGTTGCGCGGCTCGCTCGAACATTTTTTCTTCTTGGTATAAATCCAGCGTCGCACACGCCGCCGCACAGGCCAGCGGATGACCGGTGTAGGTATAGCCGTGGAAAAATTCGATCGCGGTAGCGGGCGCATTGTTCACCACGGTGTCGTAAATTTCGTTTTTACACACCACAGCACCCATTGGCACTGCGCCATTGTTCAAGCCTTTCGCCAAGGTCATGATGTCCGGCGTGACGTTGAAATACTGCGCGGCAAACGGTGCGCCAAGGCGACCAAAACCGGTAATCACCTCATCGAAAATCAGCAGTAAACCGTGCTTGTCGCAAATCGCACGCAATTTTTCCAGATAACCTTTTGGCGGAATCAATACGCCGGTTGAACCCGCCATCGGCTCGACAATCACACCAGCGATGGTGGAGGCGTCGTGCAAAGCCACCAGATTTTCCAGCGCGTCGGCCAAATGTGCGCCCCATTCGGGCTGACCACGGCTGAATGCCGCGTGCTCAATGCTCAAGGTATGCGGCAAATGATCCACACCGGGGATAATATTGGCCGAAAAATGTTTGCGGTTGTTGCCAATCCCGCCCACCGAAATACCGCCAAAGCCAACGCCGTGGTAGCCGCGTTCGCGTCCGATAAATTTGGTGCGTTGTGCGTCACCATTCGCACGGTGGTAGGTCAGCGCCATTTTCAGCGCGGTATCAACCGCTTCGGAGCCAGAATTGGTAAAGAATACTTTATCCATGCCCTCGGGCGTAATCGCCGCCAGTTTACTTGCCGCCTCAAATACCTTCGGATGCCCCATTTGAAACATTGGCGCGTAGTCCAATTCCTGTGCCGTATCGCAAATCGCTTGCACAATCGGCGCACGGCCATGACCAGCATTCACGCACCATAACCCTGCTGTACCATCCAAAATCGCCCGCCCGTCATCCGAGGTGTAGTGCATGTCCTTGGCCGAGACCAATACGCGCGGCGCGGCTTTATACTGTTTATTCGCAGTGAACGGCATCCACAGATGCTCGGTATTCAGACTCATGATGACTCCTTCAATTATAGAAATAGTAATCGCATCATACAGAAAAAATGGCCTTAAAAAAGATACACTTTTACAGCCCTAAGCACACCATTTAGACATACAACCGCAACATCGTGAATAACCCCATACTCACCAACAGCGCCAAAATAAAGCTGTTGCGCCAAGCAAATACCACCACGGCGGCAATTCCGGCCAGTAGCTCAGGATTGCGCCAAGTCAAATCCACTTGCCCTTGATGCATCAAAATATCCGGTGCAATAACGGCCATGATCGCCACGGTTGGCGCGTAGCGCAGGGCGCGTTGAATGCCATGCGAGAACTCAAATCGGCTGGGCGTGAGTAAAAAGAAACTGCGCGTCAGCACCGTCACCGCACACAGCCCAATGATTGCCGTCAGCAACCACGCATGTTGTCCCCAGCTCATCAGGTATCCTCCAAGGTTTCGTGCTCGTGAATGCGTTTAGGCCACCCTTGCGGCCACAACTTCGGCCCAATGATTTCGGCAAACATCGCCACAGCCACACCGACCACAATCGCACAAAAAACCCACAGCTTATTCGGCAGACCATGCAAAAACACCGCCGTTAATGACGACGCCACACATCCGGCCAGCGCCGGCCAGTTATCCACCATTTTCACAATCAAAATCAACAGGGTCAACGAGGCCACCAAAGCCAATCCCCAATCACTCGGCACAAAACTGGCCAACACCACGCCGAGCAATACACCGATTTGCCACGCCACAAAATTGGCCAAGCCCAAGCCAATGAAAATCGCCTTTTGCTGCACATCCGCGCCGGTACTTGCATTCGCAGGGCCATCCTTAAAACGATTCAAAAAAATCATCAGCGGCACATCGCCGGTCAAAAAACCATACAGCAGGCGAAAGCGCAACGGCAAAGCGCGGAAAAATGGCTTGGTCGTACCGCTGAACACCACAAAACGCAGATTCACAACGAACGCCGTCAAAAAGATCAAAGGCAAACTGGCGCCGAGCACCAACATCGACAGCACCGCCAACTGCGCCGAACCGGCGTATACCAACCAATTGATCAACACCACATAGCCCGCAGGCAAGCCCGCAGCGACCATTGCCACCGCCGTCACAATCGCCCAGACCAGCATCGCCGGTATCGTTGGCAACAGCATCGCAAAGCCCTCACGCAGCCAAGCTTTCGCTTGAGCGCGCTCTACCTCATCATTTGTATCCTGCTGATATAAATGAAACAACCGCAACAGTGCATCCATGTCTATCCCTTCACCATGCGCCATTATATCTGAGCGCCCTGAAACAAAATGACTGCTCAAAAATTAAACTGTATCGCGCAAACACACAATACAGCCATCATTGACTTTAACTCAACGTCGCCATCCCTTGTAAAGAAATGTAAAGAGGCAAGCCATCGTCAACGGATTAACGAGACAGCTCATTAAAAGGGCACGTTCAACAAAACACACCGAACGTTCGCTTCAGCTTCACACACAGGAGAATACATATGAAGATTTCAACAACGGCCACAGCCTTATTGCTCACACTCTCATTGACTGGCCTTAGCGCACAAGCGCACGGTCAACGCTGGGAAAACAATACCAATTGGTCAATGAATGGACAAAGCGGTCAGCAACGCACCAATCAATACGATGCACCGCAAGTCAATCGCAATTCACAGCCCTATTTCGGCAGACAAACCGTGCAAAATCAAGCGGATGGACAATGGCAGGCACAACACAGCCGCCAAGCACAAAGATACGGATACGGCGGTTGCGTTGACCTGCGTTTCCATCGTGGCACAACACAGCCGCCAAGCACAAAGATACGGATACGAACAGCGACGCGATCATCGCTATGGCTATGAAAAGCCGAAAAATCCGTACAACAACGGTATCAACAGCCCGAACCGCCAATTTTATCGTGGTGGTCAACTGCCCACACAATACCGTGGTGACCGCGGACAACGCTACGTCATTGTGAATTGGCACGAGCACCGCGACCTATACGCACCACCCGTCGGTATGCGCTGGAACTATATTGATGGCCGCTACATTCTCGCGACCATCGCCACAGGAATTATCTACAACATCATTTATGGTAGCTAATGCAGCGCGTTGATGATTTTAGCAATGATTTGGGTGCGTACAACGCACCCATTTTTCTACCCAGAATAGCAACGCCAAATCAAGTTGCAGAATCTAAAACGGCTCAGTAAGCGGACGCCGTATGATTATTATTGCCAACACTCGATCGCATCACCTTCACTCGCCGTTCGCTGATCCTGATGATTAATACTGAGTGTGCCGCAATTCATATCACCACCGTCATCTTCTATCGGTGTCGCCGTCACAAAGTACTCCGCTCCGTCTTTTCCATTTGGTGCGCCGCTGATGACATAGCCTTTGATGGTTTGTTCGGCAATCGTGGCATACTGACCCGTTTGTAGACGATTGCGCTCCATGGTTTGTTGCAACACATACAACTGCGCCACCGCCGCACGGCGGTTGGATTCCTGCACATAGCGATTGTAGCGCCCCACCGAAATTGAAGCCAAAATACCGATCATCACAATCACCAGCAATAATTCCAATAGGGTAAAACCGGACTGATTCGTCCGCTTTGTCGGACAAATACGCCAACGGCTGTTTTTACAGCCGTTTTGATTGATCTGATTGATTTGACTCATCACTCATCCATCATAAACGTTGCCGCGCAGTGCTGATGACGCCTGCGCCATATTGGGCATTGAGCTGTGATTTAAGGGTTTTTCCGTCATCTTGTAACCATTTGACCGAGCGCGTGGCACACACTTGACCCACCGGACATACGGGGTAACGCCACTCACTGACCTCCACAACCATTTGCCCATTGACCGACACGCGCGAGCTCACGCGAATATGCGGCGTCCATGCGTCAATGCTGTTGCTTGGCAATTGATACCATTCAAACAAGCAATTATCACTGCCCCAGCGCACATCATTTGCGCTCGCAAAAGCCGTTTTTCCCTCAAACCCAGACACTGGTACGACGCCCTCCACGCCTGCACGCATACGCGCCACGCAGGCATCATGTGCTACGGCAGACGCCGCATTTTGATCCAGCACTTCCAGCCGATCGGCCATTTGCCGGACTGCGCCACGCTGTGACTGAATCAGTGCCACCGAAGCCCCTGCCAAAATCAGCAATAAAATCAATACCGTCAATAAAGCCACGCCCTTTTGCCGAGCCACATTTGCGCGGTGCTTGGCCGCTGTTCGGATAAGGCTCATAGCGGCTCCGCTTGCATGATAACCGGCAAATCCATTGTATGCGGACGCACCAGCATATCCAATTGCGTTGTCTGGTACTGTATCGGTGAAGTTCCCGCGGATGCACCCCACGGATCTCCATTCACGCAGTTTTTCGCCGTCCTCGACCCAATGATTGAGGTACTGGCATCCAAACGAGTGGTCACACACAGCGATAATATACGCGCGCCCGTCTGAGCATTCGGCTCACTTAAACGCCAAGCAAACGATGCAACCCCATTCAACATTGAAAAAGTGTAATTATTATCACCACCATTACCGCTACACGCCAACTCACCATTGGTTTTCACACGATAAATATTTTCCACTTTCGCCCATTTACCCGTGCGCTCGGTCACTTTATGACCAACACAATCATACACGGTGACGCCATCACCCCAAGCCCAATAGCGGATGACCAATTCAGTGTTTTGACAAACCTCTACCTTTGTGGTCGAACATGCCCTAATTTGCACCGGTTCATCGATAAGCGCAAACTTTGTGCCGCTGGCCAGCGGCACAAATCCGGCTCTGGCCACATCATTTTGAATATTGCTCAAGCTGATATTCATCTGCGAAGTTTGATCCTGCTGCGCGCTCAGATTGCTCTGATCCGTGGTCACGCCGGCCACATAGCGCTGTACCGCAACCACAATCAACAAGGTCAGCGCCAATGTGATCAACAGCTCGATCAAAGTAAAGCCAGATTGGCGGGATGTACTGTGCTGACTCATCATTGCACCTGTACCTGAATGCAGCTCATACCCACTGGGGCTAAACAATTGCCACGCCGAATGGTATTTTGCCCGTCCCATGCCTGCCATTGTACGCTGACAACGGCACCAGTACTCATATTAATACTAACGCCACGCAAACCAGCGTCACTCGCCTGTTGCACCAGAGCGGCGCGGTCGCTCTCATTCAAGGTACCACTGGCTTGAAACCTCTGCTGTGCATTGGAAACAATCCAATAAGCACGCTGCAATTCAGCATTATCCGCCGTTTTGCGCAGATTCAGGGTGTGCAAATGCATGACCCCCGCGACAGCCACTGCCAGAATCATGGACGCGATCAGCACCTCAAATAAGCCAAAACCTTGCTGAGTACTTGCTTTGATTGGATGATTGTGTCGCGACGCAACCGAATGCAAGCATCGCATCCTGCGAAATACAGACATTGAACGAGGTCGCACAAACAGACTCATGATTCCGTCACCCGACCAGAAGCCGCTATTTTAATGGTGCGTTGAACTTGTGCATCGCGCATGCTGGAGATGGTAATCGAACCATTGGGAAAAACATTAGACGTCCCGCGCTCATCAAATTCAATCGCATTGCGCTGATCAGAAGTGATGGAGATATCGTCAGAGGCTATTTGACCGCGCGCCAGCACTTGACCATCTGCCCGCACCACCATCCATGCAGGCCAAGTCCTGCCTGCCACAGCCAAGCAAACGGGCTTGCCTACGCTCAAATCCGATTGCACAATCGGGCATACACTGACATGCATATGCTGATTCTGCGCGTATGTGCGCGCCAATTCTAAATGATCACGTAGACGATCCGCGGTCTCATGAGTATCCTGTTGCACACGAAATTTTTGATAACTGGGGACAGCCAGTGTGGCTAAAATAGCAATGATGGCGATGACCATCAGCATCTCCAGCAAAGTAAAGCCGCTGGAACGATGTTCGCTGTGGTAATGGTCTAAAAAATGGCTCAATTTGATTCAAAATACGGAAAAGAAAAAATAATTCTGCGCATCATACCAGAGATAAAAAGCGCTCTGTAGTGCTTTACAGCCTCAATCTATAAAATTTACCTCTAAAAAACATTAAGATCTCCTGCAAAAATAGCACCATTTTTAGTAGAGTTCACCAGAAACTATCAAAATCCACTCAATGAGCCATCTTTTATGTGCATAATTAGCCCTAATAATTAGTGAACAGCCCTGTTCCAGTTACCCATGTGCCATACATTAAATATAGACAAACCAATTTAGAAAGGAATCATATGAACAACGCAGACCTATTAGCCCGTAAAAACGCAGCCACACCGCGAGGTGTCGGCGTGATGTGCGAATTTTACGCCGCACGCGCCGAGAACGCCGAGATTTGGGACATTGAAGGCAAACGCTACATTGACTTTGGCGGCGGCATTGCCGTGGTCAACACCGGCCATCGCCACCCGAAACAGATCGCCGCCATCGCCGAGCAGTTGAACCACTTCACCCATACCTGCTATCAAGTCGTGCCGTATGAATCCTATGTGCGCTTGGCCGAGCGTGTGAACGACACCGCACCGATTGCCGCAGCCACCAAGACCACCTTCTTCACCACCGGTGCGGAAGCGGTTGAGAACTCGATCAAGATCGCCCGTGCGTACACCGGTCGCTCTGGCGTGATCGCCTTCTCGGGTGGTTTCCACGGCCGCACCATGATGGGTTTGGCGCTCACGGGTAAAGTCGTGCCGTATAAAGCAGGCTTTGGCCCTTTCCCTGCCGAAGTATTCCACGCGCCGTATCCGGTTGAACTGCATGGCGTGAGCACACAAGACTCGCTGGACGCCATCAACCATATCTTCAAATCCGACATCGATCCGGCACGCGTTGCCGCGATCATTCTCGAACCGGTGCAAGGCGAAGGCGGCTTCTACGCCGCACCCGCTGAATTCATGCGCGGTCTGCGCCAGATTTGTGACGAACACGGCATCGTGCTGATTGCCGACGAGGTGCAAACCGGTTTTGGTCGTACCG
>CAXYYC010000027.1:0-33645 GCA_964293815.1 uncultured Burkholderiaceae bacterium
ATCGGCTAACATGAAATTAGCCGCTTAAACTGTCCGTTGAAACGAGGGCAGATCAGGTGGCTATATCACGCAAGCGCAATTGGCCGGCTTGACCCAACAATCCGTGGTGGATTTTGTGACGCAGGTGGCGAAAGTGTCGCTTCTGAGTGGTAGTCAATATGTCATGGTGCAAAATCTGCCGGATTTGGGCGCAACGCCGTATTTAAAAAGTTTGGGACCTGTGGCAGCAGCAGGCGCAACTCAGTTGGCACAGGGCTTTAATGCTGGTGTGATCCAAGGTCTGACGAAAACTGGTGTGAGCGTGGTCTTGCTCGATAATTACAGCTTGATTTCCGAAGTAGTGGCCAATCCGACGGCTTATGGCTTTACCAATGCGACCGGCGTAGCGTGTACCGTCAGCTCGTCCTTGTTCTGTTCGAGCAATACTTTGGTCAGCCCAGACGCCGCCAGCACCTATGTATTTGCCGATGGTGTGCATCCGACCACGGCGGCGCAAAAACTCAGCGCGCAGTACGCTTTGTCCGTGCTCAAAGCACCTGCGCAAGCCGGTGTCGTTGGCGCGGCCGCGATGTCCGCTGGTCAACGTTACGCACAACGCTTGATGAGCTATGCGCCGAATGTCGGCGATCAAGCGTGGCACGCATTCGCGGATGCGGGTTACAGCAAAACCGAATTTGGTCAAGCCGATAGCAAAAACAAATACCTGCTGGTCGGCGCGGATCGCCGCATCAGTGCGGGCAATGCACATACCGGTTTGACTTTGGGTTACGACCGCGCCTCGGGTGATTTGGGTACAGCGGCAGGCGAATTTAATCTGAAAGAAACCAGCGTTGGCGCCTATGTGGGCAAAAAAGGCGAGCAGGGCGCCATCATGGGCTATGTGCGCTATGGTCGTCTGAGCGCAGACATTGACCGCAACATCGCGCTGGGCGCGGCCAACCGCACCGAATCTGGTTCAAGCAAGGGTACGCACTACACCATTGGCTTCCAAGGCAATTTGGTCGTGGGAACCTTGGCCAATGGCAAAGTACAACACGGCCCAGTGGGCGGATTTGCCTATGAAAAAATGCGTTTGGATGGCTATGACGAGGTGGGCAATACCAGCACCGCCATGAGTTTTGGTGAACAAAAGCGTGAAGGCATGGTCGCCAGTCTGGGCTATCAACTGCGCGGTGATTTTGGCAAAGTCAAACCATACGCAACGGTACGCTATGAAGTCGATGCAACCGATGCGGACAACATCAAAGCGCGTCTGAAATCCGCACCAACCAGTTTTGGCACAGTGGCGCCAAAAGCCGACAACGGCCTGCGTGTGCAAGTGGGCACGCAGATTGATTTGGCCAAAAATGTCAATTTACTGATTGGCGCTGAACGCACTTTTGGCAAAGATTCTGGGCAAGAAACTGCGGTCAATCTCGGTGTCAACGCTCGATTCTAATTAGTTACACCGCCAAAAACAAAAACCCTCGCTCAAGGTAATGGCGAGGGTTTTTTATTGCGCCGCGTTTCACTCCAGCCCTTAAAGGTGTCGGAGGTATTAAAGTTGCCGGAGGCGTCGGGCGCGCACCGTGCCATAGGCAAACCATGCGTACGCCAGAATATTACACAGCGCGACCCAGCCAAATACCGCGCGATAGGCATTCGTCTCGCCCCAGCCCTGTGCTTTGAGCACATCAATCAGACCGCCAATACCCCATTGCCAAAAAAACGCACCCACAAACAGCAATAGATTAAACGCCGTCATCACGCGGCCCGCCTGATGCGGCGGGACGGTCAAGCCCAGTGCGGGCTGAGACAATGAAATCACCGTGGCAAAACCACAAAACAAGGCGAATGCCCACCAACCGGCGTGTGCGCCGAGCGCAGAGATGAGCATCAGCACCATCCAACTCAGCGGCAATCCACAGATAATCAAACGATCCGCCGAAATACGGCGGCGCGTCAGAATCGGATTGACCACGCCCCACAGCCAAAACACGATGAGCGTGGTCAAATTAATGGCGAATAAACCATTGGCCGCCTGAATAGGCGAGTATCCGGCCACGCGGGTCATCCACGGCCCCGCCCACAGCGTCTGAATGGCAATCACGCCACCGTAATTCACCAAGGCCAACGGCGCCAGTCGCCAAAAATACGCATGATGCCAGATAAAGCGATAATCCTCGGCGAACGAAGTTTTCGTGACCGCGCTGGTCGAACGGCGGTTGTGCCAAACGGGTACGCGCCACCACACCCCGAGCATCGCCAGCAGAAACAAGCCCGCTAAACCCACAAACACCATGCGCCAACCAATCAACGGCAATGCATACTGCACCGGCACGGTGGCAAATAGCAAGCCGAACGAGCCGGCCATCAGCATCCACGCGTTACTGCGCAATTGCGTGTGCGGCTCAAACCATGTGCGATAGCCGGTCAACGGCGCCATCAGGCACGCGCTCACACCGATGCCGCCCAAAAAACGCGCAAACAGCAAAGACCAAAAACCCTGCGCAAAAGCAAACGCCAAACAACTGCCCACTGCCAGTACCAATAACACCATCAGCACATCACGCGGGCCGAGTCGGTCGAGCCAACGTCCCAATGGCAACTGCATACCGGCAAAGCCAAAAAAATACACGCCGGCGAGCAAACCCAATTGTCCCGCGCTCAAGGACAGCTCCTGCGTCAAGACCGGCGCAAGCGTGCCGGTCACGCCGCGCATCACGGTGGAGAGAAAATAGCCAAATGCCAATACAGCAAAAATCACCATCGCGCGGCTGGACGGTATTTTGTTTGGGGGTGTCGTTGATGGATGCGTCATGAGCAGTAGATGGGTTCAATGTAGAGGCGGATTTCAAATCCGCCCTTACGATGTTCAAACAATATTCAAAATGATTCTATGGCCTATGGGCTAATATTTTCCACAGCGATTTACCACAGCGCACGATGCTGCTCAACCACGCCCATGCCGGTGAGTGTATGCTCACTACCGTCCTCATCGCGCCATACGCCGTGAAATGCACCGAACGGCTGCGTAAAATCACTGGCCAAAACGCCCAAATGGATGGCTTCGCTGCGCGCGCCCTCGGGCACGAACTGCATGTCCAGTCGTCCGTCCGCAGAACGGATGCGCCACGGCTGCATGGTGTCGTGCGGGTTGTAATCAAAAATAGCTTGCGGCATGGCAATGGCCGTTACCTGCTCTGCGTTCCCCAGCCAAACGGCGTTTTCCAAACCATTGAGCGTCTGCGCCACCAGATTACCCGAAAGTTGCCTGCCATCGTCCAATTGGCCTGTCCAACTCGCCCACTGCCACAGCGTGCTGCGCGGCGGATAGCCGAGGGTGAAATCAAATACGCCGCTGATGCCTTTGACCTCGTGTTGCACGCCGTTGATGCGTAGCCGCAGTTGCGCGGGCGTACCGGTTAATTTGTGTGTGTAGTGAAACGGACGGCGGCTTTTCGCTCGTGCGCTGCTCGGCGGATTATTCAATGCGCTGATGCTTGCGCCGTTGTCGAATAGTTCAAACCCAACCTCCAGATCAGCGCTGTTAAACTCAAACTGCCAACCCGCTGTTTGCGTCCGCGGACGGATGCGCCATGATTTTTGACCGCTGGTGAATGACCACGGCGCAGTCGGTGAGGGCTGAAAGTTCGCAGGAAATACGAGCGGACGCATGGCGGTATGCTCGGTGAATTGGCGGGTTTCGCGGTCAAAAATATAGATGAATGCGCTACCGATCAGTCCCGCGTCAATAATCGCACAGCCGATAATCCAACGCTCGCTGAAGACACCGCCGTAGAGCCAGCTTTTGCGTTGCAGGCGGCGACGCGACAGCAGGCCGCCGTTGCCGTCCCAATGCGCGGTGTTTAAATCAGCAATCGGTGCAGAAAAACGTCCGGCAGATACGACCCGCGTCATGCCGTTTTGCTCACATTGCAAAGCAGATGGCGCGCTGGAGAACCCGTTGATTGAAGGATTGAGCGGGGTATTTTGTGGATGATTCATCGTGAAAATCTGTGTGGATTCGGGCGAATTAGGCTTCGTAATCAACGACATAACGCTCGCTGATGACTTCTTTGATAAACGCCACGATCGCTTGATGCAGCGGATGTGCGGCGTAGGATTTCAGCGCCGCTGGGTCGGGAAACTCGGAGTACAACACGACATCCATACTGCTGTCAGTTGCCAAAACATCAATGCCGACTTCGATGGCAAGCAACCCGTCGATCTGGCCGCGCAGGGCTTCGAGTTTGCTTTTCATAAGTTGCGCGTTGGTGGCTTTGTCGTTACCAAGGGCGTGCTCTTTGAGCCGCCACATCACGATGTGTTTGATCATGAATGTCTCATATTTGGGTGGGTGAAAGGGTTTGGCTGAACTATAGGTGAATTGAACCAAAAAGTAAATCGCGAGGTGATTTAGGTGATGTGGCTCCGATGTTTCATTTTCTCAATTCGCATGATCTCGCGTGACCACAAGCTGGCGTTCCAGTAAAATGGTACACCATGAGCCATTCATCCGCCCGTTCCCGTTCACATAAAATCGCACCGCCACTGCCCATGCGCAACGGCGTCAAGCCCAGTTATCTGTGCTTGCCGCACGATGCGCGCTATGTTGGCGGCAGTTTGTTGGATTTTTTGTGCGAACGCTTTCCGTTTGTGGATGAGCGCGGTTGGCGCGCACGGCTTAACAGTGGTTTTGTGGCGGCGGCAGATGGGACGATTTTGTCCGAACACGCGCGATATTGCGCGGGTGAAACGATTTATTATTACCGCGAAATCAGCCGCGAGGACGAGCCGCGCATTCCGTTTGACGAAACGATTTTGCACGTCGATGAACATTTAATCGTGGTGGACAAACCGCATTTTTTGCCGGTGATTCCGAGCGGGCGATTTTTGCGCGAAACCTTGCTCACGCGTCTGCGTTTGCGTCCTGAATTGCAACACCTCAATGTCGCTGACATCACGCCGATTCATCGCCTCGATAAAGACACCGCCGGTGTGATGCTGCTCTCGCACAATCGTGCTACGCGCGGCGCGTATCAGAGCCTGTTTCAATCGCGCGCCGTGAGCAAAGTCTACGAAGCCATCGCGACGACGCGCATGGATTTGAACTATCCTGTGGACGTCAGTTCGCGCATGGTGCGTGGCGAGCAGTTTTACTTGACGCAGGAGGTGGAGGGCGAGCCGAATGCGTTTACCACGGTGGAATTGATCGAGAATCGCGGCGCCTATAGCCTCTACCGCCTGCACCCCGAAACCGGCAAAAAGCACCAGTTGCGCGTACACATGATGCGCCTCGGTATGCCGCTGTTGAACGATGGTTTGTATCCCGTTCCCACGCCGATGGAAGTGGTGGATTACGATAAACCGCTGAAGTTACTTGCGCGCAGTATTGCGTTTGATGATCCGTTGAGTGGCGAAAGGCGGTGGTTTGAGAGTGAGCAATATTTATAAATGTTTATCAGATGTTACCAATGTAATTTGATTTGTCCATTGCTCAATTGCTCCAGAATGTTTTCCGATATACCTATTTTGAATAGGTGTACGGTAATATTTGAGGGGATAGGATCATATTGAAAGTACTCTCCATACGTAATAAAAGAGACAAATTGTCCGTCAATGCTAAACTGTTTAGCCGATAGGCTACAGGTGTAGTCAATTCGAATATCTGCATGCCAAAATTGTTCAGACGCATTGAACTGATAATGTTTGATACTGACTTTTGGGCTAAAACCAAACAGACAACCACAGATTTCGCGGGCACGCTCTGTTAAGTAGGCATGAACAGATTGCCAATCACGTTCATGTACCAGATTAAGAGGAAACTCTTTTTGCTGATGTTCAAAAGGCATATTCCACCTTTGCGGATCATTATTTTTATTGCTACACCATGATTTAAATATTGATTGTATGTTAAAAACCACCAAAAAAGCAAACTATAATTATCTAAAAGATATTGATAGATTGTTGTTTGATGCTGATTTACTGCGCATACTCAATTTATGAACAACTCAGCGCAAACTCATCCTGTACGTCATATTTTTGCGAATAATGTGCGTAAAATTAGACGATATAGAGAATTATCCCAAGAAACATTGGCTTTTGAAGCCAAAGTCAGTCGAGTGTATATTGGCGATGTTGAACGTGGAGCACGAGCCGTATCCATTGATGTAATGGGACGCATTGCTGATGCGCTTAAGATTTCTGTCGCCAGTTTAGTGAGTAACGATTGTCCGATTGAATAGTTCAGTGATCTATGCAGACTAACAACGGATTAGGGGCGTGACTCTAATTGCATACGTATCACTTTGGGTAAACTGTTGTAAATCAAATCATACGAATGCGTCACCCACTCGCGTACGAGTTCATCGTTTAATTCCGCTGTCAATTTCACCGTATTCCAATACCGTTTATTCATGTGGTAGCCCGCTGTGACATGCGCAGGGTGGGTGTCGCGCAGATGCAGCGCGAGATTGGGCTCGCATTTGAGGTTCAGGCGCATGGGTTCTTCTGTCCACGCAAGTAGCGCAAACATTTTGCCTTCGAGTTTGTAGACCAGTACTTCTGGGCCGAACGGCATTTCCTCGACGCTGGCGGGGAAGCTGAGCAGATAGCTGCGCCAATCTTCAAGGTTCATGATTTTTTGTCCGGATGTACGCTGTCGTCATCGTGCAAAATTTCATCGCCGTATTTTTCTACGTCTTCAAATTGACCGCGATCCACCGCCCACCAAATGAAGTAGATGATGGCAAAGACGAGCAATAGGCTGAGTGGGATGAGTAAAAATAGGATGTCCATAGGTGCCTAAGAGTTTTTGGAAACAGTGGTTTTGGGTAGCTGCGGTCGGTAGCGCAAAATCCGCAACGAGTTGCCAACCACGATCATGGATGAGGCAAGCATACCGATGGTGGCGATAATCGGTGTGACCATGCCGAATGCGGCCAGTGGAATGGCGATGATGTTGTACAGTAGCGCCCAAATGAGGTTTTCTTTGATGAGGTGTTGGGTGCGGCGGGCGATCATGTGCGCGCCGTAGACGTCGTTCAGATCGCTTGATTGCACCACCATGTCGGCTTGGATTTGCGCGAGTGATGCGCCTTGTCCCATGGCGATGGCGACATCGGCTTTTTGTAGGACGGGTGCGTCGTTCAGCCCGTCACCGGTCATGGCAATGCGGTAGCCGTGCTTTTGGCGCTCAGTGACCCAGTTGAGTTTGTCTTGCGGTTGGGCGTTGGCAATGATGTGTTCGCTGTTCAGTCCGATGCTGTGCGCGAAGCCTTGTACGACATCAGTTTTATCGCCGCTGATGAGGGCGATTTCGGCGGTTTTTTGCAGGGCGTGAATTAATTCGGGTGCGCCTGCGCGCGTGCGGTCGGATAGTGAAAACCATGCGAGCGCTTGCCATTGTCCTTGGGTGTTTTGTTCGCTCAATAGTGCAATGCTGTTGCCTTGCTCAGTGGCGGGAATTTCGGATGGTAGAGGTTCGCGGTCAAGGGCAAAGCTGGGTTTGCCGATGCGGTAGTTTTGTGGTTCGAGTGTGCCCTTGAGTGTTCCTTCAACGCCTTGTCCGACAATCAATTCCATCGCGGTGACGTCGTTCATGCGTTCGGGCGCGTTGTGGTCTTGCAGGGCTTTACGCAGCGCGAGGGCAATCGGATGGCGCGAGGCGGCTTCGAGTGTCGCAGCGATTTGCAGTGCGTTGGTTTCACTGAGGCTTTGCGCCTGTGCCGCAGTGTCGAGGTGGATGTGGTGCAGTGTTTGCACGTCTTCGGTCAGTGTGCCGGTTTTGTCAAAGACGTATTGATTGACTTTGGCGAGTTTTTCGATGGCTTCTGGTTGAATCACGAGTACGTGGCGCTCGGCAAGTGCGCTTTGCGCAGCGGTCATGACCGTTGGTACGGCAAGCGCGAGCGCACACGGGCAGGTGATGATGAGTACGGAGACGACAATTTCAACCACGCGGTCGGGGTTGTGGTTGTACCAGTAGACGGCGGTGATGGCGCTGACGATGAGTAGGCCGTAAAGAAATACGCGCGCGGCTTTTTCGGCGAGTAGTGCAAGTGCGGGCTTGTGCAGTGCGGCTTTGTGCGCGAGGCGTTCGATGGCGGCAAGCTCGCTGGATTCGCCGGACTGGGTGATGCGCGCGTAGATGCCTTGCTCGATATTCATTGAGCCGGCGAGCAGGGTGTCGCCGACGCGTTTGGTGATCGGTACGCTCTCGCCGGTGAGCAGGGCTTGCGAGCAGGCGGTTTGGCCTTCGATCAGCTCGGCGTCATGGGGGATGACTTCGCCAGAGGCGATGAAAATGACATCGCCCGTTTGCAATTCGTCCGCTGGAATCAGGTCGGTGTTTTTTTGTGCAGGATAGTTTTGTACACGCTCGGCAAACAGGCGTTGATGTTGTAGAACGTTGTTCAGATACAAGCCTGCTTTACTCAATGCGCGGTTTTGTACATAACGCACTGAAAGCAGTAGCCCGATGAACATGGTCACGGAGTCGAAGTACAGATGGCCTTCGCCACGGAATACCGCGATGGTGCTGCTGATGAAGGCAACCCAAATGGCGAGGGTCACGGGCGTGTCCATGCCGATTTTACGCAAGCGCCATTCTGCCCAAGCGCCACGGAAAATCGGGATCGCGCAGTAGAACATTGCCGGTAAGGTTAAAAATAAATTTGCCCAGCGCATCAAAACGTCCGTACTCATATCCATATCGCTGTCGTGAAAATAGTATGGGTACATGAACATCATGCTTTGCATCATCAGGAACACCGCGACCAACATGCGGAACAATTCGCGTCGTTGCGCCTTTTTCTCGGCCTCGCCCATCGCGTTGGCCGATTCGGCATAGGCGTTGTAGCCGAGTTTTTCGATGCGCGCGATTACTGTTTCTACGCTGGTTTTGCTCGGATCAATTTGTAAAAATGCGCGCCGCAGGGTGTAGTTCGCCGTTGGATTGACCACGCCGTCGGCGGTTTTTAAATCGCGTTCGATCAAATCGGTACAGGCCACACAGGCGACGCCGCCTAAACGCAGTTGGATATCGGTCAGGCGCGCGGAAGCAGATTGGCTCGGGTTGATCGTATCGTTGGGTTCGCTCATGGGTTTACCACATCAAAGGGACAGTAAATAATTGGATAAATGCACAAACTGCGCCACCGATAGCTCCTCGGCTCGTGCGGTGGGTGCAATGCCGCAGGTTTCCAGTTGTGCTTGCGTGACCATTTCGCTCAGGGTATTGCGCAGCATTTTGCGCCGTTGGCTGAACGCCTGCGCGACCAGTTTGGACAAATGTTGTTCATCACGCGCCAGCAGGTGTTCGGGCTTGCGTGGGTACATGCGCACCACGGCAGAGGTGACTTTCGGCGCGGGGATGAAGGCATGCGGCGGCACGTCGAATAAATGCTCCATCTCATAACGGTATTGCAACATCACCGACAGGCGGCCATAGGCTTTTTCGGAGGGCGCGGCGACCATGCGCTCAATCACCTCTTTTTGCAGCATAAATACCTGCACGTCAATGTGCGGGGCAAATTCGGCCAGATGAAACAACAGCGGGCTGGAAATGTTGTAGGGTAAATTGCCCACCACTTTGCGTTGTTTTTTGTCGCTGGCATCCACGCTGAGAAAATCAAATTCAAGTGCATCCGCGCTGTGAATCGTCAGGCGCTCGGGCGAAAAGCGCTTTTGCAGGCGCGCGACTAAATCACGATCCAGCTCAACGACGTGCAGGTGCATGACGCGTTCGAGCAATGGTTCGGTCAATGCGGCCAAGCCCGGGCCGATTTCAATCAAGCAGTCGTGATCAGACGGATCGATGGCACGAACAATGTTGGCAATGACATTTTGGTCTTGTAAAAAATTTTGGCCGAAGCGTTTGCGGGCGATGTGTGTACTCATGAGTTGGGTGTGGTTTCTGTCGTTTTTTCTATCGTTGATGTTGTCGGTGGGTTGTACACCGCGCGTACCGAAGTCTCGGCGCAATGAATCGCGGCGCACATGCTGCCCGCATCCACCGCGCCGCTTTGTGCGCGATCCAGCGCCGTACCGTGGTCAACCGAAGTGCGGATGAATGGTAGGCCAAGCGTGATGTTCACACCGTGACCGAAAGTGGCGTATTTGAGTACCGGCAGACCTTGATCGTGGTACATCGCGAGCACTGCGTCGGCGTTTTGCAGATAATGCGGTTGGAACAAGGTGTCGGCGGGGTACGGGCCTTGTACATTTAAACCACGCGCTTGCGCGGCCAAAATCGCCGGTGTGATCACGTCGATTTCTTCACGTCCCAGATGGCCGCCTTCGCCTGCGTGTGGATTTAGTCCCGTGACCAAAATACGCGGTTGCGCGATACCGAATTTATTCTGCAAATCCTGCGCCAGAATGTCGATGGTTTGGCTCAAACTGTCCAAGGTGATGTGCGCCGATACCTGCGTCAGTGGCAGGTGTGTGGTCGCCAGTGCGACGCGCAAGGGATTGACCGCATCCGTGCGGCCATCGGCGAGCATCATTACGACGCGCTCGGTCTGGCTGTGCTCGGCCAAATATTCGGTGTGGCCGGTGAACGGGATACCAGCTTCGTTGATGATGCCTTTGTGCACCGGCGCGGTGACCATGGCGCTGAACACGTTGTTTTTCAAGCCGTGCAGCGCGATGTCCAAGGTGTTGAGCACATAGGTGGCGTTCGCGACGTTCAATTCGCCCAAACTCACCGGCGAAAACAGGGGGCAATGCCACACCACCAGCGTTTGCTGGCGTTCGTCACTGGTCATGTCGGTCAAACGGTGAATCTCAGTCGAGGGAATCAGGTGTACGCCCAGATTGAAACGGCGTGCAATCTCGCGCAGGTGAAACAAATCGCCGATGAGCACGACGGTTGGCTCGGCGGACAGCTCGCTCGCATGGTTGGCTTGCCATTGCTTGAGCGCCAATAGACTGATCAGCGGGCCGATACCAGCAGGCTCGCCGGTGGTGATGGCGATGGGAGGCGGATTAAACAGGTTCATTGGTCTATTTTAACATTGCCACTGCGGGTTGTCTGTAATGGTTGCGTGTGGCATAAAAAAACCGCACAGATGGACTGTGCGGTTGTTGCGTCTTCAGCCAATGTGGCTGAGTCGGCTGGGTGAGTCGCGTCATTAGTTTTTGATTTCAACCAATGAGGCTTTGCTGTCGTCCAACTCTTTGTAGAACGCGGCCATAGCGTCTTTTTGACGCTGTGCCAGCAAAGCGTCTTTCGCCCAAGCTTTTTTCTCTTCATCACTTGGCGCGATGGTGGTGCGTTGCGCCACTTTGAAGATGTGATAGCCGTTAGCGGTTTTCACCGGTTCGCTGACTTTATTTGGCTCAATGCTGTTGACCGCTTTCAATACTGCGGGATCAGCGCTTGGGTCTTTGAGGAAAATGTACGGTACAGCGCCGCCATTTTGTGCGGTTTGCTTGTTGTCCGATACTTCGCGGGCGACCGCAGCGAAATCTTCACCTTTATCCAAGCGAGCTTTGATGCCTTTGGCTTTTTTCAACGCGGCTGCGTTGGTGCCTTGGACATAGATGTGCTGGGTCACAGCGACATCTTGCGGCGACATTGGGCCGTCGGCAATCGCGCTGACACGGGTGACTTCGTCGTCAATTTCTTTGGTTGTCGGTTGTTTGACTTTGCTCAGAACTTGGTTGTCGATCATTTCGGTGATGGACAATTCGTTGCGCACATCGCGTGTGAGTGTGTCCCACGCGCCAGAGCCGCCGACTTTGTTCACATGTTGTTGGAATTGATCCATGCTCATGCCGTTGCCTTGAGCCATTGAGTTCAATGCTTCGTCCACTTTGCCTTGGCTCACGGTCACACGCGAGTTTTTGGCTTTGTTCAGCAACAAGCGCTCGTTGATCAGTTCGTCGCGTGAATATTCGGCTAACTGTGCGTCAGACACCTTTTGATTGGCACGTTTGGCCACTTCGGAGTTGATCTTGATGCGTTCGTTCAGTTCGGATTGGGAAATGGGTTCGCCGGCGACCACGGCCACCACTTTACCTGCGCCCACTTGGGCAAAGGATACGGCAGGAGCGATAGAACCTGTTAACAAGGCGGTGAGTAATGCGAATTTAATGCGTTTGTTCATAATGATCCTTTTTCAAGTCAAGGGGTGAAACCAAGTGGAGTTAGTCGAATGTTTCGTCTAATACTTATTATAAGACAGTTGGCCTGTTAATAACGGGTTCATTCCATCTCGGTTGACACGCGCAGTATTCATGCAATATATGGGTTTTTTATGGATATGGGGCGTGCATTATTTGCCCACATGCGGCGTACTGCGCCAGTGAAACAGTAGATACGATGCGCAGCCCAGCACGATGCCCCAAAATGCGCTGCCCATTTGAAATAAAGTCACGCCTGACGCGCAGGTCATGAAGGTAATCAGCGCCGCCTCGCGGTCAATCATGCGGTGTTCGCTGCTAAAAGCGTTGCCAATATTGCTCAAAATTGCACCCATCAAGGCCAAACCGGCCAAAACTGTAATCAAGGCTTTCGGCAAACCGAGGAAAAACACCACCAATACGCCTGCAAATAAGGCAATCAGCAGATTCATCGCACCGTACCACAGCCCCGCGACGTAGCGTTTATTCGGCTCGGGATGACACGCGTGTTCGGTACAAATCGCGGCCGTGATCGCCGCCAGATTGATCCCAAAGTTACCAAATGGCGCCGTGATGGTGGATAAAAACGCCGTCAGTCCGACCAACGGTTTCGCAGGCGCTTGATTCGCATCATAACCCGACGCACGCAGAACGGCGATCCCCGTGATTTGCTGACCAGTTAGAGTGATTAAACTCAGCGGCAGACCGATATTCAATAACGCATTCCAAGTAAACTGTGGCGTCGTCCACACCACATTCGCGATGTGCAACGGCACATGCGGCACAGAAGCGTGTTGCCAGCCAAATACATACAAACAGCCCGCAATCAGCACGAACAGCGTGGCGTAGCGCGGCAAAAAGCGTTTGAACAGCACATAAGTCAACAGCATCACCAGCACCAAGCCTGCTTCTGAACCCAGCATGGCAAAACTATTCACCCCGAATCGGAATAAAATCCCCGCCAACAGCGCGGCCGCGATGCTTTTTGGCAATTTATTCATCACCGTGTCAAACATGCCTGTGTATGCGATCAGGAAAATAATACCGTTGGCAATGATAAAGCCCGCAACCGCCTCCGCGTAGCTCACCGTCGGCAAAGCGGTCAATAAAAACGCCGCGCCCGGTGTACTCCACGCCGTGATGATCGGCGTGCGCGTAAGATAAGATAAGGAAATACTGGCAATGCCCACCATTAGCGCGATCACGCACAGCATCGACGTGATTTGCTCGGCTGAGGCATGACCGGCCTGCGCTGCACCGATGACAATCGCCAGCGGTCCGCCGTAACCGGCGAGATTGGCGATCAATGGCGCGACGAAGGTAGATAAAGCGCTGTCTTGGCGGATTTGTCGCAGAGTCGGAGGATGGTATTTGCGGAACATAAATAAAGTAGGTAAAAGATGGGTTAAATAGTGGTTTTAAAAATGGTGATAACGATCAGGTTTTTTGTTGAACCAGCTTGTTTAACGAGCGGCTGAGAATAGCGTTGGGTTGGTATTCAATTCAACTACCCCGTCATTCATCTAACTACCCCGTCATTCATCTAACTACCCCGTCAGGCTGCGCCTGCCACCCCTTCTGAAGAAGGGGAATCAAAGCAGACCGAAGAGCAGTCCAGATCATGTTCGTGAAGGCTGCATGTACCATTTCAAAAAAGAACCTATGCTGGCTATGTTTCATCAGGTTTAATTCCCCTTTTTCAAAAGAACAGACGCTTGTTATACCTCAGAAGTCTCAATTCCCTTTTTCAAAAAGAACAGACACTTGTTATCTCTCAGAAAGCTTAATTCCCCTTCTTCAGAAGGGGTGGCAGGCGTAGCCTGACGGGGTAGTTTTCAGACAGCATAAAAATACTCAATCAATGTCTCTTCTCTTAAAAAACACGCAATTCGCCGTGCGCGAACGGCATGACGCGCCCGCCGACTTGGATCAGTCCATCGGCGGAGACGTTCAAATACAGATGATTCGGGCGGTCTATGGCCTCGGCTTGAGTGATTTTCCATGTCAGTGGTGCGCGCTGATGCAGGTGCGCCCATGCGCCCAGGTTCGCGCAGGCCGAGCCGGTGCCGGGGTCTTCTACAATTGCACGACCAAGGTTGAAAAAGTAACGCGACGTCACCGCGTTATTTTCTTCGTACCACAGATAACTATTGGTATGTGCGGCGTTCACTGTGCTGTCGCATAGAGCTTCGATGCTTTGAGGATGCGCTCGCATCACCGCTGCGCGCGAAGTCAGCGGTACGATCAATTGCCATGTGCCTGCATTCATCCAGCAAAGGCTCTCCCCCAAATCCGCTTCGTCTAAGCCCAACGCCTGCGCCAGTTGCGTGCGTGACAGGGCGCACGGGGCGGATTGATAGCCCGAAATCGTGAAACGATATACGCCGTCATGGTGTGCGATGTCAACGGTTTTGGCGGGCGTGGTGAGGGTGAATGCGTCGGGCAGGTTTAAATGCTGATGCAGCCACTGCGCTGCGCCGATGGTCGGATGACCGGCGAACGGCATTTCATGTTCAGGTGTAAAAATCCGCAAATGCGCCGTATGCTCAGACGATGACGTGATGAAGACCGTTTCTGACAGATTAAACTGGCGCGCGATGCGTTGCATGGTGTCGGTATCGAGCATTGGCGTGTCAAGCAGTGGAACGATGGCCAAGGGATTGCCGCCCCATGCGCTTTCGGCAAAGACATTGCTGATGTAAAAAGGAATATTCATGTGTGTTCTATGTATTATTTAACCTTCTGTTTAATCTTTGACCAAGAAATACAGTCCAATCAGTGTGGTCACAATGCCGATGAGCCGCTCAATTGAAACATGCTCTTTGAATAGCCATAAACCCACCGGAATCAACAGTAGCGCCGCCGTGCCGCTGACCGCCACGCCCGACCACTGCACAGATATGCCGGTGCGATAAGCGAGTAAAAATCCGATTTCAATCAACAGCACGCCCGCCGCGACGAGCCACACTTGCCAATGAAGCAATAGGGGCATGACAGCAGTTGTTTGCTCGGTTTTGAAAAAAGGCGTGAGTGCCGCAGACAACACGAAGGCAATGCCATAAATCGCCATCAGCAGCACCATCGGATTGATGGACGGCGGTAATGATTTTTGGCCAATGTGGTAGGAAACGTTACCCAGTGCCGCGACAAATAAAAAGAATAAGGTGGTTTTCATAGAAATGATATTTTTGAGTATATTCAAACGGTTGCGGCGCGTAAATCGCTTAAAAATTGCGCCACTTTCTCCATCGGTGTGGCCCATGAGGTGACGAGGCGAATCACTGAGGTGTCGTGCGGCAATTTTTCCCAAACCAAGAATCCGTATTGGCTCTGCAAACCTTGAATCAATGAATCGGGCATGATGGGGAAAACCTGATTGGTCGGCGAATCCGTTTGAAACGCGAAGCCGAGTTCGCCGATGCCTTCGCGCAAGCGTTGTGCGCAGGCGTTCGCATGACGCGCGAGTTCAAAATACAAATCATGTTCAAACAAGGCGACGAATTGGCTGGCGATTACGCGCCCTTTGGCGAGCAACGCGCCGCGTTGTTTGAGCGCGTAGCGAAAATCCGCTTGGAGTGCGGGATTAACGATAATGATCGCTTCGCCCAGCAACGCGCCGTTTTTCGTCCCGCCGATGTAGAAAACGTCGGCGAAGTGCGCCAAATCGGCAAGGCTCACATCGGCGTTTTCCGCGACCAATGCCGTACCCAAACGCGCGCCATCCATGTACAGATACAGATTATGTGCATTGCACAACGCACGCAGCGCGGTGAGCTCGGCGTGGCTGTACACGGTTCCCAGCTCGGTTGATTGCGAGATAAAAATCATGCGTGGCTTGACCGAATGCTCATTCGGATGCGTGAGCAAGACCTGCGTTATGGCTTCTGTCGTGAGTTTGCCGTTGACGTGCGGTACATGAATGACCTTGTGTCCCGTGGCTTCAATTGCGCCGGTTTCATGGGTGGAAATATGCCCTGATTCAACCGCGATCACCGCCTCGTGCGGGCGTAGAATCGAGCCGATCACCGTCAGATTCGCCTGCGTGCCGCCACTGCAAAAATGAATATCGACATCGTTTTTTTGAATTTTGCTCTGGATCAATTGACGCGCGCGTTCGCTGATACTGTCCAGGCCGTAGCCGATTTCTTGTTGCAGCGGTTGATGCGCGAGGATTTGTAAACACGCCGGATGCGCGGTTTCTGCGTAGTCGTTGTAAAACTGATGAATGATCTGCATGATGATTGCTTTGGGTAAATGTGGTTAGAGCTAAACGGTTAGAGCTAAAAGGTTAGAGCCAGACGGAAAACGCACAGTATATCGTCATCAGAACGATGATGGCGTTGGCAAATTGTGCCAGACGCGGTTTGTGCAGCACACTTTGTAGTAACTCGCCACCGCGCGCCCAGACTGCAATGCTTGGTAAATTAATGGCCATGCACAGCAGGGTGGCGAATGTGCTATTCAACCACAATGAGCCGGTCTTGGGCAAATACGCGGCGGGCACGGTCAAGGCCATCATCCATGCTTTTGGATTGACATATTGAAACAAGGCAGCTTGCATGAATGAGAATGGCTGCGCATGGTTTTGCTCAGCAGCGGACGGCGTGTCGATGGCCACCGGCATCGCACCGTTACGCCAAAGTTTGTAACTGAGCCAGAGCATATACAGGCTGCCGATGATTTTGAGCAGCCAATCGGTCGCGGGATAACGCAACACCACCGCTGCGATGCCGATGCAGCACAAAAATATCATGACCGAAAAGCCGATTGAGATCCCCAGCATGTGTGGCACGGTCGGGCGAAAGCCAAAGCGCGCGCCTGAATGCAGCAGCATGATATTGTTCGGCCCGGGCGTGATGGACGTCACGAAGGCAAAAGTGGTTAACGCGAGTAAGGCGGCAAAGGTATAGTTAAATAACATCATATTCAATCATCAACGCTGTGGAATCGGTACTTTTTTACCCATATAGGTGGTCCAAACGACCGCCGCGGCGAATACCACGATCAGCCATTCAAACCGCTCGCCCAATAATGGAATAGAGAAAATAATGGTCAAGAACGGTTGGATAATTTGAACTTGGCTCACATGCACCGCGCCGCCGATGTGCAGCGCGTGGTACCAAATCATCATGCCAAACCACATAGACAACACCGCAACATACGCAAAACCCAGCCATGCGCTGAACGGAATGCTGTGGCTCGGCGCTGTCGCCACCGCCGCGGGAATGGTGATCGGCAAAAACAGCACCAGCATCCAGCACAGCACCTGCGGCGCAGGCAACTCGCGGCTCAATTTCGCACCATAGGCGTAGCCATAACCGCACAGCAGTACCGCGAGGAAAATCAACACGTCAGCGTAATGCAAGGTGAGCACGCCGTCGGTCTGATAAATGCGCAATACCGCAAACAGCATGACCAACACCGCGCCCAAAATTGCCCAAAGCCAAAAACGCAACGGTGCGTGCTGACGAAACAAAACCGCAGAGATTGCCGCAGTCGCGAGCGGTAGCAAGCCATTGAACACCGCCGCGTGTGACGAAGGCACATACAGCAGGCCAATACTCTGCAAAATCGGGAAGCCCAGTGCATTCCCCAAACCAATGTACAGCAGATAACGCCATTGACGCCCCTTTGGCACGATGGCACGCGTGTACAACAGATAGCCGATGGCGAAAAACCCCGCCACAGCCGCGCGACCAAAGGCAATGAACCACGGTGACAAATACGGCGTGGCGACGCTGCCGATGGCCATTTTGCTCATCGGTAAGGTCAATGCAAACAGGGTGACGGCCAGCAGCCCGAGTAGGAGGCCACGTTGAGGGTCGTTGGAATGGTCGTGCATGGTTTGTTTTTCTCTGCGTATCTTCACAATGTTCACACAATACGCAAAAATTGCGATACAGTAACGGTACACTTTTATAAACAATTCATAAACTGTACCGATATGGAACACAATACACTTTCCAGCCAGTTGTCCGAGTCCACTCCCGAGTCCACCGTCGAGCCTGCTCAAGAGAATACCAGTACGAATGCACCCGTGAGTGGTGTACACAGCATGACGCCGAATGCGCTCGATCCGCGCTACAACAAAGTGGATGCCGTCGTGGCGTGGCTGACCGAGCGCATTGATCTGCGCTTTTATGCGCCCGGTGCGCGCGTCCCATCGGTGCGTCAGTTGGCGGATAAGCTCGAAGTGTCGCGCTTTACCGTGGTGAATGCGTACGAAAAGATGGTCGCCGCCGGTACGCTGGTCTCGCGCGCCGGTTCGGGTTTTTATGTCGCGCAGGCGCTTCATGTACACAAATCCGAACCAAATTCGGCGCAGAAAAATTTGCTCGCGTTTCAAGAAACCAGCGTGGTTGATGCGAAATGGCTGCTGCGCCATTTGTTTTCTGATTTGCCTGATGAACGCACACCCGGCAGCGGTATTTTGCCGCGCTCTTGGCTTGAAAATGAGCGCATGGGCGTGGCGGTGCGGGCTGTGACGCGCAGCACCGACGCACATATTTATGACTATGGTCATGTCAGCGGCTACGCGCCGTTGCGCGAACAGATCGTGGTGCAATTGCATCCGCTGGGGGTTCACGCACAGCCCGATCAGGTGGTGACGACCAATGGTGTGTCGATGGCGATTGACTTAGTGACGCGGTATTTTCTCAATCCGGGTGATGCAGTGCTGGTCGATGATCCATGCTGGTTTTGGGTCTATGGTTGTTTGCAGGCGCAGGGTTTGCGTGTGATTACCGTGCCGCGTGAACCGGACGGGCCGAATATCGAGGCGTTGACACGCATCATGCAGTTGGAACGCCCGAAACTCTATGTGACCAATAGCGTACTGCATAATCCAACGTCCTACGGCATCACGCCCGCTCGCGCGTATCAGGTTTTGCGCCTGTTGGAGGAGTATGACGCGTATATGCTCGAAGACGATATTTATGGTGATTTGCACGCGGGCTTGAGTAAAGGCGCACCGGCGTTGCGCTATGCGGCGCTCGATCAGCTCAAACGGGTGTTTTATGTCGCCAGTTTTTCCAAAACCTTGGGTGCGGATTTGCGTGTTGGCTTGCTGTGTTGTCCTCAGGAGCATGTACAGGGCGTTGTTTTACGAAAAATGCTCTCGGCGATGGTTTGCTCGGAGATGAATGAGCGCATTGTTCATCGTTTGCTGGTGGATGGGCAACAGCGCCGACATCTGGAAAAATTGCGTCAACGCCTATCCGTGGCGCATGAATGGATGCGCGAGGCACTGCCGAAAATCGGTTTACAATACCCCGAACACGCGCAGGAAGGCATTTTTCTGTGGGTGGACGCGGGCGTGGATACCAATGCGTTGGCGCTGGCGGCGAAAAATGATGGCTGGCTGGTCGCACCCGGTAGCCTGTTTTCACCGCGTTTGGGTGCGTCAACCATGATGCGTATCAATGTCACGCGTACCAATGAGGCGTTTATTGATTGGTTGGGGGCGTATTTGCAGACGCATTAATAATAATTTTAGAATACACATCACACAAAGAAAGTGGAGGAGACATGGCTGTTTCAGTATTTGACCTATTTAAAATCGGCATCGGGCCATCCAGTTCACACACCGTCGGACCGATGCGCGCCGCAAAAATGTTTGTTGAGTATTTGGACAAACACGACTGCTTGAGCCAAACCACGCGGCTATCGGCGCAGCTTTACGGCTCGCTCGGGTTGACCGGCGTGGGGCATGGCACGGACAAAGGTGTCTTGCTCGGACTCATGGGCTACGCGCCCGAAAGCGTCCCGATGGATGAAATCCAAGCGCGCTTGGACGAAGTGGCGCTGGATCAACGCATTCGCCTGCTGGGGTGGCATGAGGTTGCGTTTCAGTTCAAACGCGACCTCATTATGCACAAACGCCAAGCCCTCGCCGAGCACCCAAACGGTATGAAATTCACCGCCTACGATGCCAATGAAAACGTCCTGTGTGAGAAAAAATACCTCTCTGTCGGCGGTGGTTTCGTCGCCAGCGTTGACATGGATCCAGCGCCGGTCTTGAGCGCCTACGAAGAAGTCAAATACCCGTTTCACTCTGCCAAAGAGCTGCTCGAACTGTGCCAAAAAAATCAATTGAGCATCGCGCAACTCATGTTTGAAAACGAAAAAACATGGCATAGCGCAGACGACATTAGCGCCAAACTCGATCACATTTGGCAGGTCATGCAAGAATGCGTCACACGCGGCTGCGGCATCAATAACCCAGACGCACACGGCTACCTCGCTGGTGGTCTGAACGTCAAACGCCGCGCGGGTGAACTCTACCAACAACTGACCAAAAACGCCGAGCGTAGCCTGTCCGATCCGCTCACCGTCATGGACTGGGTCAATCTTTACGCCGTGGCAGTCAATGAAGAAAATGCCTCCGGCGGGCGCGTCGTCACCGCCCCGACCAACGGCGCGGCGGGCATCGTCCCTGCCGTCATGCACTACTACGACCGATTCGTGCCGAACGCCAACGCTCAAGGTATTCGTGATTTCCTGCTCACCGCAGGCGCAATTGGCATTCTCTACAAACTCAATGCCTCCATCTCCGGCGCAGAAGTCGGCTGTCAAGGCGAAGTCGGCGTCGCCTGCTCGATGGCCGCGGGTGGTTTGGCCGCCGCGCTCGGCGGGACGTGCGAGCAGATTGAAAACGCGGCTGAAATCGGTATGGAGCACAATCTCGGGCTGACCTGCGACCCGATTGGCGGCCTCGTGCAAATCCCCTGTATTGAGCGCAACGCGATGGGCGCGGTCAAAGCGGTCAACGCCGCTCGCATGGCGCTACGCGGTGACGGCACGCACCACGTTTCACTCGATATGGTCATCAAAACCATGCGCGATACCGGCGCGGATATGAAAAACAAATACAAAGAAACCTCCAAAGGCGGTTTGGCGGTGAATATGGTTGAGTGTTAATGCACCGTGAAATTTATATTGCCGGTGAACATTTGGTTTTGCCGGTTGGTAATGATTCATCTTTTTAAAGGAAATAGCCAATGTTTAACCACATCGTCCTTGGCTCAAGTGATATAGAACGTTCAAAGCAATTTTATGATGCTGTGCTCGGTGTTTTGGGTGCGGGCGAGGCTATTCGAGGTCAAAACGCCACGGGACAAACGCGACTGTTTTATCGTCATGACGGCAATGTATTGGGCATCACCGAGCCGATTAACGGCCAACCGGTCAGCGTATCAAGCGGCGCAACGATTGGCTTCAAATGCAGCTCTGCCGAGCAAGTTCACCTGTTTCATGATACGGCGCTGGCTCATGGCGGCGTATCGATCGAAGACCCTCCGGGCTTGCGTGAAGGCAGCTTGGGTGCGCTGTATCTGGCCTATGTTCGAGACCCCGATGGACATAAACTGTGCGCGGTTTATCGCGTTAAAAAATAAATGTCGGTCGGATACTGTTGTCCAACGTGATAGGCAGTTTGCGGTGAATATGCTGGAAGATTAAAAAACAAGCCAGTGTTTTATGAACAAGTTTTTTAGAACATCACAAGTCATGATTGAGATCAAAACTCCGCGCGATCAGATGCGCTTACGCCGTATGGTTTTGGCCGCACAAGGGCTGTTGCAGACGCGCGCCTATGGTCGCGGTCTGTCGGCTGCGCGCAAAGCGATTGAGCATATTGGCTATGTTCAGATTGATACCATTTCAGTGGTTGAGCGGGCGCATCACCATGTGCTGTACACGCGTGTGCCGGATTTTCAGCCGGAGATGATGCAGCGTATGCTGGCAGATGGCGATATTTTTGAATATTGGGCGCATGCCGCCGCATTTTTGCCGATGAACGATTTTCGCTTTTCCTTACCTTATAAACATGCGATTAAAAGCGGGCAAACGCATTGGTATCGGCAGCCTGACCAAAAATTGATGAAGGAGTTACTGGCGCGTATTCGTTCAGATGGTCCGATCCGCTCGCGTGATGTGGACAATGAGCGCTCCGCAAAAAGCTCGGGTTGGTGGGATTGGAAGCCGGCAAAAAAGGCATTGGAGCAGCTGTATATGCAAGGTGATCTGATGGTCTGCAAACGCGAAGGTTTTCAAAAAAGCTATGATTTGACCGAACGGGTTTTGCCTGCCTACGTCAACACCCAAATGCCTGATTTAAAAGAATTTGCCCATCATCTGATCGATCAGCAATTGCGCTGTCACGGACTGGTTTCGCTCAAAGGGTTGACCTACTTGCGCCGAACCGATGGACTGCGTGAAATGGTGAAAACCTTGGTCAATGAGTGTGTGGCACAACGTGATTTAGAACCAGTTCGCTTGAAACAGGGCGACGTGTTTTTCATCAAAACGGGTGCATTGGAGCAGTCTTTGCCCAGAGTGAATCGCCGTCTGTCGATCCTCTCACCATTTGATAACAGCGTGATTCAGCGCGAACGGCTCAGTGCGTTGTTTCAGTACGATTATCAATTGGAGTGCTATGTGCCTGAGGCCAAACGGCAATACGGCTATTTTTGCCTGCCACTGTTGTTTGGCGATCAGTTTATCGGTCGAATGGATTGCAAAGCCCATCGAAAAATCGGACTGCTGGAGGTCAAAGCGCTGCATTTGGAGCGGGAAGATTTTGATGAGGAAGCTTTTTTTGAAGCATTTGCTGAGGAGATTCAGAATTTTGCACAATTCCAAAATTGCTCCTCGGTGACGCTCAAAAACGTGTTTCCCCATCGCTTTGCGTCGCGCCTAAACGATGATTTCGCGTCTTTATGATGGCGCTTTTATTTCCCGCGTGATTGTTTGAACAGCCAATCGCGCGCCGGTTCGAGCAAATACGCATGGTCAAACGAGTACATATGCTCGAACATTTGCGGGTTGGTTTGGTATTCTTTTGGCGCAACGGTTGCCGGACTGAAGCGAATGAAGTTGATCGGCAAGCCTTTATCCAATAGCTGCTGGGTCAAGCTGTTTTGCTCCGCCTGCGGTAAATACGCTGAGAATTCGGTTTCGCCGTATTTCGCACCCAGCGACGTTAATAATCCGCCTAATTCTTTCATCCCGACTGAGGCTTTCGGGTCTGCGGCCGAGATGACGTAAAGGAAGCGTTGATGCGCCAACGGTGAGAGTACTTTGGTGTCCCACTGACTGCCGACGAACATGGATGCGGCGAATAGGTCAGGCTCGGTGGCGTTGAGGTAGAAGGAAATCATGCCGCCCATGGATTGCCCTGTGGCGTATACGCGGTCGCGGTCGATCTGATAACGCGCAATAGTGTCCTTGAGCAAGCGGTTGGCCATGCCGACTTCGTCGCTGACTTGCCAATTATCATTGGTGCCGGACTGCGGACCGGCGAAAGCGGGGACAAGGACGAATGCCGGATGCTTCGCTTGGCTCGCTTCGGTTGCCCAGATGAAGCCGCCGTAGCCTTGCATCAAGGGTGATTTGACACCTTTGCTGACCGTGCTTGCGTCGGCGATGAACATAATGAGTGGATAGTGTTTACCCGGCGTGTAGCCTTTCGGAATGTACAGGTTATATGCCATGCTGCGGCCGGTCACGCGGTCTTGGTAGGTGAGCTGCTGGAACTTGGATACCATCTCACTGCGCATTTTCAGTAGGGTGGTGTCGTAACTTTTGTCCACGCCGCCGTATGAGTTGTCCCATGAGCTGGTTGATACAGAAGTTTTTGGTGCCGAAATGATGGGTGCTGCTGAAGCGGCTTTCGGTTGTTCGGGCGTGGATGCACACGCCAGCAATAGCGCGCATGAGGAAAATGTCAGTAGTTGCTTTTTCATGTTGTAACCTCTCTTGTTGGGGTGGTTGCATGATGGTTGATGAAGCATTTAAATCGATTCAATTGAGTGATTGTTGTTGATTTTAGCACTGAGATTGTGGCTGTTTTCATACTTTACAATGTTGCTGGAATGCGTCAAATATGTCCAATTGCAAAGCCACTTATTCAAAATGCGCGTATTGATGCGCGCCTCTTCGCCAATTCGCCCGAATCCTATATAATGCGGGGGTTTTCTATTTAAATACCCGTTTTTAGGATCAATATGCAAGTCGCTCAAATTCGCTCTGAATTTTTAAAGTTTTTTGAAGAAAAAGGCCACACCGTCGTGCCATCGTCATCGCTCGTCCCTGCGAATGATCCGACGCTGATGTTTACGAACTCCGGCATGGTGCAGTTCAAAGATGTATTCCTCGGTATCGATAAGCGCCCGTACAACCGCGCAACGTCGGTGCAGGCGTGTTTGCGCGCGGGTGGCAAGCACAATGATTTGGAAAATGTCGGCTACACGGCGCGCCACCACACATTTTTTGAAATGTTGGGTAACTGGTCGTTCGGTAATTACTTTAAAAAAGAGAGCATCGAATGGGGCTGGGAATTATTGACCAAAGTCTACGGTCTCGCGCCCGAGCGCCTGCTCGCGACGGTGTATCAGGAGGATGATGAAGCCTACGATATTTGGACAAAGGTCATCGGTTTGCCGCCTGAGCGCGTGATTCGCATTGGCGACAATAAAGGCGGGCGCTACATGTCGGACAATTTCTGGATGATGGCGGATACGGGACCATGCGGCCCATGCTCGGAAATTTTCTATGACCACGGCCCGCACATTGCCGGTGGCCCTCCGGGTTCGCCGGATGAAGATGGTGATCGTTTCATCGAAATTTGGAACCACGTCTTCATGCAGTTTGACATGAAAGAAGACGGCTCGGTGGTGAAACTGCCTGCGCCGTGCGTTGATACCGGTATGGGTTTGGAGCGTCTGGCCGCGATTTTGCAAGGTGTGCATTCGAATTACGAGATTGACTTGTTTGTGAACTTGATTAACGCCGCTTCGCGTGAAACCGGCTGCGCCGACACCGCGAATCCATCGCTGCGCGTGATTGCCGATCACATCCGCGCATGCTCCTTCCTCATCAGTGACGGCGTGATTCCGAGCAACGAAGGGCGCGGTTATGTGCTGCGCCGCATCATCCGCCGTGCGATTCGTCATGGCTACAAACTCGGCGTGCGCACGCCGTTTTTCCACAAACTGGTTGCGCCATTGGTCAAAGAAATGGGTGAAGCCTATCCGAACCTGGCCGCGAAAGAAACGGCGATTACCCAAGCCTTGCAGTTGGAAGAAGAGCGCTTCTTCGAGACCATTGCCAATGGTATGGAAATTTTAGACGCTGAATTGGCCACTTTGCCTGCCGGTGGTACGCTATCGGGCGACGTCGCATTCAAATTGCACGACACTTTTGGCTTTCCGCTTGATTTAACGGCAGACGTCTGCCGCGAGCGTGGCTATGCCGTTGACAGCGCGGGTTTTGACGCCGCCATGAATGCGCAAAAAGAAGCCGCGCGCGCAGCGGGTAAATTCAAAATGGATGCGAAGCTCGAATACGACGGCGCGAAAACCCAATTCACAGGCTACGACGGCTTGCACGGCAACAGCCTGACCGTACTGGCACTGTACCGCAACCAAAACGGCCAAGCCCAAGCGGTGACACAACTGGAGCAAGGCGACGAAGGCATTGTCATCTTGGACAAAACCCCGTTCTACGCCGAATCCGGCGGGCAAGTCGGCGATCATGGGCTGCTCACACATCCGCAAGGTCAACTGACCGTCACCGACACCACCAAAGTGCTGCCCGACGTATTCGGTCACCATGTGCGCGTCGACTCTGGTACGGTTAAAATCGGCGCGAATATGAACGCCGCCGTATTCGCCGAGCGCCGCGCCGCCACAGTGCGCAACCACTCAGCGACCCACCTCATGCACTCGGCATTGCGATTGGTACTGGGCGAACACGTTCAGCAAAAAGGCTCGCTCGTCGATGCGGACAAAACCCGTTTCGACTTCACACACAACGCACCTGTGACTGCCGAAGAAATTGCCCAGATCGAATACTGGGTTAATGCCCAGATTCTCGCCAATCAACCGACCCAAGCGCAACTCATGGCGATTGACGACGCGAAAAACAGCGGCGCGATGATGCTGTTTGGCGAAAAATACGGCGACGAAGTGCGCGTACTCACCATCGGCGAATCAACAGAACTCTGCGGCGGTACGCATGTACACGCCACGGGCGATATTGGCCTATTCAAAATCATCTCCGAAGGCGGCGTGGCCGCAGGCGTGCGCCGTATCGAAGCCATCACAGGGCTGAACGCACTCACCTACACACAAAACCTCGCCAATCAGGTCAACCAAGCCGCCGCCGCGCTCAAATCCGCACCGGCCGAATTGGTCGAACGCATCCACGGCGCACAAGAGCAAATCAAATCGCTGGAAAAAGAACTCAGCCAAGCCAAAGCCAAAATCGCAGCGGCGCAAGGCGGCGATCTCGCCTCACAAGCAAAAGACGTGAACGGTATCAAATTACTCACCGCCACGCTTGACGGCGCAGATATCAATATGCTGCGCAACACCATGGACAGTCTGAAAGACAAACTCGGCAGCGCCGTGATCGTCCTCGCGACCACCGAAGGCAATGACAAAATCACCCTGCTCGCCGGTGTCACCAAAGACCTCACCGGTAAAATCAAAGCGGGTGACGTCGTCAATCATGTTGCCCAACAAGTCGGCGGCAAAGGCGGTGGTCGCCCAGACCTCGCACAAGCCGGTGGGACGGATGTGGCGGGGTTGGCTGGGGCTATGGAAAGTGTTAAATTAATTTTGTGAGATTAAATTTTAATTTCGTTTACGAATGCAGGGAACACCGAAATGATTGAAGCACTGATGGGTGGAATAGCTATCATGGTGACTTTATTTGTGGTAATGCTTGGCATTGGCGCAGTTGTGTCGCCAAGCGTGGAGGCAGATAATAGACAGGAGTATCAAAAAGAAATTACTAATTGGAGTGTGTCTTCATTGGATTGGATTAGAGTGCCGGGTAAAATTGAGCAAGTTAAAGAAATGAGCTTCAAGGATTGTAAGTCCAATTATTATCACTATGAATGTACATCTGATCAGTCGTCGTTGTTCGGCGTTCCATTGAAGGAGGTTAGAATTAGTTTGGATGCTGAAGGGCACTTACCTTATTCTGTTGTGCATTCTGAGTATTCAAAATATAAGAATTTCAGTGGTGACGTGCGTCAAGTGCCTATGGAGGATTTGGGTTATGACACGATATATTTATCGCTCGCTTCTGATGATTGGAATAGTGCGTGCATGGATAAGCTGAATAATTTGGCTCGTCAACAGGGTAAAGAAAGAGTTGACGAATATCCTTTTGGCAAACCCAAACAATGTCTTAAAAATAAAGGACTTTCTTATTTTTTACAAACATTAAAAGAGCAAGGGTGGAAATATACGTCCAGCAACGATGGGGAGTTTATTCATCCTAATTACAACGTGAAAATTCGCTCTGAACGCGTAGGTGCAGATTATTCGATGAGTCAAATTTTGACCAAAGATCGAGATTATGTACTTGAGAAACTTAAGCAGGAAGAAATAAAGTCGCAGCAATTACAAATTAACGAGCAAAAAACATTAGATTTTATCAAATCCTCTAATTCTCAATAAGCTATAGGAGTCTTTATGAAATGGACCGACGTATTAGAAATCGCGATTCAACTCGCGGATACGCACCCTGAGGTTGACCCGAAAACTGTGCGGTTTACGGATTTGCACAATTGGGTGGTGGCTTTGCCGGAGTTTGCTGATGACACCACGCGTGGTGGGGAGAAGGTGTTGGAGGCGATTCAGCAGGCGTGGATTGATGAGGTGGATTGAGTTGGGTTTTGGGTAATGACGCGCCGTGTATGGCGCGTTATGCTTTTTTGCGGCTATTTGAGTGCGCGGCTGTTGAATGGCTGCCGTTTTAGAGACTGCTTTAGGGCTGGTTTAGGGGCTGAATATGTTTGGCATTGAGCATTATGTGTCGTTCGTGTCTGCGATTGTGTTGTTTCAGTTGATTCCGGGTGCGGGGACGTTGGCGATTTTGAATGCGACGGCGCGTCGTGGTGTCCATGCGGGTTTGTCTGCGGTGTTGGGGACTTTGGTCGGTGATGCGGTGTGGATGGTGGGTGCGGCATTGGGTTTGGCGGCGGTGATGCAGGCGAATCCGGCTTTGTTTCGGGCGTTGCAGTGGTTTGGTGTGGTGTATTTGCTGTGGATGGCGTGGGGTTTGTTGCGCTCGGGGCGCAGTGAGTCGGTCTCGGAGGCGGTGGCTGTGTCGTCGTGGCAGTATGCGCGGCAGGCGGCGTTGGTGAGCTTGACGAATCCGAAGGTGATGTTGTTTTTCGTGGCGTTTTTTCCGTTGTTTTTACGTCATGATTCGGGGGCGTTGACTTTGTTTGTGATGATGGCGCATGTGTCGTTGATTAGTTTGGTGTATCAGGCGGGTTTGGTGCTGCTGGGTCATTGGGTGGCGCGAGTGTTTGAGGGTGTTCCGCAGGCGCAGGTGTGGGCGAAGCGTTTGGCGGGTGTGGCGTTGATTGGTTTTGCAGCGAAGTTGGCGGCGAATAATCGTTGAGTGATTGTTGATTGTTTGCTGACTAGTTGCTGAGTATGGTCATGGTTTCATGGCTTCATGGTTTAGGTGGGTTTGTTTATGCCGAGTTGGTTGAATCAGGAAGTGATTTATTTGTACAGCGTGCCGTTTTTTGTGGCGGTGATTGTGCTGGAGTGGTTGGTGTCGAATCTGCGTGGCCTGCGTTTGTATTCGCTCAGGGATAGTTTGACCAGTGCGACGTTTGCTTTGTCCAATTTGGCGTTGGATATGTTGTTTAAGGGTTTGTCGTTCGCGGTGCTGGGTTGGTGTTTCGTGCATCGGGCGGTGGATTGGGGAGCGCAGGGGCTTTGGTATTGGTTGTTGTTGGTGGTGTTGCAGGATTTGGCGTATTGGACGCAGCATACGGTCGATCACAGCTCGCGCCTATTTTGGGCGATACACAGCACGCATCATAATTCGAATGAGTATAATTTGACCACGGGTTTTCGCTCGTCGGTGTTGCAGCCCTTGTATCGGTATGCGTATTTCATGCCGCTGGCTTGGCTGGGTTTTCATCCTTTGCATATTATGTTTGTGTATTCAGTCACGCAGATTTACGGTAATTTGGTGCATACGCAGACGATTAATCAACTGGGTTGGTTGGAGAAGGTGTTGGTCACGCCGTCGCATCATCGGGTGCATCATGCGAGTAATGTGCCGTATTTGGATAAGAATATGGGGATGTTGTTCATCACGTGGGATAAGTTGTTTGGTACGTTTGAGGCGGAAGGGCGTGACCCCGAGCCGATTCGATATGGGACGGTTTCTGCGCCGGAGAGCCGTTCACCGTGGGCGTTGTTTACCTATGAGTTTCGCAATATTTGGCGCGATGCGACGCAGGTTAATTTGACGTTGTGGCAACGGTTCTGCTATGTATTCGCGCCGCCCGGCTGGAGCCATGATGGTCGGACGCAGACGGCGAAACAGATGCAAAGGGCGTGGGAAGCGGCGCATCCAAAAACGTGATTCAAGAAAACAGGCGGATGATGATCCGCCTGTTTTTATTTAAACTGCGCCAGTTTATTCAATGGCTTTTTCCGTGCTTTGGGCTTGGCGGCCAGATGCGTCGCGCCGGATTTGGGTGGTGCGTCTTGGAAGCGTTTGCTCGGGTGATGAGCCGTGCGTGCATTTGCATGTGCGTTCGGTTTGCTCATGCTGTTGGCCGCTTGGGTCATATTCGCCGGTTGGCGCGGCGGGATGAGGTGGGCTTTTGAGTAGCCGATCAAATCGCTGCGTCCCATGACGTGCAGTGCGTCGCGGATCATCGGCCAGTTGTTCGGGTCGTGGTAGCGCAGGAATGCTTTGTGCAAACGACGGCGTTTTTCTTCTTTGACGACATCGACTTTTTCGCTGGAGCGTGAGATTTTGTCCAATGGGTTGCGTTGGGTGTGCCACATGGTGGTGGCCATGGCCATCGGTGTGGGTAGGAAGGTTTGCACTTGGTCGAGGCGGAAGTTGTTGCGTTTGAGCCAAAGTGCGAGGTTCATCATGTCTTCGTCGCTCGTACCCGGGTGCGCGGCGATGAAGTAGGGGATGAGGTATTGTTCTTTGCCGGCTTCTTTGGAGGCTTGCTCAAACAGTTGTTTGAATCGGTTGTAGGAACGCAACTCGGGCTTCATCATTTTGGATAATGGGCCGGTTTCGGTGTGCTCAGGGGCGATTTTGAGGTAGCCGCCGACGTGGTGTTTGACCAGTTCGCGGATGTATTCGGGCGATTCGACGGCGAGGTCGTAGCGCAGACCGGATTGGATGTTGATTTTTTTCACGCCTTTAATCGCACGCGCTTGGCGGTAGAGTTCGATCAGGCTGTCGTGGTTGGTGTTGAGGTTTTTGCAGATGTCGGGGTAGACGCAGGAGAGTTTGCGGCAGCTGGCTTCGGTCACTTCGTCTTTGCAGCCGAGGCGGTACATGTTGGCGGTCGGGCCGCCGAGGTCGGAGATTTGTCCTGTGAATCCGTCGGTTTTGTCGCGAATTTGTTCGATTTCGTGCAGGATGGATTCGTGTGAGCGGCTTTGGATGATGCGGCCTTCGTGTTCGGTAATGGAGCAGAAGGTGCAGCCGCCGAAGCAGCCACGCATGATGTTGACGGAGTATTTGATCATTTCCCATGCGGGGATTTTTGCGTCGCCGTAGGATGGGTGCGGGTTGCGCGCGTAGGGTAGGCCGTAAACGTGATCCATTTCCTCTGTGGTGAGGGGAATCGGTTGGACGTTGAGCCATACGTCGCGCTCGCCATGCTGCTGCACGAGTGCGCGCGCGTTGCCCGGATTGGATTCGAGGTGCAGAATGCGTGAGGCGTGCGCGTAGAGTACGGGGTCGTGCGCGACGGCTTCGAATGCGGGAATGCGGATGACGCTGTGTAGACGCGCGTGATCGCGTTTGGCGAGGCGCTCGGCTTTTGTCAGTAGTTTGATGGGTTGTTCTTTGGGGGCGTTGGCGGTGCTCGTAGCGCAGGTGGGCTCATCTGCTTCATCCATTTTAGCGGTTTTGCTGGTATCCAAATACGGATCAGCGGTGTCAAACTGGGTGTCGCTGAATTTGGGCGTATCAACCGTGGTGGAGTCAATTTCTGCCCATTCGTCGGAGGGTTTCCAGCCGTGTGGCACGATGAATGCGGTTCCGCGAACGTCGCGGATTTCGTTCAGCTTCTCGCCGCGAGCGACGCGGTGGGCAATTTCTACGAGGGCACGTTCGGCATTGCCAAAAAGCAGTATGTCGGCTTTTGAGCTAATCAGTGCGGATGGGCGAACGGTGTTTGACCAGTAGTCAAAATGGGCGATGCGGCGTAGGGACGCTTCGATACTGCCGATCATCACGCCGATGCCCGGATAGGCTTCGCGGCAGCGTTGTGCGTAGACGTTCACGGCGCGATCGGGGCGTTTGTTGGGTTCGGCATTGGGCGTGTACGCGTCGTCCGAGCGCGGTTTGCGATCGGAGGTGTAACGGTTGACCATTGAGTCCATATTGCCTGCGGTGACGCCGAAAAATAAATTCGGCGCGCCGAGTTTTTGAAAATCATGTTTGCTGTGCCAATCGGGTTGGCTGATGATGCCAACGCGGAATCCTTGCGCTTCGAGCAGTCGTCCAACCAGCGCCATGCCGAAGCTCGGATGGTCAATGTAGGCGTCGCCGGTAATCAGTATGATGTCGCATGAGTCCCAGCCGAGCGTATCCATTTCGGCGCGCGTGGTGGGTAAAAATGGCGCAACGCCAAACCGCTTCGCCCAGTAGGGGCGATATTTATGGATGGGTTTGGTGATGACCGGCATGATGGACTTTCTCTAAAAAATTCAAGGACTTGGCATTATAAAGGAATTTGCCTTGACGGGTATGACCGCGAAAGTGGCGCGGGCTTAATGGGGCTTGAGTAATGCGCGTCGTTCATGCACTTTTAAACGGCTCAGACAGATCAGTCCAACCACGAAAAATGCGGCCAACGCGAGCGAGGACGCGTGCGTCGTGCCGGTTTTATTGATTAAGTAGCCATGCACGCCGGTACCGACGATGATGGCGAGTTTCTCCAGAATGTCGTAAAAGCTAAAAAAAGTCGCCGAGTCATGCGAAGTGGGCAGTAATTTACTGTAGGTGGAGCGCGACATCGATTGCAAACCGCCCATGACTAAGCCGACCAAACCGGCGATACCGAAAAAGCGATTTTGCCCATTGGGGTCGTTAGCCGAGAGCGTGTAAATCAGCAGACACACAATAATCCAGATACTCACGGCGCTCATTAGCACCCAAGTGTTGCCAATGCGTTTACTCAGCCACGAAAACAGCATGGCGCCGATGATGGCGACCACTTGCAACAGCATAATGGTGATAATCATTTTGGATTGCGGTAGGTTCAGCTCCGTACCGATGAAGGTAGCGATCAGGAAAATCGTTTGCATACCGACGCTGTAAAAGAAAAATGAGGTCAAAAACCATTTGATGGACTTGCTTTTGATCAAATCGCGCACCGTGTGTTGCAGTTCCTCAAAACTGTCGCTGACCAAATCAATATACGACCGCCGTTCCAATGCGCGCTCCTCGCGGCGGCTGATAACGCGGTTTTTGGGTAGGCGGGCAAAGCTGTATTGCGCAAAGCCCAGCCACCAGCAGCCGGTGAGGAAAAAGCACAGTCGCGTGTAAAAGCCACGGTTGGACTCATCGGCCACGACCTGTATCAAGACCAGTGAAATAATCAGAATCAGTAATGAGCCAACATAGCCAAGCGAAAAGCCGCGCGCGGAGAGGGTGTCCTGTTGGGCGGGGCTGGCGATTTCGGGCAGGTAGGCGTTGTAAAACACCAGCGAGCCGTAAAAGCCGATACTTGCGGTGATATTGAACAGCAGCGCCCAGAGCACTTGATCGGCGCTTTTGAAGAAAAACAAACCCATGCACGAGAGCGCGCCCAAGGTACAGAAAAATTTGAGAAAAGAGAGCTTGTTGCCGCGACTACCTGCGATGGACGACAGCACGGGGGACAGCAACACCAAGATAAAAAAAGACAAGCTGAGCGAATAGCTATAAGCCGCATTGGCACTGATTTCGTAGCCGAATAGGTTCAATACTTGCGGCGCACCGTTCATCACGCTTTGAAAGTACAGCGGGAACAGCGCGGTATTGATGACCAATGCGTAGGATGAGTTCGCCCAGTCGTAGAACGCCCATGCGCGCATGGTGCGCGGATCGTCTACTTTTGCTGTTGACGTGGCGCGGGTATTTTTTGGGGTGACAGCAGGCATGGCGGCTCGTTTGGCTGGATTGGGAAAGGGGGTGTATGAATGATTGTGGATGATAAAGGAAAAGCTTGCTCATGTGTGTGTTGCGGTGCGATTGATGCTCAAAGATTGATGGTGCGAGCCGCGGCAAAAAACCGAAAGGAGCGCATGTGCGCTCCTTTCAGGTTTGCTTGAGTGATTTGTTTAGTAATTATTTAACCAAACGGTCTTCTTCAGCGATTCGTGCTTTGTGTTTGGCCTCTTCGACCATGGTGATGAGCAACAAGATACATGCCAAAATACCACCGACAATCATCACATAGAAACCGCCGTCCCTGATCTGCCCTCGATTTGACGGACACCTATTAACGTAAACAAGAGGTGTCAAATG
>CAXYYC010000028.1:0-33436 GCA_964293815.1 uncultured Burkholderiaceae bacterium
AGTCTTCACTGAAACTTCGTTTTGACTACTTTTTTGATCAAGACACAATCACTTTACTTGTAAAGTGATTGCGGCGCAGGCTAACATTGCATAGCAATGTTAAGCGTCAGCGGCCGTAGCCAAAAAAGTCCCGCGGCGGAGAGCGGGATATCAAGAAAATAGCGATGTACATTCCCACGCTAGAGCGTGGGAACGAGGAACGGAATTCTATTAAGCCAAAATGCCACTTTGTCACAGCCTCTAAGCGCATGATTGCGCTCTATGATTGTACCCTTTCACGCCTTTAACTCACCATCAAACCACACCAACCTCGGCATTGACCTTGACCGCTTGAGCTTGATGTTGCGGCAGATGATGGCGCACAAATTCCTCGGTACAGGCGCGCCACGAAAAGCGTTCCGCATGCGCACGCGCAACCACCGGCTCGATATGCAATGCGCGCAAACAAGCCATGCGTAAATCCTCATCCAGCGCGCCCGCCGCACTCTCACCGATCACATCAATCGGCCCTGTAACGGGATACGCCGCAACGGGCGTACCACAGGCAAGCGCCTCCAGCAGCACCAAGCCAAAGGTATCGGTCAAACTCGGAAAGACAAACGCATCCGCCGACGAATACACCTGCGCCAGCCGTTCGGCGTCCAGCACGCCCAAATAATGCACCTCGGGAAACTGCTGTTTGAGTTTCGCCAACGCGGGGCCTTCGCCGACCACCCATTTACTGCCGGGTAAATCGAGCTTGAGAAAGGCCTCGATGTTTTTCTCTACCGCCACGCGCCCGACGTACAGAAAAATCGGCTCGGCACTGTTGAGCACACGCTCGGTGCGTGGATAAAAATGCTCGGTGTCCACGCCGCGCGTCCACATCTGCACATTGCGACAGCCGTATTGCGCCAAATCACGCGCCACGACCTCGGTCGGCGCGAGCATGGCCTGCGCGGGCGCATGAAACCAGCGTAAAAACCGATACGTCCAGCTCAACGGTACGCCGAATCGGGCGCGCACATACTCGGGAAAGCGCGTATGGTAGGCGGTGGTGAACGGTAAATCATGCTTTTTCGCATACGCGCGCGCGGCAAGGCCGAGCGGCCCTTCGGTGGCGATGTGAATCGCGTCGGCTTGCTCGGCGTGAATGATCTGCGCCACACGTTTGAACGGAAACAGCGACAGGCGAATTTCGGGATACGTCGGGCACGCCACAGTGCGAAACAGTTGCGGCGTAATCATCACCACCTCATGCCCCAGTTTTTCTAACTCGCGATTGGTTGCCTGTATGGTGCGTACCACGCCATTGACCTGCGGTAGCCATGCGTCGGTGACGATCAGTATTTTCATGGTCATCCTTATCTTGATGATGAATGAACGGTTTCGGGCTGTTTTTGCCGCTCTGTGCCCGCTGTCTGAATCTGCTCTTGCGCTACCTGCTCAATCACCAGCGGATCAAAGGCGCTCATCAGCTCAGGAACCACCAAACCATCAACCGGCTGTTGGTTTTTTTGCTTCTTCGGTTTTTTAACTTTTTTCGGTGCGCAGCACCAGTATTCGACCGCCAAATGGCCGCTGGCATCCTCGGAAATCGCGGTCAGACTTTCGACCCAATCGCCGCTGTTCAGATACGTCACGCCATTGATGTCGCGGATTTTCGCTTTGTGAATGTGGCCGCACAGTACCGCTTGGCAATTGCGCCGCGCCGCTTCGGTGGCAACGGCGTTTTCAAAGTCATCAATATAGCTGACCGCGTTTTTGACCTTGTCTTTGAGAAATTGTGACAGCGACCAATACTCCAGCCCTATTTTCGCGCGCCACAGATTGAGCCAGCGATTGGCTTTGAGCGCAAACATATACAGCTCGTCGCCGAGTTTGGCCAGCCACTGCATGTTTTGCACCACACCATCGAATAAATCGCCGTGTAGGATCCAAATGCGTCGCCCGTCCGCAGTGGTGTGAATCACTTCGTCCGCCACCTCTATTCCCCCGACAGCCAGATTCGGCGTGTATTTGAGAAAGTCGCGCACAAACATATCGTGATTGTCGGGGATGAATACGATGCGCGTGCCTTTGCGCGCCTTGCGCAGGAGTTTTTGAATCACATCATTGTGCGCCTGCGGCCAGTACCAGCGCTTTTTCAACTGCCAGCCATCAATGATGTCACCGACCAAATAAATGCACTCCGCTTCGTTGTGCGCCAGAAAGTCCAGCAAGGCGTGCGCCTGACAATCCTTCGTGCCCAAATGGATGTCCGATAGCCACAAGGTACGGTGGCGTTTGATCTCGGCTACCGGCGGCTCCACTGGTGGTTCAAACTCGTTCATCTGCATGATTTCCCCTGTTTGTGCTCATGGGGTCATGCTACAAGCGGTTTATGACCGATTGATTAAACCGCCGCGCCTTTGTCACTCAAATCACTCCATCATGCGTCCTAAAAACCACAACCGAAAGAAATATACCTTAGCACCTAAATTCCATAAAAATGACACGAAACTGCTTTAAAGTAAAAATAACTATTATTTTAATAATAACAATTAAGTATCCTATTTTTTAATCAAAATGTATTAAAAAAGAATTAAATTGATAAGAAAGGACAAAAATGCAGCTACACACCGCCTACCTAAATGGCCGTTATGTACCCGCGTGTGCGAACGCAGAAATCGGTCACAGCACCAATCCAGCGACCGGCGAAACGCTCGCGCAGATTCAATTATCCGACGTCGATGAAGTCAACGCCGCCGTGCGCTGTGCGCAAGCGAGGCAAAAGTATTGGGCGAGCAAAACCGCCGTGGAGCGCAGCCGCATTCTGCACCGCGCTGTGGCACTGCTACGCGAGCGCAATGATGAATTGGCGCATTTGGAAACCCTCGACACCGGCAAACCGATCAGCGAAACCGCCAGCGTGGACATTCACACCGGCGCGGATGTGCTCGAGTATTACGCCGGTTTGGCCGTCGCGATTGAAGGGCGGCAAATCCCGCTGCGCGAAAGTAGCTTCGTCTACACGCGCCAAGAGCCGCTCGGCGTGATCGCCGCCATCGGCGCGTGGAATTACCCGATGCAAATTGCTATGTGGAAAGCAGCACCCGCACTGGCGGCGGGCAACGCCGTGGTGTTCAAACCGAGCGAATTGACGCCACTCACAGCCTTGAAACTGGCGGAAATATTCACCGAGGCCGGTTTGCCTGACGGCGTATTCAACGTGGTTTTGGGCGACGCACGGGTCGGACAGCACCTGTGCACGCACCCCGACATTGCCAAAGTATCATTCACCGGCAGCGTCCCGACCGGCAAACACGTCATGGCGCAGGCGGCGCAATCGAGCCTGAAAGACGTGACGATGGAGCTGGGCGGTAAATCGCCGCTGATCGTGTTTGCCGACGCGGACATTGAGCTGGCGGCGGACATCGCGATGATGGCGAATTTTTACAGCAGCGGCCAAGTCTGTACCAACGGCACGCGGGTATTTGTCCATCAGTCCATCAAAGCGGCATTTGAAGACGCCATCAGCGCGCGCGTCGCACGCATTCGCATGGGCGATCCGCTTGATCCGAATACCAATTTCGGCCCCGTGATTGGCTTTGCCCATCGGGATAAGGTTTTGGAATACATCCGCAGCGGCATACAGGAAGGCGCGCGCCTGCTGTGCGGCGGTGAGGCATTAGACCCATCATGGCGCAGTGGCGCGTACGTCGCGCCGACTGTATTCACCGATTGCCACGACGACATGCGGATTGTGCGCGAAGAAATTTTCGGTCCGGTGATGAGTATTTTGGGCTTTGAATCCGAAGATGAGGTCATCGCGCGCGCCAACGCGACCGAATACGGCTTGGCCGCCGGTGTCGTCACACCCGATCTGAAACGCGCGCACCGCGTGATCGCGCAGCTTCAGGCCGGTATTTGCTGGATCAATACGTGGGGCGAATCACCCGCGCCGATGCCGGTCGGTGGCTACAAACAATCCGGCATTGGCCGTGAAAACGGTATGCAAACGCTGTTGCATTACACCCAGACCAAGGCCATTCAGGTCGAACTGGGCGAATTTGTATCGGTGTTCTAAGCCTTGTTCTACCTAAGCCTTATCTAAGCTTTATCTAAGCCTTATTCAAACCGCCCATCCAATCGCAGGATCGGCGACCTACATTCACTCCATGAGGACGACAATGAGCAAAAAAACCACTCAGGAATACGACTACATCATCATTGGCGCAGGCAGTGCGGGCAATGTATTGGCCGCGCGCTTGACCGAAGACTCAAACATGCGCGTGCTGCTGCTGGAGGCGGGTTTGCCCGACTACCGACTGGATTTTCGCACGCAGATGCCTGCCGCGCTGGCGATGCCTTTGCAAGGCACTACTTACAACTGGGGCTACAAAACTGACCCTGAGCCGTATATGAATCATCGCGTGATGGACTGTGGTCGCGGCAAAGGTTTGGGCGGCTCGTCGCTGATTAACGGCATGTGCTACATCCGCGGCAATGCGCTGGATTTTGACCATTGGGCGAAAATCGATGGTCTGAGCGATTGGACGTATTTGGACTGCTTGCCCTACTTTAAACGCTCCGAAGCACGCGATGCGGGCGCGAATGAATACCACGGCGGCGACGGCCCGATTGAAGTCACCACCGCCAAGCCCAACGCCAATCCTTTATTCGAGGCCATGATACGCGCTGGTGAGCAAGCCGGTTATCCGCGCACCGATGATTTGAACGGCTTTCAGCAAGAAGGTTTCGGCCCCATGGATCGCTTCGTCACACGCAATGGACGCCGCGCTTCGACCGCACGCGGTTATTTGGACATGGCCAAAGGCCGTCCCAATCTGACCATCCACACCCAAGCACTGACCGACGTCATCCTATTTGACGGCCTGCGCGCCTGCGGTGTGCGCTTTGAGCACCGAGGACAAATACACAGCGCCTACGCCACGCGCGAGGTCATCCTCAGCGCGGGGGCGATTGCCTCACCGCAGATTTTGCAACGCAGCGGCGTCGGGCCGGGCGCTTGGTTACACGAAGCGGGCATCAGCGAAATTTTGGATTTACCCGGTGTCGGCAATAACCTGCAAGACCATTTGGAACTGTACATGCAATACGAATGCACACAGCCCGTGTCCATCGCCCCCGCGACCCAATGGTGGAACAAACCAGCGATCGGGGCGCAATGGCTATTCACCGGAACCGGTTTGGGCGCGAGCAACCATTTCGAAGCAGGCGGCTTCATCCGCAGTGATGAACGATTCGCATGGCCCAACATCCAATACCATTTCCTACCCATCGCCGTGCGCTACGACGGGCGCAATGCGAGCAAGTCGCACAGTTTCCAAGCACACGTTGGCTCAATGCGCTCGCTCAGCCGAGGGCGCATCAAACTCACCTCACGCGACCCCAAGCAGCACCCCAGTATTTTGTTCAACTACATGTCGCATGAGCAGGATTGGCAAGAGTTTCGCGCCGCCATCCGCATCACCCGCGAGATCATGAATCAACCCGCGCTGGATGCCTACCGTGGGCGCATCATTACCCCGACCGAGGACATTCGCACCGATGCGCAATTGGACGAATATGTGCGCCAACACGCCGAAACCGCCTATCACCCGTCCTGCACCTGCGCGATGGGTCAGGGCAACGACGCGGTGGTGGACGGCCAAGGGCGCGTGCATGGCCTAAACGGTTTGCGCGTGGTTGATGCGTCCATCATGCCGAACATCATCACCGGTAATTTGAACGCCACCACCATCATGTTGGCAGAAAAAATCGCCGATCAGATTCGTGGTAAAGCCACTTTGCCACGCGCCGAAGTCAATTATTTTCAAGCGAATGGCCTTGCGCCGCGCGCCACCCCACAACGCGCCAACAGCGTGGCTTAAAAAAGATAAAAAGGAGCCTGCATGCATAGCCCACAAACACCTGCTCATGACGGTGGCAGTACATTAACCACATCAACCACATCCACTTTAAACAAAACGGTTTTTGCCGCCTCGTCCCTGATTTCGGTCGTACTAATTGCGTTGACCATCGCCTTTCCCAGCATCAGCGAAAACGTGCTGGGTCGCGCCATGACTTGGATTTCCGACTATTTCGGTTGGTACTATATGTTGGTCGTCGCAGCCTACAGCCTATTCGCGCTGTATGTCGGTTTGTCGCGCTACAGCAATATCAAATTGGGGCAAGACCACGATAAACCAGACTTTCCATTCATCACTTGGGCGGCGATGTTGTTCTCCGCTGGTATCGGCATTGACCTGTTGTTTTTCGGGGTGTCTGAGCCGTTGGCTCATTACCTTGCGCCGAGCATGGGCGAAGGGGCAACGCCGGAGGCCGCGCGTGCCGCCATTGCGCAGACGTTTTTGCATTGGGGTTTGCACGGCTGGGGCATTTACGCGCTGATCGGTATGACCTTGGCGTATTTTGCCTATCGCCACCGCCTGCCGTTGGCCTTGCGCAGCGCGCTGCTGCCGGTGTTTGGCAAGGAGCGCACGGAGGGTTGGCTCGGCCACAGCGTCGATACCTTCGGCGTGGTCTGCACGCTGTTGGGGATTGCCACCAGTTTGGGGATTGGGATTTTGCAGGTGAACGCGGGGCTGACGCATGTGTTTGGCATCGAGTCGAGTAAACTGGTGCAGTCCTTGATTATTATCGGTGTGATCGTGATCGCTGGTCTCTCCGCCATGACTGGCGTGGAGCGCGGTGTGCGACGTTTGTCGGAAATCAATATGGGCGCGGCGACATTGCTGTTGATTGCGTTGCTGGTGTTTGGACCAACCGCGTTTTTGCTCAATGCATTTTCGCAAAACGTCGGTGATTATTTCCAAAATATTATTGGTAAAACCTTTGATGTCTACGCTTACGAAGGCGCCGCCGGTGCGGAGTGGAAAGCCTCGTGGACGATCTTTTTCTGGGCGTGGTGGGTCGCTTGGGCGCCGTTCGTCGGATTGTTTATCGCGCGGATTTCGCGTGGTCGTACCTTGCGCGAATTTGTCTTTGGCGTGATGTTCATTCCGCTGGGTTTTATCTTTGCGTGGTTCTCGATTTTTGGCAACAGCGCGATTGATCTGGTCAGCCACGGTGCTGTGGAAGTAGGACAAGCGGCGCTGGAGGATCCGGCAATGGGGATGTTCCGCCTATTTGAGCATTATCCGTATGCCTCAATCTGGTCATTGGCCGCGGTTATCATTGGTTTGATTTTTTTCGTGACTTCGGCTGACTCGGGAGCGCTGGTTTTGGCCAATCTAAGCTCGAAAAATTTGTCATCAGAGATTGACGCGCCCATTTGGTTGCGTTTGTTCTGGGCTGCCGCCACTGGTTTGATCACACTGGGCTTGCTGTTCGCCGGTGGCTTTGCATCATTGCAATCGGTCTCGGTCATCGCCGGCTTGCCGTTTTCGTTCATTCTGTTGATTTATATGCTGTCAATGTGGTCGAGCCTGCGTCAGGAAGGACATAAACGCAAAGCCTCCGGCGTGGATATGCCTGCGCCGATTGGCAACGGCCTGCTCTGGCGCGAGCGTCTGGCGCGCATTGTGAATTTCCCCAGCTTGCACGAGGCAAAAAAATTCATGCAGTACAAAGTCCATCCGGCCATGCTGGGCGTGGCGCAAGAGTTGAACAAGCAAGGCATCGAAACCAAGGTAGTACATCACGATGAGGACGAGAGTCTGGGCGATCACCTGAGCTTTGAAGTGCTACACGGCGAGGAAGTGGATTTTGTCTATCAAGTGTACTTGGTCGAGGCAATCAAACCCGTGTTTGCCTTGGAGCAATCCACCAATATCGCCTCGCTACAAGAGCAGGATAAATACTACCGCGCCGAGGTGTATCTCAGCGAAGGTAGCCAAGAGTACGATTTGCTCGGCTACACCAAGGAGCAAATCATCGCCGACATCCTGAATCAATACGAGCGACACATGCAGTTTTTGCACCTGAAACGCTGATAAGCGACACAGGCGTAACGCAAAAAATGCCACCGTCTTGAGCGACGGTGGCATTTTTGATTAGGGATTCAAAATATGAGCACTTAACGCAAACTCTGCCAATACACATTCACCCCAGTGAGCAACATCTGCACCGACACCGCCACCAAAATCATCCCCATCAGGCGTTCCATCGCGACCGTAAAGCGATCGCCCAAACGCCGCTGCACCACATCAGCAAAATACAAAATCACACCCGTTGCCGCCATCACCACCGACAGCGCCCCGACCATTTGCCCCAGATGATTCGGCGCCTGCGCCGCGAGCAACATCACCGTCGCCATTGACGATGGCCCCGCCATCCCCGGAATCGATAACGGCACAATGAACGGCTCCTGATCGCTGGACGCCACACCCATAATCCCCTCGGGGTGTGGGAAAATCATGCGAATCGCAATCAAAAACAGCACCACCGCACCACCGATTTGCAACGCCCATTCGCTCAAATGCATGATCTGCAAAAAGCGTTGCCCCGTGAGCATAAACAGCAACAGCACAAAAAACGAAATAATGGTTTCGCGCACAATGATGCGGCGACGTTTGCGAATCGAATAACGATTTAAAATTCCGCTGAACAGCGGAATATTACCCAAGGGATCAACGACCAAAAACAACAAAACCGCCGCAGCGGCAAAACTGGTTTCCATACATACCTATACTAAAAAATAAATAATCCAACACTCTATTGACCATCATGACGCCATTGCGCCAACGCATTCAAAACCTTCGCAGGATAGTTCAACTGTCCCAAACTACCGTTATAGCGCGCCAGCGCCCGCACCAAATCGCCCTGCTCCTGATCGAGGTAGTGGCGCAAAATCACGCAACCGTAGCGAATATTGATGCGCGCATTGTGCAACGCACGCACCTGTCCGTCACCAATCGCTTTCGTCCAAAACGGCATAACCTGCATCAAACCACGCGCATTGGCCGAACTGGTAGCGCGCGGATTAAAGCGGCTTTCGACCTCAATCACCGCCAATACCCAATCGGGATCCAAACCGGCGCGGCGCGCTTCATAATCGACGATGGACAGTAATTGCGTTTGCAGGTGCGGCTGCGCGACAAAGCGACTCAAACGCGGCTGAACCCGCGCGTGCCAATTCACAAAAGCCTGATATTCTGCCGCGCTGACAAAGGGCCGCTGGTTGGGCAAGCCAGCCGAAATGGACTGACGCAGTAAGGTGCGCACACTATCGGCCAATGCTTCCTCGCGTTGCGCACCGGCCAAGGCGCTGTGCGCGACACACGTCAACGACAACGCCAGCGCAACGCCCAAGCGTCGCAAACCGCATCCTATTGTGCGACTGCTGCGACTTGCTTGCGCCACGACCAGCCTTTTATGATTTTAATTGTGCCGCGACATTCGCAACGACATGCGCGACAACATCCGCCACCTCGATTTTAGCCGCTGGCTCACCAGACGCAGAATCGCGTCGTGCTTGGTATTCGACTACGCCCTCTTTCAAACCTCGGTCGCCAATGGTGATGCGATGCGGCACGCCGATCAACTCCCAGTCGGCAAACATCGCGCCCGGACGCTCGCCACGGTCGTCCAGAATCACATCCACGCCCGCGTTGAGTAACTCTTGATAAACCGTTTGTGCGGTGTGCGCCACGGCTTCGCTTTTGTCCGCACCTACGGGGCAAATCACCACTTCAAATGGCGCAATCGCTTCCGACCAGATGATGCCTTTCGCGTCGTAGTTTTGCTCAATCGCCGCACCGAGAATGCGCGTCACGCCAATGCCATAGCAGCCCATGACGAACGGTTGCGGTTTGCCGTTTTCATCGAGGAAGGTCGCGTTCATGGCTTCAGAATATTTCGTGCCGAGTTGGAACACATGACCGACCTCAATGCCGCGACAAATGGCCAAAGTGCCATTGCCATCCGGCGCAGGGTCGCCCGCCACCACATTGCGCAAATCCGCAATCTCATCCGGCTCCGGCAAATCGCGCCCCCAGTTCACGCCAACGTGGTGAAAACCTTCATCGTTCGCACCACAGACGAAATCCGCCATATTCGCCACCGTGCGATCAACCACCACGCGCACCGGCAAAGTCGTCGCGACCGGCCCGATGTAGCCCGGCTTGGTGGAAAAATGCGCCATGATTTCGGCCTCGGTGGCAAAGCGGGTTTCGCCCAAAACTTTAGCCGCCTTGATTTCGTTTAACTCATGATCGCCGCGCAACAGCACCAAAATCACGGTAGTTTGGATCTGCCCCGCGTCGTCCTCAACATCCTGCGCCAACACCAATGATTTGATGGTGGTACTCAGCGGCACATTGAGGAATTTGGCCACGTCCTCGCATTTGGCCTGATTCGGCGTGGAGGTTTTGACCAGCGTTTGCGTCGCTGCCGCACGCTCGCCCAGCAGGCAAACTGCTTCGGCGGCTTCGATGTTCGCCGCATAGTCGGAATTCGGGTTGTAAACAATATCGTCTTCACCGGTTTCAGCGATCACGTGGAATTCGTGCGAGCCGGAGCCGCCAATCGAGCCGTTATCCGCCGCCACCGCGCGGAAATTCAAACCCAATCGGGTGAAAATCGCCATGTAGGCGTTGAACATTTTGTCGTAACTGTGCTTCAAGCTGTCCGCGTCTTTATCGAAGGAGTACGCGTCCTTCATGATGAATTCGCGTCCGCGCATCACGCCAAAGCGCGGACGAATTTCGTCGCGGAATTTCGCCTGAATTTGATACCAATTGACCGGCAGTTGTTTGTACGATTTGATTTCACGCCGCGCCACGTCGGTAATGACCTCTTCGTGCGTCGGGCCCACCACGAAATCGCGCTCGTGGCGGTCTTTGAAACGCAGCAATTCAGGGCCGTATTGCTCCCAGCGACCGGATTCTTGCCACAGCTCGGCCGGTTGCACCGCAGGCATGAGCAGTTCAATCGCGCCCGCGCGATTCATTTCCTCGCGTACGATTTGCTCGACTTTGCGCACGCTGCGCAGCCCCATCGGCATCAGGGTGTAAATGCCGCTACCGACACGTTTGATCATGCCGGAACGGATCATGAGTTGATGACTGATGATTTCCGCTTCGGCGGGCGCTTCTTTGAGCGTGGAGATGAAAAATTGACTGGCTTTCATGATTTTCTTTGGAAAATGGGCGGTAGTTCTATAATAGTTTGTTGAATATAAAGATAATTTTGGAAATTATTACGTTCGTTCGCTTTTTGCCTGACCGCAAAGTTTTCTCATTGGCCAGCGAATCACGCTATAATTGTCGTATTGTAAATCATTTATTGAGGAAATTATGCTCGACAAAGAAGGTTATCGCCCAAATGTCGGCATCATTTTGGTCAATTCGCGCAATCAGGTATTCTGGGGCAAGCGCATCCGCGAACATGCGTGGCAGTTTCCGCAAGGCGGCATTGCCCATGGTGAAAACCCCGAACAAGCCATGTTGCGCGAGTTATATGAGGAAATCGGGCTGCTGCCCGAGCACGTACAGATTATTGGTCGCACACGCAATTGGCTGCGCTACGATGTCCCGAACCGCTGGGTGCGGCGGGATTTTCGCAACCATTACCGAGGTCAAAAGCAGATTTGGTTTTTGCTGCGCTTGGTCGGGCGCGACCATCATGTGAATCTACGGGCAAGTACTCATCCTGAATTTGATGCTTGGCGTTGGAATGATTATTGGATCCCGCTGGATGAGGTGATTGAGTTCAAACGCTCGGTGTACAAGGAGGCGCTGGAGGAGTTGTCGCTGTTGCTGTTCCAACCGCGCCAGTTCCGCCACAACCACCACCGCTCACGCCACCCTGCGGCTCTGACCGCCAGTGCTGACACCTCGCGTAAGGATAAAACGTAGGACGGCCATGCCAAGGCAATAGGGCTTGAAATAGTCCTATGCGACACCATGTAGTGGGTAAGTTCATGTGAATCCGTACGTCGTACACGCATTCATGTGTTTTTCGACTCATTCAGAGGAGCGCTTATGAATACGCTTGAAGCAAACGGTTTACCCGATATGAATAATGGCAAAACCGAAGAAACCCGTCAGTGGGCGGTGTTACTGCACTTATCAACCCTGCTCGGTTTCGTTTTACCGGTTTTGGGCTTTATCGTGCCGATCATCATCTGGCAATGGAAAAAAACCGAGTTGCCCGGCATTGATGCCCACGGCAAAGTGGTGGCCAATGCGATCGTGTCCTACATCATCTGGGGCGCAATCGCTTTGCCACTGTGCTTATTGCTGATCGGCTTTTTCCTGCTGTGGATATTGGGCATTTTGGCGGTCATCTTCCCAATCATTGCGGCGCTCAAAGCACGCGATGGCCAAGTTTGGGATTATCCGCTGTGCTTTAAATTCTTTAGATAAATTGGCCATGATAAAAAACCCGCTGAGATTCATTCAGCGGGTTTTTTGCATCATTTCAGATCATGAGGTAAAAGCAAGCTTGCCGTCAAAGGTCAACCAGCGTTGGTTTTCATAATCATACAGCTTGGTGTTGCGTGCGGTACGCCAGTACCAAGCGAATGAAAACGGCTGCACCACGATGCGATTCGGTAACAAATCCTCCAAACGCTGTTGCGTTTCTTTCAATTTATACAAAGGAATCGTCGCGTCCAAATGATGCGCCGTGTGCTCCATGATGTGATGCACTGCGCCGCCAAAGCCGTATTTGAAGGTCAAATGCACGGTGGTCGTGACAAACGGTTGTGACGCCAGCCAAGCGGCCTTGTCGTCATACCATTTGATGCGTTCATGCGTGTGGTGCATATAAACCACCACACCGATCATGCCATTCCAGAACACAAACGGCACGATAAACGCGGTAATAATCGCCGACCATACGCTGACATTTGCGGCCAATGCACCGAAAACCACCACCGCAAGCCAAATCACGGCGTACACGCTGACCAATACGTTATCCCAGAAAAAGGCTGGGCGACGCGCGGGTTGAACCTTTTTGTTCGGCCAGAACATCTTATTCCACCAGATTTCGATCATGTAGTACAAGGACGGCCCCCAGCCGCTGCGGTAAATACGCTCCATAAAACGACGGCCTGCGCTCATTTGCTGATATTCCGCTACAGACGAAGGCATCCAGACGAAATCCACACCTTTGAGGTTGGTATAACCGTGGTGCATCACGTTGTGCCCTACATCCCACAGGCTATACGGGCTTAATGAAGGTAAAAAAGCAATGCGCCCGAGCCATTTATTGAGCTTCTTATCGGGTGTATAGGCTTGATGACAGGCATCGTGACCGATGACAAACAAGCGGCCAATCCAAAAACCGGCAAGCAAACCGGCCAATAGACGCAGTGACCAATGCGGTGCGGCAATCGCCGCCGCAATCAATGCGCCATAAATAATGTAATCAACCACCAACAAAACAATCGGTAATGCCGTGGTCTTTTCGGCCAAATCCAATAACCAAGAACGCAACACCTTGCGCGACGGTAACGGTGCATCTTCTGCCACAGGTTGCGCAGGTAAAATCGCACCCACTCGCGTTTGACTCATCTTCTATTCTCCTTCTGTCATTTTTGACAGAAAAGAATATAACACACATAAGTCATTGATTTATAAAAATAAACCGCATGAACGTTCGTTTTTGCTTGGCTGATTTGGATGAAATTGAAGGCGCTTGGCGCTGATTTACAACCACACTTTGACAGCGGTCAACACCCCAATGGCAATGAAAATAATTGCAGCGATAATGTGGATAATTTTCGTAGGCAAGCGTTGGGCAAAGCGATTACCGAGGTACACGGCGGGCGCATTGGCCATCATCATGCCCAAAGTCGTGCCCAACACCACGGAGAATACATTTGAGTATTGCGCCGCCAAGGCAATGGTCGCAAACTGCGTTTTATCACCCATCTCCGCCAAAAAAAATGCGGTCACTGTGGCAAAAAACACACCCATTTGCTGTTTCGGCGCGGCGACGTCATCCTCATCCAGCTTATCCGGCACCAAAATCCACAAACCCATGACAATGAAAGCCGCCGCCATGACCCAATTCAGCACCTCGGGACGCATCAAGCTGGACAACCATGCGCCCAAAGCGCCGGCCATCGCATGATTGAGTAAAGTCGCTACCAAAATACCCAACACAATCGGCATGGGTTTGCGGTAACGCGCGGCCAAAATCAGCGACAGCAACTGGGTTTTGTCACCCATTTCAGCCAAAGCGACAACGCTGGTCGATACAATAAAAGCTTGTTGTTCCATGAGAAAACTCCGATCGGACAAAAATAAATGACCATGCCATCGCTTCCGATCAAAAGCGATGATATGGTCATAAGTCTTGCCCAATTCGAATCAGAGAATCACCCATGCCATGCGATGTGTTCGCAAGTATGTTGACATGGGTATCTTTTTAGAAAAATCGCAGAAAAGAGAGGCTACTCCCGAATGACGGCGCGGATTTTACCACGCCCCCATCTACGGCACAAGCTCGGCTATTCAAGGCATTTAGCGAGCGAGTTTCTGAACCCGCTTGCCGCTGTTGAGCACCATCACGCCCGTGATAATCACCAAACCGCCCAAAATCATAGTCAAAGTAATCGGCTCGCGCAAAAATAGCCAGCCCCACAGCATACCAAACACCGGAACCAAATACGTCACCGACGTGGTTTTGGTCGCGCCCCACAAAGCAATCAAACGGTAAAACACCAAATACGCAATCGCTGTGCTAAACACCGCCAAACCCAAAGCCATGCCCCACGCCGAGGGTGCAATTGCATGATTCGGCCACAACCACCACGCCAGTGGCGCCAGAATCACCGCACCGCTGAGCAAACCGGCGCAGCTCATCACCAGCAGCGGTACATGCGCCAGCCAAATGCGCGACATGTGTGTGGACCAGCCATAGCACGCGGTCGCCAGCAATGACGCCAATACCGGCAACACCGCGTCCTGCACATGAAAACCCTTGCCTTGGCCAAGGGTCAAAATCAATACGCCGACCAAACCCAGAGACAAACCCAGCGCCCGCCGCACGGTCATTTTTTCACCAATCAGCGGAATCGCCCACAGCGCCGCCATCAGCGGCGTGGTCGCATTCAACACCGAGGTTACGCCCGCCGATAGGCTCAGCGTCGCCCACGACAGCATACAAAACGGAATCGCGGTAATCAGGCTACCCACAATCGCAATTCTCAGCCAATTTTCACGCCAAATGCGCATCCCGCCCTGCACCCACATCAGCGGCAATAACATCAGCCCCGCCAACGCCACGCGGATAAAAATCAGCGGCACGGCGCCGAACACCGGCGCACTCGCTCGCATAAATAAAAACGAGCCGCCCCAAGCGGCGGCAAGGTACAAAGCCATTAAAAAAGGTGTCGGCATACAGTCCACTACAAAAAATGCGGCAAGCTCGGTTGCCGCGAAAAGAAACGTCACCCATGCGCCATGAATGCGCACTTGACGAAGCGAAGATTAGATGTGCTTACGGTTTATCATGCGGTTGCAGCGTGATGGACAGGCGCTCCTGCTCAATCACCATTTTTTCCGGAACCCATTCTTTACCCGCAAACGATAATTGCTCCGGCGTGAGGGTATAGATGGGCAAATTTAAGCCGAATTTTTTGCCCACCGTGCGCTGCACCATGCCGCGCACCACATTATCCAGTATCGCCGGAATGTGTTTGGCATTGAACGAATCCACGGTAAAGTCTTTCAAAACAATCGCTTGTAACTCTCGGCTGTACTCGGGCACACCCGACATTTGCATGTCGCCGGTTATATTCATGCCCAGTCCCGTATCCACCGTAGCGATGAATTTCGCACCGATGCGCTGTTTGTCGGGCATCAAAATGATTTGCGGTTGCTCCGCATTCAGTCCATTCTCACGCATGGTTTTGGGAATCGTATCCCATTTTTTGTTGGTCGCGGATTGCAAAATACTTTGATTAACGTAAATCGTTTTCGGCGAGGATAAAAAGCCGCAGGCCGAAACCGTCACCAGTACGCCCAACGATAGGAGCAGCAACGCCCACCAACGACGCGCCTGCGCCAGCCAAATTACCATACGATTCATCTGTTTCATATTGTTTCCATCACATTCGGGTCAATTGTTCTAATTCGCTTAAATAGCGCAATGCGTGCTCGCGTGTCGCCGCCACGTCCTTTGCCTCGCCGCACATGGCGACACTCGGCTGCAAACTGCCGCAAACTTTCGGACGGCGCGGATCACCAAAAATTCGGCACAGCCCGCGCTCATCTAATTGAACGCACGGCACGCCAGCCGGTTTACCATCCGGCATATCGGGTATGGCGGAAGAAATCGACGGCGCAATGCAACACGCCGCGCAACCCATGCGACAACTCGGCAGACTCATCATTCACACCCAGTGCGTCGCACCGGCAGACGGGCCGATCAAATCATCAGACACGGGGCGTTTTTTGTGCACTTGCGCACACAATTCAATCAATCCTTCGAGCGCGCGCAGCACCGTTTGCATCCGCACCTCACTGCGATTGCCGATGAACTGCGCACGATGCGTGCGCACATGCGTGTTGCCAATCTCATCGCGCCACGCCCACGCAAAGCACACCGTACCTACCGGCTTATCCGCCGTGCCACCGCCCGGCCCTGCGATACCGCTGACCGCAACGGCACAATCGGCGCGCATCACACGAAACACGCCCTCGGCCATCTGCGCCACCGTGGCTTCACTGACCGCACCATCGGTTAACAAGGTTTGTGCCGAAACGCCCAGCACATCCTGCTTGACCGCATTGTTATAAGCCAAAACGCCACCGGCGAACCAATCGGATGCGCCCGCCAATTCGGTCAAATAATAACCAATGCCTCCGCCCGTACACGACTCAGCGGTCGCCATGCACCAGTTCAACGCGCGCAGACGTTCCGCCAACAGCAATACCAACGTGGTCACAGACGCATTCATCACCCACCCGATTTATCGAACCAGCCATTGATACAATTGCACACCAGCCGAAAACACCAGCAAGGTATACAACGCCGCCAACACATCATCAATCATCACACCAAAGCCACCTTTGACCCGCGCATCGACTTGGCGAATCGGATACGGCTTCCAAATATCAAACAGGCGAAACAAACCAAACGCAATCGACTGCTCCAAAAAGCTAAAATGCATCGGCGAAAGCATTGCCAACACCAGCCAAAACGCCCAAATTTCGTCGAATACAATCGACGAATCGTCCTGCACACCCATTTGCTTGCCGGTCACGCCGCAGGCCCAAACACCAATCGGGAATGACACGGCCAAAATCAGCCACCACATCCACGACCACTGGATAAACGTTTGATTTAAAAAGACAAAAAACACCCAGCCGACCAAAGTCCCCCAAGTCCCCGAGGCCGGATGCAGCAAGCCCGAACCCATGCCCTGAGCGATCATGTGCGCCGGATGAATCAACATCCATTGAAAACGTGTTTGTTGCATCAAAATTCCTTTGTAACCACTTCAATCACCTGCCAAACCATCAACAGAGCAAAAAAACCTCAGTCATGACAAGCACAAATTGGTGACGATTTGTAACGGCTCGGCAGGCCTCAAAAATGGCGATAACCCGATGGCGCTTCGCCGCCCAACACCTCAGCCAAAGCCGCCTCATCCCGCGCTTGCCACACAATGGCTGGCGCTTGTTCCGTGACCGCGACGATCTCGCCAATGCAGGTCACGCGTAGCGCGTGCGTCTGTGCCAGCGATTGTAACGCAGATTGCACCGCTGGCGAATCCTTTGGCGCAGTAAAACACAGCTCATACTCATCACCACCGCTGAGTGCATAGCGCCACGCCTGCACCTTTGGCACGCCGCGCAACGCCGGATGCAAAGGCAAGGTATCCACATCCACCCGCGCCGCCACAGCGCAAGCATCCAAAATATGCCGCAAATCACCCGCCAGACCGTCACTTAAATCCAGCATACTGCTGGCCACGCCGCGCAGACCTTGTGCAAACGCCACGCGCGGCATGGGTCGCTCCAAACGCGCCTGTGCCAATGCCAAATCAATCAAATCCGTTGCCGAAGTTTGCTCACGCAGCACATCTAACGCATACGCCGGTGCGCCCAGTTCACCCGTGACATAAATCCCGTCGCCCACGCGCGCGCCGCTGCGCGTGATCGCATGTCCTGTCGGCACTTGACCAAACACCGTAACATTGAGTACCAGCACGGGACTGCGCGTGGTGTCGCCACCGATCAGCGGACACTGAAAGCGCTCGGACATGGCGAACAAACCCTCAGTGAATCCCGCCAGCCACGCCTCGTTCACACTCGGTAAACCAATCGACAGCGTAAAACCAATGGGTTGCGCCCCCATCGCGGCCAAGTCGGACAAATTCACCGCCAGCGCCTTATGCCCGAGCGCGTCGGGCGCGACATCGGCAAAAAAATGCCGTCCTTCGACCAACATATCGCTGGAGACCACGCATTGATGCCCGTCACGCACGCGAAACAGCGCCGCATCATCGCCTATGCCCAAATCCACCTGTGCTGCGGTGTCTAAAAGCGAATTGGCGCGTTTAAAATACGCGCCAATCAATGCAAATTCGTCCAAATGACTCATCGCCTGTTCACTCATCCCACCGCGTTGACTTCCAAGGCTCGGCTTTGCGCCGCCAGTTTGTCCAACACGCCGTTGACGTATTTAAAACCATCGGTACCACCAAAACTTTTGGCGATTTCAACCGCTTCGTTAATCACCACTTTATACGGCACCTCCAGCTGCGTTTGCAACTCATACGCCGCCACCAGCAAAATGCCGTGTTCAACGGGGCTGAGTTCGGCCAGCGGACGATCGATGTACGGCGCAATCGCACCGCGCAAATCCTCAGCTTGTGCCGTCGCGCCTTTGTACAGGGTTTTGAAATAGGCTTCGTCGGCTTTGTGAAAATCCGGCGTTTCGCGGATGTAGGCCTCGGCCGCACCGGCGTCGCCACCGGTCATCAGCCATTGGTACAGCGCCTGCACCGCCAATTCGCGTGAACGTCTACGCGCACTTTTCATTTAGTCGTCCTCTTTTTCGGATTCTTCGGTCTGAACAAAGCTCAAAAAGTCGTCCAACGCCTCGTACAAACATGCCATTTCAATCGCCACCCGCGCTGCTTCCGCGCCTTTTTCGGCCATGCGCACTTCGGCTTGCTCGTCGTTTTCGGTGGTCAAAATCGCATTGGCAATCGGCATATTGTGATCCAAGCCGACTTTGGTGATGCCTGCGCCGGACTCATTCGCCACCAAATCAAAGTGGTAAGTTTCGCCACGAATCACGGCGCCCAATGCGATCAGCGCGTCAAATTCCTCTGACTGCGCGAGCATTTGTAAGGCCAGCGGCACTTCCAACGCGCCCGGCACGGTGATGTACAGGATGTCTTCTTCGGCAACACCTTTGGCCATCAATTCGGCCACGCAGGCGTTGAACAGGCCTTCGCCGACATTTTCGTTAAAACGCGCTTTGACGATGCCGATGCGCAAGCCTTCGCCGTTGATTTCGGGTTTAAACTCTTCAACCATTTCACTTCTCCTTAATTATTCAATGGCGGTAAAGCCAACCACTTCCAGATCAAAACCGCCCATAGACGGCATTTTACGCGGACTTCCGAGCAAATTCATGCGTTTTACACCCACGTCCTTCAAAATTTGTGCGCCGATGCCGTATAAACGCAGTTCGCTCGGCACTTTCGGTGCAGCGCTTTCAGGGTGCGCCAGTCGTTGAAATTGCGTAATCAGGCGACTCGGCGCTTCTTGACAATTGAGTAGCACCGCGACCCCCGCGCCTTGCTCACGAATATGCGCCAGCGCACTGTTGAGCGACAAGGAATGCGTGGTATTCTGCGTATCGAGCAAATCCAACACCGAAAACGGCTCATGCACGCGCACCGGTACGACGTCAGTGCCTTCGATGTCGCCATGCACCAGCGCCAAATGCGTCTGCCCCGCCGTCGGCTCCTCGTACAGCACGGCAGTGAATTCACCCACCGTGGTCTGCATGGTGTATTGACCGACGCGCTCAACCAGTTTTTCGCGCGCACTGCGGTACTCGATCAAATCGGCAATCGTACCGATTTTCAGGTTGTGCTCACGCGCGAACTCTTTTAATTCGGGCAAACGCGCCATTTCGCCATCCGGCTTCATGATTTCGCAAATCACCGCCGCCGAGGTCAATCCGGCCAAGCGCGTCAAATCGCAACCAGCCTCGGTATGCCCCGCCCGCACCAGCACGCCGCCATTACGCGCGCGCAGTGGGAAAATATGCCCAGGCTGCACAATGTCACTGGCGCAGAACTGCTCGCCGGAGGCCACCGCGATGGTACGGGCGCGATCAGAGGCAGAAATGCCGGTGGTCACGCCCTCACGCGCCTCAATCGAGACGGTGAAATTCGTACCGTACTGCGTACCATTTTCACCGACGCCGACCATCATCGGCAAACCAAGCGCATCGCAACGCGCTTCGGTCAAACACAGACAGACCAAGCCACGCGCGTGCGTGACCATGAAATTAATCGCCGCCGGCGTGACAAAATCCGCCGCCAGTACCAAATCGCCCTCATTTTCACGGTCTTCTTCATCGACCAGCACCACCATGCGACCGGCTTTCAGCTCGGCGATGATTTCCTCGGTGCTCGCCATGGCCTGCGGCTCGATGGGGGCGGGAATGTTCGGATCGATGATCTCTACTGCGCTTGCATCATGGGATGACATAAAAATACTCTATGTGATTGATTGGGTTGATTTCGATAGGCGTCATTGTACGTGATTTGTCGGTTCACCACGCATGAGTTGATCGACGTAGCGCGCCAATAAATCGACCTCGAAGTTAACCGCATCGCCCGCTTTTAAGTACTGAAACACCGTATGCGTCATGGTGTGCGGAATCAGATTGATCGTGCCAAAAACATGCGTCTCATCCGTCCACACGCGGTTGACGGTCAAACTCGTGCCGTTCAATGTCACCGAGCCTTTATCGGCGAGGAAACGACGCCATTGAATCGGCGCGGCGAAGATCAGCTCAAACGATTCACCCACCGGCGTGAGCGACACAATGCGTGCGACGTCATCCACATGCCCCGAGACCAAATGCCCACCGAGGCGATCAGATAGACGCATGGCTTTTTCCAAATTCACATGGCCGACACGATCCAAACCACTGGTTTTGCTCAAACTCTCATGCGAGACATCGACCGCAAAGGTTTTGGCCGCTGTATCCAAGGTCACCACGGTCATGCACGCGCCATTGATGGCAATCGAATCCCCCAGCGCCACGTCGGATAAATCCAAATCCACCGTCTGCACCGTCACGCGCATACCCGAACAGCGGCTGTCCGTACCCAACGGCATCACCGCGACAATCTGCGCCACATCGGCGATAATTCCTGTAAACATACTTATTTTTACTCCAATCGGGTTCTATACTACTCATCCGAACATCAATGAATTCAACGCACGATTCTAACATTTTTACCAAGAGGACACCCCATGAAAACCATCCCACTCGGCCACAGCGACCTGAGCGTCACCCCCATTTGTCTGGGCACGATGACTTTTGGCGAACAGGTCAATGAAATCGATGCGCACAGCATCCTCGCGCACTCGTTGGAGCGCGGGGTGAATTTCCTCGACACCGCCGAAATGTACTCGGTACCAGCCAAAGCCGAAACCTACACCCTGACCGAAGCCATCATTGGCCGCTGGTTTGCACAAAATCCGGGGATGCGTGAACGCTGGGCGGTTGCCACCAAAGTCGCCGGCCCGTCGCGCGGTATGCCGTGGGTGCGCGGCGGCAGCGAACAACTGCACGCAGCGGACATCCTCAGCGCCTGCGACGCCAGCCTGCAACGTCTGAACACCGACGTCATTGACCTGTACCAAATCCATTGGCCGACGCGCCCGACCACCCTATTTGGCAAAATTTACTACGAGCCACAGGCGGGTGACAGCACAGCGATATTCGAACAGATGCACGAGCAACTGGACGCACTCGCACAATTGGTTCGCGCAGGCAAAGTCAAAGCCGTCGGGCTGTCCAACGAAACACCATTCGGCGTGCATGAATTCATCCGCATGGCCGAGCAACACGATTTGCCACGCATCGCCAGTGTACAAAACCCCTATTCGCTGGTGAACCGCTCGTATGAAAATGGTTTGGACGAAACCATGCACCTGCTCGGCGTCTCACTGCTGGCCTACTCACCACTGGCGTTTGGCCTATTGACTGGGAAATACGACAACTCCGGCTTGACCGGCGCAGACGCCCCTGCGCAAGCGCGCATGACCCTTTACCAAAGTATGCGCAATCAACGCTGGGGACGCCCCGAAGCGCTCGATGCCGCACGCCGATACAACCAACTCGCGCGTGAACACGGCCTGACACCAACGCAATTGGCTTTGGCTTTTTGCTACCACAAGCCACAGGTCGCCAGCACCATCATCGGCGTGACCTCGGTCGCGCAGTTGGACGAATGTATTGACGCCTACGACGTCACGCTCTCGCCCGAGGTGCTGAACGCAGTTGACGCGCTGCGCTGGCAATACCGCGATCCGGCTCAATAAGCAAGCACTTTAGCCTGCATTGCGGATAAGTGTTCAATAGGATCAAAAAACATAAGGGCGTGATTCATCACGCCCCCACTTCTTTCACGCAAACCATACGCCACGGCACATCATTTTTTGCGCAAACGCAGCCGCACATCATCGTCCAAAATCTGCATATCCAACCAACGCCATTGACCCGCCTGTTGCAAATCATCCAACTGCACCGACGGCATAAAATGCGCGGCAGGCAAACCCGCACCCACCACACGCGGCGCGAGGTACATCAGCAGTTCATCAACCAAGTTCAACGCCAATAGCGCCGCATTCAGCGTTGCACCCGCCTCGACATGAATCTCATTGAACGACTGCTCGGCAAAATACGCCCACAGCGCACGCAAATCCACGCGTTCATGGCATACATCGCCCGCCGCCGTTGAAACCGTCGGCACGCGCAACACCGTCAGATTCGCATGCTCCTGCTCCAGCAGTGCCAAGCGCATCATCAACGCACCCGCCTGTGGGTGATCCTCCGCCACCTCAGCACAGGCCAACCACACCGGACCGTCATTGAATAATTTGGCGCTCACCGGCGTTTGCGCCCACGCATCCACCACACATTTGATCGGCTGATTCACCAGCGCCACGCCGCGCACATTCAACTGCGGATCGTCGTGTAACACCGTACCCACACCGGTTACGACCACATCCGCGCGCGCGCGCCATAGATGCCCGTCCTGCCGCGCCGCTTCGCCCGTAATCCACTGACTGCGCCCCGTCGGTAGCGCCGTTTTACCATCCGCACTCTGCGCCCACTTCAGCCGCGTGAATGGACGATTCTGCGTCATACGCGTCATAAAACCGATGTTCAAATCATACGCCGCTCGTGCCAGTTCATGCTCGGGCGGCAATACCTCCACCTCGACGCCTGCGGCGCGCAATTTTTCCACACCCTGCCCCGCCACCTGCGGATTCGGATCCAGACACGCCACCACCACCTTCGCCACCCGTGCCACGATCAAAGCGTGTGCGCACGGCGGCGTGCGCCCGTAATGGCTACACGGCTCCAAAGTCACATACGCCGTCGCCCCCGCAGTATCAATGCCGTGCGCCTGCGCGTCACGAATCGCCACCACCTCCGCGTGCGCCTGCCCGACCGATTGCGTATGTCCCTGCCCGATGATTTGATCGTCCTTGACCAACACGCAACCGACGCGCGGATTGGGCGAACACAGACCGATGGCGTTGTGCGCCAGTTCTAATGCAGTTTGTAAATAGGAGATATTCATACGCGTATTTTAACAAAAAAGGACGGATAAACCGTCCAAAACAAAATCTAACTCACTATTCAATTAGAGTTGTTTTCCAAATATCTTTTATTAAAACAATCAACAATTCATGACGCTTTTGAATAGTCTTGGCATTCCATACGGTGAATGCTTTCAGCTTCTCATTAATTCTATTAATTGATGTATCATGCCCAGAAATAATCAACTCAGCTAAACTACGTGTTAGGTAATTTCCACTTTTTCTATACTCAACTAATTTCAAGTCATAAAAATCGTTTCCAGCCACAATATTAAGGGGCTTCTCCAACAAGGTCAAATTACCCAGGAGATTTTTATAATCATCGTAAATTTTATCAGGGTTTTCTACATCCCAACTCGTGCTCAATTCACTCTTGGGACTTTGAGGTAGTATGTGCTCAATCTCCAGATTGGTATACTGCTGCAGACTATCTCGCTCCTTTACCCCCTTAAAGGCCATCTCGACGTGCTGCGTCAGTCGCGCTAGCAGATAACGCGTGCGGTATTGCTGCATCGAATGCAGCGTGAAGCGCTTGAGGGCATCAGTCAGTTCCTGTGACTTGCCTGCCATGTTCTTCTCGAAGTGGTCGGCAACGAAGGCGTTGAGCTGAACCTTCTGCTGCACCGGATCGCTGGCCTCGGCAATTGCGCGCAGCTCATCAGCCCATTGCGAGAAGCTGCGCTCCAGATCCTTGGTCGGCGTCTTGGTGAAGATGTAGTAAAAGAGGAAGCTTTCCAGCTGCGCCACAAAGTGATCGAACAGCGGTTTCGGAAAGTTAGCCGCTGCCAGCAGCAAGACGTAGTGCAAGCTGAATGCACCACCGGCTAACCGCTTTAGGCTGTCCATCGCCAGACTGGGCTTGCCGTCGTTGCCCTGCCCGTTAGCGAAGGCGAGGTAGTGTTCGACGTTACGGATGACCTTGCGCACAAATTCGAAGGGCTTGCCTGCGTAATCGCACAGCGCCGCGTTGTCCTTGGCGATGAACCAGTCGTAGATCTCGTCCTCGCGCACCACCGCATCACCGCGCTCATTCTTGATGACGTAGTTGGCCATCAGGAAGTAGCGCAAGAAGCGTAGCGGCTTTTCCTTCTCCTTCTCCAGCGGCTTGGTGATCTTCTTCCACTCGTCCTTGAGCTGAGTGAACTGGGTTTGCTTGACCTGTGTGAACAGCAGGTTCTTGAGCAGGTCCATCGGGTTCAGACCGACCCCACGCTCATTGATGGTCTCGAAGATCTTCAGCGCACTACTAACGTCCGTAGAGATCTGAATGAACACCACGTTGTTGGCCAGATAGCCCCAATACTTCTTCAGTTTGGCCGTGTCGTCGTAGTTATCCTTCAGGTAGCGGTAGAGCGTGCTGTAGGCGTTGACCAGGTTCTCCAGCGAGCCGAAGCTTGCGATACCTGCAGCCTGGATACCCGCCCGCACGGTCTGCGGCTCGGCATCCAGCTCCACGAGCTTGGCCATCACTTCGCCTGCGCTCTCGTAACGCGGCTCCAGCTTCAGATTGGTGCGTACCTCGCCGTCGCTGTCCACGTAGCTGGTCGAGATCAGCCCGGAAATCATCTGCCGTTGCGGCTCACCCTGGAACAGAAGCTTGAGCGCGCAAAGCAGCAGGAAAAACGTGGTCAGGCGCTGCTGGCCGTCGATCACTTCGTAGTGGTTCTTCTGCTCGGTCGGCGACACCAGCACCGTGCCGATGAAGTATTCCCGCGTGGTGCCCGCATCGATCTGCTCGCCGATGTCCTCCAGCAGTTGATGCACTTCCTTGTCCGTCCAGACGTACTCACGCTGGTAGTCCGGGACGATGTAGAAGCACTCCCTGAAGGCTTCCTCGATGCTGTATTTGTGGTTTTCGATGCGTGCCATTACATTCTTTCTGTTCTAAATAAAAAAACGGGCAAATGCCCGTTTTTATTCCAATCAACCATACACCGGAAACGCATCCACCAATTTCTTCACATCTGCTTTCACACGCTCAATCGTCGCTGCATCGGTCGGATTGTCGAGCACATCCGCGATCAGGTTGGCGATGGCTTCGGTTTCCGCTTCTTTAAAGCCGCGTGTGGTCAACGCCGGTGTGCCGATACGAATACCGCTGGTGACGAACGGGGTTTGCGGGTCGTTCGGGATGGCGTTTTTGTTACAGGTCATGTGCGCTTCGCCGAGGATGCGTTCGGCTTCTTTACCGGTCAGGCCTTTCGGTTGCAGATCGACCAGCATGACGTGCGATTCGGTGCGACCCGAAACAATGCGCAAGCCACGCTTGATCAGGGTTTCGGCCATGACTTTGGCATTTTTCACCACTTGTTCTTGGTAGGCTTTGAACTCCGGTGACAGAGCTTCTTTGAACGCCACGGCTTTACCCGCGATGACGTGCATCAATGGACCACCTTGCAGGCCGGGGAAAATCGCGGAGTTGATTTGTTTTTCAAACTCGGCTTTCATCAAGATCACGCCACCGCGCGGACCGCGCAGTGATTTGTGCGTCGTCGTGGTGACGAAATCGGCGTGCGGCACTGGGTTTGGATACACGCCCGCAGCGATCAAACCGGCGTAGTGCGCCATGTCTACCATGAAGTACGCGCCCACTTCTTTGGCGATTTTCGCAAAGCGTTCAAAGTCAATGCGCAGTGCGAATGCGGACGCACCGGCGATGATGAGTTTGGGTTTGGTTTCGCGCGCGAGGGCTTCCATTTTGTCGTAGTCGATGTCTTCGTTCGCGTCCAGACCGTAGGAAACGACGTTAAACCATTTACCGCTCATATTCAGTTTCATGCCGTGGGTCAAGTGACCGCCTTCGGCCAAGCTCATACCCATGATGGTGTCGCCCGGCTGGAGCATGGCGAAAAATACGCCTTGGTTGGCTTGCGAGCCGGAGTTCGGCTGCACGTTGGCCGCTTCCGCGCCAAACAGTTGTTTCACACGATCAATCGCGAGTTGTTCAACGATATCGACGTATTCGCAGCCGCCGTAGTAGCGTTTGCCCGGATAGCCTTCGGCGTATTTGTTGGTCAACTGTGAACCTTGCGCTTCCATCACCGCCGGGCTGGTGTAGTTTTCGGACGCGATCAATTCGATGTGGTCTTGCTGGCGTTGGACTTCCTGCGCCATCGCGACGGCGAGCTCAGGGTCAATGTTGGCAATGGTGTGGTTGGCTCGGGTAAACATAGAGGTTCCTTCGTGGTGTGAACGCGTCGCGCTCGATTCATAGTAAAAGCGGTATTTTATCGACTACCGCGGGTTTTATCAAACCATTGTTTCAATTCGTTTTTTGATCAAATTGGCGAATCAGCGCGGAGGTATCCTCGCGTCCGTGGCCGTCAGCGGAAATCTGACGATAGCGCGCCAGCGTGGCCTGCGTCAGTGGCAAATCGAGCGCTAGCGAGCGCGCGCAGTCGGTGACGATGCCCAAATCTTTGATCGCCCAATCAATCGCAAAGCCAAAATCAAACTTGCCTTCACTCATGGTCACGCCGCGATTTTCGAGCTGCCACGATCCGGCCGCGCCGCGCTTGAGCGTATCAACCAGCGCAGGGATGTCCAAATTGAGCACCTTACCCAGCGTAATGCCCTCAGCCAAACCCTGCAACACGCTCACGACCAAAATCTGATTGACCATTTTTGCGCCCTGACCTGCGCCGGACGCGCCGAAATGCTGCTGATGCTGCGAATACAGCGCCAAAATCGGCTGAACGCGCTCAAACGCAGCCAAATCGCCGCCCGCCATGATGGTCAGCTTGCCATTTTCCGCGCCTGCCTGCCCACCCGAAACGGGGCAATCGAGAAACTGCACGCCCTGTTCAGCGCACAATGCCGCCATTTCCTGCGCCAACGCCGACGAGGTGGTGGTGTGATCGACAATCACCGCGCCGCTTTTCAAATGCGGCAGCACCGCGTGTACCGTTTCACGCACGTCGTTGTCATTGCCCACGCACAGCGCGAGTACATCAACGCTCTGCGCCAATTCGCGCAAGTCAGCACAGGTTTCACCCGTCGGGAAACGCGCCCGCCACGCCTGCGCCTTTGCCGAGGTGCGGTTGTAGGTCAACACGCGCAAGCCGCTTTTGAGCAAATGCCCCGCCATCGGCGCGCCCATCACGCCCAAACCGATAAAGCCCAAGGCGCGCACGCCCGCTATATTCAATGTTTCCATCACACACCCCCGTCATCAATATAGTCACTATAAACAACTCATTTTGCCCTGCACAGATACAGCCCCGAACTAATTTTCCAGTACAGTTGCGCGGAGCCACACGATCTGAGCCGCGCAGTGCGCCCGATTTCCGCTAAAATAGTGCTTTTATGGAAAAACCACCATGTTGATACTGGGCATCGAATCCTCCTGCGACGAAACCGGCGTGGCGCTGTACGACGATCAGCGCGGCCTGCTCGCGCACGCCCTGCATTCGCAAATCGACATGCACGTCGCCTACGGTGGCGTAGTTCCCGAATTGGCCTCGCGCGATCATATTCGCCGCGTCGTGCCATTAACTAAGAAGGTATTGCACGACGCCGGATGCACATTGGACGACGTGGACGCGATAGCCTGCACCACCGGCCCCGGACTGGCAGGCGCGCTATTGGTCGGCACAGCGTATGCGCACGCCATCGGATTTGTGTTAAATAAACCCGTGGTCGGCGTCCACCATCTCGAAGGCCATCTCCTCTCGCCTCTTTTATCCGCCCACCCACCGGAATTTCCCTTTGTCGCACTGCTGGTGTCCGGCGGCCACACGCAATTGATGCGCGTGGATGATGTCGGACAATACGAATTACTCGGCGAAACACTCGATGACGCGGCCGGTGAAGCATTCGATAAAACCGCAAAAGTATTGGGTCTGAGTTATCCGGGCGGTCCTGCGGTGTCGCAACTGGCAGAGCAAGGCATCGCAGGACGTTTTAAATTCGGCAGGCCGATGTTGCATTCCGGCAACCTCGATTTCAGTTTCGCCGGACTGAAAACCGCCGTACTCACGCAAGCCAAATACCTGCAAAAAGCCAGCCCCGACGGGCAATTGACCGAGCAAGACAAAGCCGACATCGCGCGCGCCTTCGTCGAAGCTGCCGTAGACGTATTGAGCAAAAAAGCCACACAAGCGCTCAAACAAACCGGCTACCAACGGCTGGTGGTCGCCGGCGGTGTCGGTGCCAACAGCCAACTGCGCGCCACACTGAACCAAATGGCGCAGACACAGGGCTTTACCGTGCATTATCCCGAACTGCACCTATGCACCGACAACGGCGCGATGATCGCGCTCGCAGGCTGCCTCGCCATCCAAAAAAATCCCGAGTTATTGCAAACGCACGACGAATTCACCGTTCGCCCACGACTGCCTATGAGCGGTCAATCTGTACTCGAACAAATGTAAAACGGTGAATTTTTGCCACAAAGGCTATTGACACAAGGGATAATGTATAGCATAATTTCAATCCTGTTCCCTGATAGCTCAGTCGGTAGAGCGACGGACTGTTAATCCGCAGGTCCCTGGTTCGAGTCCAGGTCGGGGAGCCAGACAATTTCAGGCCTATGAACCATGTTCATAGGCCTTTTTGCTTTTGCTATAATGCGCTCATTCTTTCTGAGCAAGCCACGCACAATGACCCTCACTTTCACACTCCGCTACGCCACCCCGTTTGGCGAACATGTCTGCCTTCACCTCACTCAGGGTGGCGCGACCCAACTGATTCCGATGCGGTTTGTGGATACACAGCACTGGCGCGTTGAGTGGGCCACAGCCACACCCGATATCGAATACCATTTCAGCATTCGCAATGACGCGGAGGAAATAGTGCGCGAGGAGTTGCATTCGCGAATGCTTGCGTCTTTGCCCATAACGCATCAAACCCATTGGCATCTGATCGACGAATGGGATATGCCGAACTTTCCTGAGCATTTTCTACTCAACAAGGTATTGGACAACACCCGTTCGGATGTGGCGGCACTTGCGCCAACGGCGGCATCCGGCGCAAGCCATCTGTTTGAAATCAAAGCGCCGCTGTACACGCCACATCAGCAATTGTGTCTTCTGGGTGCGCATGAGGCCTTGGGTAGCTGGGACACGCAGCGGTTCATTCCTTTGCAGCAGGTCGCGCTGGGAACGTGGCAAACGGCGCTGGATTTGAGCGCCGTCAGCGGGACGCTGGCGTATAAATATGGTATTTTTGATTCGCTCACTCAGCGATTTGTGTCCTTTGAATCAGGTGAAAATCGTTCTGTCGTCGTTCGTCATTCAGATGATGCGTTGACCATCGTGCGCGATCTGGGTTATCGGTTTTTACCGGAGCAATTGTGGCGTGCGGCCGGCGTGGCGATTCCGATATTTTCATTGCGCAGCCAAAATGCTTTGGGCAGTGGCGAGTTCGCGGATTTGAAACTGCTGGGGGATTGGGCGAAACAAGTGGGCTTGTCGCTGATTCAGGTACTGCCGATCAATGACAGCTCGGTGGACTACTCGTGGAACGATCAGTTCCCGTATTCAGCCATTTCGGTCTATGCGCTGCATCCGCAGTATTTATCCATACGCGATTTACCGTACACCTTGACAGCAGAGGAGCACGTAGAATTTATCACGGAGCAGGCGACGCTCAATGCCTGCGAAACCATTGATTTTGAGCGCATGATTCGGGTGAAGTGGGGTTTGCTGCGCTCGATTTTTACCCGCTATTACGCCGATATTCTGACCGACGCGGCATTCACACAATTCATTGATGAGCGTGCGTTTTGGCTCAAACCGTATGCGGTATTTTGCACACTACGCGATCAGTATGGTACGGTGGATTTCACCCATTGGGGCACGGATGCGCGCTATTCATCCGCACTTTGCGATGCACTGTTTGACCCCGCGAACCCGCAGTTTGCCGAGGTCATGTTGCATTGTTTCGTGCAGTATCATTTGCATCGACAATTGGTTTCGGCGGTGCATCATTTACATCAACTCGGTGTGTCGCTCAAAGGCGATCTGCCGATTGGCGTGCGCCGCCACAGCGTCGATACGTGGGTTGAGCCACAGTGGTTTGGCATGGCGTTTCAAGCCGGTGCGCCGCCGGATATGTTTTCGGACTTGGGGCAGAATTGGGAACTGCCGACATATGAATGGGCGCGGATGCGCGCCGATCACTACGGCTGGTGGCGCAAACGCATGGCCGCATTGGCGCAGTATTTTGATGCCATGCGCATCGATCACGTTTTGGGGTTTTTCCGCATTTGGCGCATTCCCAGCGACGCGACGCAAGGCTTGTTGGGCTATTTTTATCCGGCTTTGGGCATTACCACAGAGGCGTTTGCCGAGCGCGGTATTGAGTTTGACCCACAGCGAGACTGCACGCCTCATATCAGTAAGGCGTGGCTCGAAGCTTTGTTTGGTGCGGATGCCGACAGGGTGATTGCACAGTATTTACAGCTGGATACGAACGTTGAATCCCATGCGGACACGCGCTATGTATTCAAACAGGAATTCGATACGCAGCGCAAAATCGTTGCGCATTTCAAACCCCAGTCCCAGCATACTCAGCCCAGCGAATGGCTGAGCAAACTGCTGTCACTGCACACCGAGGTGCTGTTCATTCGCGAGCAGACGGATGCAGGTGTGGTATATCACCCTCGCTTTAATATCGATAAAACGCAGGCTTTTTTGTCGCGCACGCACGATCAGCGAGATAAGCTGTTCGCCCTGTATATTGATTATTTCTTCGTGCGGCAGGAGACGCTCTGGCGCGCCAGCGGTTTGGAAAAATTACCCGCCCTGCAAAACGCCACCGATATGCTGATTTGCGCCGAGGATTTGGGATTAGTACCCGATTGCGTGCCGCAGGTGTTGGACGAGTTGGGCATCGTTGCGCTGAAAATTCAACGCTCCCCCAAAGAACACATTCCATTTTACGATCCGAAAAACATCGGCTATATGAACGTCACCACCACCTCCAGCCACGACAGCAGCACCCTGCGTCAATGGTGGGCGGAGAACCCCGAGCTGACGCAACAATATTACGAGCAACAATTGCAACGGAACGGCACGGCCCCAAGCGAATTACCCCCCGAACTGGCAGAGCAAATCATCCGTCAAAACCTGCAATCGCCGGCGATGTTGAGCATTTTCCCTCTGCAAGATTGGCTGGCGACCTCCGCTCAACTGCGCCGTACCCATGCCAATGACGAGCGCATCAATAATCCTGCTGATCCCGCACAGCGCTGGAGCTATCGCATGCATATTGAGTTGGAAGCATTACTCAAGGCCGATGTATTCAACCACGATGTGGCGCACTGGATTACGTTATCGGAGCGACAAGCCCCGTGAGACTGGCTCGCATTTAAATGTGCTTACTTGCACGCGGTATGGCTCAGCGCTCCAACCAAAAGGCTCGGGCGAGAATTTTTGCCTTGCGCCACTGGCGACGCACAAAGCCAATCCTTAAACGCGCAAGGCCGCCGGACGCCTGCAAGCGATCGCGCTCTTTTAATAATGTATTGAGCGTCGCCTCGCATGTGGTATAGCCTTTCAACGCCCAATCGTAATAAATCGGGTAATGCAACAACGCGCCGGCCACCAACTCATCCAGACTCAATACGCGCCGACGTCGATCAGATTCAAACGCCGCGCCGCGATCCTGCGTCAGCCCCCAGCCCGCATAAAAAGGCCGCCCGTAGACCACCACCTGTTTGCCACGCAACAGCGCATCAAAACCCGTGAGCGAAGTCATCGTATGCACCACATCGCAGGCATTGATACAACTCACCACCGAGGTTTCCGTCTCGATCACGTCGGCGTATTGTTTCAGCGCCGTCCAATTGACCCTGCCCTTACGATTTTTCGCCAATACATCGGGATGCACCTTGTACACCAAAAATCCATTCGGATGCGCCGCGCGCGCCGCTTGTAACAAGGCCAAATTGGTTTTTACATCGGTACAGCCATAGACGATCGACGCATCATCCTCCACCTGACCGGGCACCAAAATCACCGACTTGCCCTGCGCCTGCGCGAGCCATTTCGGCGGCTGACATACGTCAATATTGTATTTGGTGATATTGTGCTCAACGAACAACGCTCGCACCTGTTGCGCGCGGCGCACGTCCTCATCGGGAAATGCACGAACATTGAGTAAATGCTCTAAATCCGACGGCTGGGTCGGGTCAAAATAAATCCCCGATTCATCCAACACCAATGAATGCGGCCGAATCAAATCCGAACCCAGACCCACCGAGCGGATAAAGCCATCCTCCATACACAGCACGCGTGCGCCGGTTGACTGCGCCAATTCAGCCAAACCTGCCGGAATTTTTTTGCCCCAGTGAATCAAGCAGTCATCACGAGTCAAATTCAGTGATTGCGCCGCCAATGCCGTTGGCACAAAATGAACCTTATTGGGAAACAAAGACAACATCGGACGAATATTTGCCGCCTTCCATCGACGGAACCCCACCGCCACCATGCGACCCGAAAAGCGTTTGGCCATATTTTTTTGCAATACCAGCCAATCCATCACATCAAAAATCGTCCCCAACTCCTTGGTCACCGGATTCAAATAACGCGCATACTGCATATACGCCGCCGCAAACAGCTCATCCACTGTGCGTTTTTTGGTTCGGCGCAAGGTCCAGTCGGAAGGCGGTGGCAATAATCGATTGGTAATACCCCCTAAAAGGGCGGCATCTAAAAGTAGAATCAACACAAGTCCTG
>CAXYYC010000029.1:0-31857 GCA_964293815.1 uncultured Burkholderiaceae bacterium
TGCACATGCAAACGCACACTGTCAAGGATGGTTGCGGTCGCGCTCATCAGTAGCCGCTCCAGTCTTGGCGATCACGGGTGCGAAACTGATACGCGCCCGATTCCGACTGCACCCGTTCGGTCGCACCGTCGCCGTTTTGCGGGCGTGTGCCGATCTGAATTTCACCGTCTCGGATCATAGTCAGTACCTTCAGCGCGTTTTTGTACGCATCTTCGAGTGACTTTGGAAAGTCCGCACCATTGATACGACGGCGGTGCAACCAGTGACGCGCAATGTCGGTACACAGCGGGCGCAATACGGTTGGTGCAGGCTCTAATGGCAGCGTGTAACGCCCCATCAAATAGCCGTCGGCCAGCTCGCAGGCATAAGCAATTGCCTTGTCCACAATGTCCCAGTTCGGCTCGGTGAGCGAACCGCGTGGGTCATCGTTGGACAACTGCGCCAGCTCGGATAAGCTGATGGCGTCGGTCAGGTCTGCGCGGGTGATGTACATAGCTTCGGTCGCTTACGCTTCGGCTTTTTGGCCGCGCTTGGCGGTGGTTTTTGCTGTGGTATCCGGCGGGGTATCAGCAGGTGCATCGGCGCTCGCTTCGGCAATGGCTGCTGCGGTGGCCGAGTCAGCCGCTTCACCTACAGTTACGTACTCGGACAATTGAGCGTACTGCTCGTCGCTCAATGTCACCGCTTCGCCTTCAGCAACGCGGTAGTCTTCCCCCTTGTCGTTCTGCAATACCAGAGGGATTTTGGCAATATAGATTTTTGGCATAATGTTCTTTCGGTTGTTGTTCGTTGGGGTTCGCTTCGCTCACCGCCAACCTACGATCATTGGCGATTAGCCGTTGAGTTTGATGCGGATGACTTCACCGGCTGCGGTGGCTGCGTCAATAGCAGTGCCAACAATCTTGGCCGTGCCTGTTTGAGCAATCGCCAAGCCTTGCAAACCTGCGGCAATCGGCACGCCTGCGGCAATGGCCGCACCGGCCTCGACCAGCGCAATGCCGATTACATCGACAGCGGCCTGATCGCCCACATCGGCCTCGTAAACGGATGTGCCGAGTACGGCTTCGCCATTCTCAGCTTGCTTACCTGCAAAACTAACCAAGCGGTTAGGCTGCCATGCGCCTGTGGTTTTGACCGTAGTGGTCAATAAAATTTGTTTGGTTTTTGCCATGATGGCTCCTTGTTTGGTTTTAATTCGGTTCGTAGAGACGGCGTTTATCCGTCTCTACAGCACGAGCTTTGCGGTCTTAGTTTAGGCGATGGCTTTATCGAACAAGAAGCCACACGCGCCGCCGACCACTGCCGCTTTGCGGATGTCGGTATAGCGCACGTACTCAACTTTGCCACCCACGCCTTCATAGCGGTCTACATACGGCATACCACGACGGCGGAAGATGTAGCCGAATGACGGAACGCCTTCATCGTTGCCTGATTCCACTGCTTTCGGGCGCACGATCAGTGAGGTAAATTTGCCCCATACATCCACGAGCTTTTTACCGTCCGGCGCTGCAACGGTCTCACCGGTGATGATGTCATCTACCTCAAAGATGGCTTTGAGGTGTTCGATACTGAGCATCTTCAGATTGTTGCCGCCACCAAGCATGGCGAGCAAAGCCGGATGACGTTTCAATACGTTCATCACTGATGCGCCCGTCACCATGATGTTGGGTTTTTGACCACATTCGGCACGGACTTTTTCCTTGGCATTGACGATGTCGGTCAATGGGTCTGAGTCAGCGGCAGACCATTGTTTGCCTGACGATAGGTCTGTGGTCAAACCTGTTTGGTAGGTGGTTTTGTTTTGCAACAGTCGGGCAATGTCCAATTCCTGACGCAACTCAATGCCTGTGGTCACACGGCGCGTAGCCTTGGCTTTTTCGTCAAACATGGATTCATTATTCTCGCGGTAGTCAACACCGGCGGCCAAGTCGTGTTCTTCCAACACCACCGGCAGCATGGTTGCACTGTCCAATGTCATGACGTTGGACGCCGCGTGCGGGGCGCGTTCGGTCTGGTATTCGACAAAAGCGGCTTTGCCAAATACTGGCACGCGTACACCTTCTTTATCGACGAATACCACCGGCATGACTTGCTCACCGATGAAGTTAGCTTGACGGTAGCCGACCGCCAGTTGGGTCAAAACGGGGTCTACTTGTCGTTTGTTTTTTAAATATGCGCTCATTGTTTCATTTCCTTTTTATGAGTGATGGATTGGTTAGATAGCCTGTATAGAGATTGGCCGCTGGGGTGTTAAACAGTGCGGCGGGCGGCTTCTTCGTAGCTGATGCCTTCTTTATCGGCCAAAGTTTGCGCGCGCTGGTGATGTGACAGACTTTCAGGGTCTGCTTCAGCAAAATCAGCCGTCACGCCGGAGTTACGCGCACCTGCTTTGCCTGCCGTGGCGACTTCGCCAAAAATCTCAGCGGCCGGACTGTCAGACATCCAGCCACGAATCGCGTCGCCCAGTGTCTGCTGGTTTTCGCCTTCGCCAAAATCGGCTGTGATGTCGTTCGGGTATTGCACAAAGTCCAACACACGCACGGCCAGCGCTTTGTGTGCGGGTTTGAGCTTGCCGCTTTTCACCAAGCTTTCGGCAAAGTCGGCGTTGGCGGTGTGTGCTGCTTCACGCTCGGCCTTGGCCTGCGCGGATTGCAGATCCGCTAATTGTTTCTCGGCCGCTTCGGCACGGGCGAGTGCTTGTTTTTCCGCTTCGGTCATTTCTGGCTCCTTTTCAATGGGCGGGGTTTGGGGTTCGGTGGGTGATTCGGTTTGTGGTGCGACTGGTGTTGACGCTTCTGCAAACGAGGCCAATGGTTCAGCTCGTTGCATTCGATCTTGGGCAGCGTCTTCGCGGATGCTCTCAATCTCCCAATTTGGAATGACGGTGTCGGCTTCTGCTTGGCCGAATTTGCCGATCATCCAATCGCGCAAACGGCGGAACAATCCTGCGGCGGTCTCTTGGCCATACTCAGAAAACTCAACACAGCCGTCCGCATCAGAGAAACTGACCGCGCCCAAGCCTTTGACTGATGGCGGCATAGCACCGAGCAGGCCAACGTGGCGCAGATACCATTTACCCGGCACGGGGTTGGACGGGTGTGCGGGTGGGTAGAAGCTGGCGGAAACGTGTTTGAATTTTTTGGCTCGCACGAGTTCTTTCGCGCCTTCGTCCACGTCGGAAAACTCTGCGGTCAGTGAACCGTTGGCGCTACTCAAGCCCTTGACCCAACCAAATGCGGGGTCATCGGTTTTCGGGTGGCCGAATACCAGCGGCGCTTCGTGTAGATCGGGGTCGTAGCAGTCGGCACAGTCCAGCACATCTTGCTCGGTGATGTCGTATGCTTTGCCGTCGCTTGAATGGCGTTTGCCTGCTTTGAAAATTTGAAACATGAATGCACTCCATCGTGTGAATGGGTGCAGTATCGGTTTTGTCCGATTGAAGTTCTTTTAATGCGTATTAAAAAAACAGGCGAATGATTTAAGCCATTTTGATTAGAGGCGATTTAAGCGATTTTTAAAGCTGGGGTATGCCATCGTATGTTTTATTATTTTTATCGGCACACAGACGCGTCACAAAAATTCCTGACGCTATTAGCCGCCAATGGTCAATCCTGAAATAGATTGCCTTGGGTTTTTGCACGCTCACGCTCACCAACATTTTTCAAAATCTTGTAAACATGCTGCGTTGTTAGATTGTACTTGCTTGCCAGTTCGATGTGATTTCGCCCATTAAAATCAGCCCAAATTTGTAAATCACGCGCAGACAGTTGACCACCATGATTTTTGGGGAAATAAATGAGCTGACCGCCCCAGTTGTCGGTAATGAATCGGGCGACTTTGATGCCAATGATTTTAGCATCTTGCGGCTCCAGCGTACCGGCAGGCAATGCGGCCAGTAGCTGTGCAGTCAATTGGTCTTGTAGATCGGTTACCAGCTCTGGGACACGATCATCCATCATGGCCTCCTGTGGTTTCTGTAGCCTGCGCTACAACATCCTTGAACAGCGTTTGTGCGTGCTGCCACTGAGTTACGTCACAATCCAAAATACTCATCTTTAACGCGCGTTGTACGATGCTGTAGATTGCACGCGCTGAGGTTTTTGGGTTGATATGCGGGAGCATGGCGCGAAATGGCGCAGTGCGGGTGCGATCCAGCCATTTTTTGAGTTGCTCAATCATGTCTGAGGCTTGGTGCAAGTCCAAAAATTTCGGGTGTTCTTTGCGTGTCACGCGACGAGTATAGGCACACAGAGCGCTCTCGCTGGAGTCGCGCACCGCGCCAAACTCGTGCAGTTCAATCCACAGCGAACGGATTTTTTTCACTTGGTCACGATCATCGCCAATCGGTAAATCCGGCTTGGCTGGCTGGCGTGGTTTGGCGGCAGGTTTGAAACCAGCGCGTTTGAAATGCGCCAGCAATGCCGTGCGTCCTTGTGCGTCCAACTCACCCGCCGAATCGGTTTTACCTTTGCTCGCGTTCATGACAGCAGCGCGGTAGTTATCATCGGACAAGCCCAGTTGCTCTTTCGCGATATGAATTTTCGCCAGTTCTGAGGCGCGGATTTTAGCGATGGTGCGGCCGGTCATGACAGTAGTCCTTGCGACTTTTTGCCACCCACGCCGTGGTGCAGTTGGGCGTTACGCGCTTCCATGTTGCCGTTGAAATAGTCGTTGTTGGTGATGTTGCGACCTTTAACCCGATCACGCATTTTGGCCGTTTCCATATTCGGGTATTTGCTGTCCATGTAATGCTCAATCAACTGCTTGGTTTTGTCGCTGTTCGCAAAGCCCTGAACCAGATTGGCTACACCGTTAATGTAGCCACGTGCAAACACGTCGCCACGAGCAGTTTTGGTCTCGGTCTTGCAGTTTTTGCGCTGTGCATTCATGTAGCGTCGGCGTGCTTTAGAACATTGCTCAGATAGAACTTCGAATGAGTATTGCGCAATCTCAGCCGCGGGCGACACGCCAACAAATACATAGAAGCGATGGGTGCGCATTCGAGAACCTGATAACCAACGTCGCTCATAAGTGGTGTAGTGTTGGCATCCAAAGGCGGACGAAATCAGATTGGCCAGTAGCGATTCCCACGCAACCACGCCTGCATTGCTTGCTTTGGCTCGCATCTCTTGCACGTCAGACAATTCAATATCCAACTCATTCAGTCCATGCATTTGCATGAGTTTCTGAGCTTGGCGCAAGCCTGCGGCGGCTTCGTGCGGGTTATCTGAGTTTGACAATGCCAAGCATTTTTTAATCTTGTCGATGATTTTTTCGTGTTCCATTTTCGCATCCTTTCCTGTTGTCCCATCTCACCAGCGCACTTGCTTACGGTCAAATGCGCTGATAAAACGGACTACACAGCGTCGGCCAGTTCTTTGCCAGCCTTGAACTTAACCACGTTCTTCGCCTCAATTTGGATCGCTTCGCCCGTTTGCGGGTTGCGGCCTTCGCGGGCTTCGCGGTGTTCGACCTTAAACGTGCCGAAGCCGATAAACTGCGCTGTGTCGGCTTTGGATAAAGCGGTTTTGATGTTGTCAAACACCGATTCAACGGCACGCTTGACATCGGCTTTGGACAAGCCGGTATCGGCTGAGACGTAGTTAATTAAGTCTTGCTTGTTCATGTGTTGCTCCTTTGGTTGTTGTGTCCGATTGGACGGTTAAAAAAATGGTTTAGTTAATGGTTTTTGCGGATATTTGGTTTTCGACCAACTGCTGAATACAATTGCCACATAGTTGATGAGTCTCTACATAAGTCACACCATCTTTTTTCTCTCGGAAAACAAACTCTTTCCAACCACCAGATGTTGGCTTACCATCTTCGGCCTCACCGTTTTTTGTCTGGGCGTATGTTCCACAGAGGTCGCAGACCCATTGTTCTATGGTTTTTATCATTTAAAAAATCCGCCAAAATAAACAATTGAGAAACCCAAAGCGGATGCAATGACCGTGATCCAAAAGCTATGCTCGCCCGTCTTTTGCTTGCCGTGCATATTCGCTCCGATGAGCAGATTCGCTGCCATAAACGATAAATAGATAATTTGCCAAATTCCGAAATTCATGTTTACTCCTGTGTTGTTCAATAGATTGGTGTGGTGATCACACTCTTGCAATATCCAAGTTAATTGGCTCGTAATCACCGTCGTTATTGCGTTCGTAAAAGCGGACGTATGGCTTGCTACTCACGGCGTGCATACTGTCGGCAATCGCTTCCATTGCCTTTCGCCACTTGCTATCCATGATTTTGAGTGAGCGCAGGGACAGCACGCGCGAGGTGTTGACCTTGCCTTCTTTGTCCACCTGAAATGCGTGATTAACCAGTGCGCGGATGTTGTCATTGACACCTTCCGACCACGTAACCACACACTCATCAATCAGTTCTTTGGCCGCCTGCAGACGCTCGTCAAAAGCAAGGCGATCTTGGATTTGGCGCACGACTTGGTAACGCCCATCAAATGATGTGAGCGTGACATTGCCTTTCGCGCCTCCGAATTTCACGCCGTATTGTTCGAGGCTGGTTTCGACGAATGCGGACACGTCGCCCATTGCATCGGCTTTAAATGCAGTCAATACAGCCGATTGCGCCTTGGCCTTTTCGCACAGCTCGGTCACCGTTTGGTGACGCAACTTGTCGATGTCTTTAATTTTCGATTCTGGAACGAGATTACCGGCGGCATCTTGCCAGTAGCCCTCTGGTACGGTTTTTTGGTCAGTCATGATTGCTCCTTTAGGGTTGGATTTAGTTCTAAAACACGTTGGTCGATACGATTCAATGCTTGATACAGCTCGCCAAATTCGGGACACGCGGTGTAGGTTTGTCCGAGCGCAGTGCGGTATTCTTTAATCATGTCTTTCGGCATAATCCGCTCCATTTCGGCGATTGCTGACCGTATATGATTGGCCGCATGGGTGAGTACTTCAGCCTTGATTTTTGGGTTCACGGTTGACTCCTAAAATGCCCGTTTAACAGGGCTTGGATTTTGGCGATGTTGCGTTTGGCTTGTTCGCGGCTCACGCTTGGCTCGGTCTGTGTCAATTGTGGCTGTGGCGGCAAAGCAGGCAACTCTTTGTATAACTGCGCTGGTGTCGGCCATGCGTCCAGCGTGCCAGCCAGCCGTAAAAACGCCGTGCGAAAACGCGGACCATCTCTATCTTCGAACCACACCGGATTGCGGTTCATGATCGCCATTAACCACACGTCCAGAACTGCTGTAATCGTGTCGTGCGCGGGTGCATTACGCAGGCGCAGTGTGAGCAACATTTGCAGTCCTTCAATTACAACCACTTCGAGCCAGTGTGGTGCGGCGGTCATGGTTGGCCTCCGCGTTTGCGTTGCTCTAACGCCGTGATCGCGGCGGCTGTGCCGGATTGCGGTTTGTGCTGGTGGGTCGATGAGCCATTGACCAACCCTACAGCCGTACCGATGTTTTGCGCTTTGGCCGCTTCGCTGATGATGACCTCCAGCAAATAACCGTGGCTTTTCAGCGGCGTTTGCAGACGTCCCGCGTCACGCGTAGCGAGCATCTGCTCAATCGCCGTACACCAGACATCATGCGGGGCTTCGTACAGTTGCCCGTTACGCTCAATGCGTTGGCTCTCAATCATCGGCATCAGTTCACCGAGCAGGGTTACGACACGCGGCCACGACAATTTACTTTTGGCAGGTCGGAACATGGCGAGATAGCGCACGATTAGCTTCCCAAGCGGCGTGATGGACAGTGCGAGCGCGAGGGCTTGCGCCGCCGCGTCGTTATCAATAACCGCTTCAAGCGACATTTCCGCACCGCAGGATGGACAGCGGACTTGCATCATGACACCTGCACTCGCGGATGACGAAACAAGCTGACGCCATCGGCCTTGATAAAAATGCGGCACTCTTGGTCGCCGAAACGCTCCAGCGCTTCTTCGAGTGCGTGCATGGTGCTGAGGCTGTCTTGCTCGTACTCGTAGACCTTGCACAAGCCGGTGACGACGCGCACTTTGCAGTGGATCAGATTGGATAGTTGTGCCATCTTATTAATCCTTTCTAACCATCAATTTGCCGCCGGTTTCGAACACTTTACGCTCAATCACGTTCATCACAAACCATGCAAATAGCTGGGCTATGGTGGACTCCTCTGTCGGTTCAGTGATGGTGTCGCCTTCGTCTTCCACGACAATCGAGTGTTCGCTGGTGTCTTCAATCGTGATAATGATTTTTGCCATGTCACACCTCACTTTTATCAGGAGTATCGACAACAGCCACCCCATTGCGCACAGCGATTCGGGCAATGCTTTCCCAATCCATTACAAAATATTTATTGCTCGCAGCACATAAAACGGCCATATTATGGGTACGTTCTAACCAAATCATATCCAGCGTAATGTCGTTGATGAAGTCTCTGGCTGTAGCAAATTTTTCTGGAAAATCTACACATTTGGCGCTGTAAACCGTACCCATTGAGTGCATGAAAGAACGTTGTTTCTGCAGATTCGCTCGTGCTGTTGCTAATTCGTAGATCAGCTTGTCAATCAATTCGTCGGCGTTTTTGGCGCTCTCTATCAGATTGATCATAAATTCACCTTCTTCCTCCATAGCGCTGTGTAGGGTGTCTGGAAGTTCTTTAAGGATTTTTTCGATCATGCCTTTTTGGATTGAGTTCATCTCACACACCCCGCACTGTGTCACCGGTCACGCGCTCTTGTAGGAGCGTTGCGGCTTCGTTCATGGCCGCGCTGACGAGATTATTCACGGCCAGCGGGTAGAGTAGGCTATGCGATTCGATGCCTGCTTTGGCACGCATCCGCACCGTCAGTCGCTCGGCCACTGCTTCAATCGCTGACTCATCCAGCACGTCTTTGACGTCTTTGCCAACTCGTGCAAATTTAAATTTGAGGTATTGCGCCAGTCGCCCATCGTCTAATGGTTGCAGGGTAATCAGCTCGCAGCGCTGGACGACTTCGCGCACGTGTGGGTTGTTTTCTGCCAGCTTTTGCGCCAGTTCGGTTTGACCAATCAGGATGATGCCGAGCAAGCGTTCAAAGCCATTTTTAAGTTCAAAAAAGCGCTTCAAATGTTTGAGTGTCGGCAGTGGCATTCCGTGCGCTTCTTCGATGATGAGGACGTGCTTGTTGCCTGCCTTGGCGGACTCTTGCAATGCGCGGTGAACTTGGCGGAATCGGGCTTCTGGGCTGCGTTTGGCATTGGTGCCGGGTGCGACGGCTTCGAGGATGGCTTCGGCGATGTGCGAGGCTTTGAGCGTTTTGCCTTTGATGTCGTTGTCTTCCATAGCGAGGACGTAGGGTTCGATGACCACCACAGGGCGATTCTCGCGAGAGAGGCGGTCAATCAAGTCTTCGCGCAGTGTGGTTTTACCTGCGCCAGACTCACCGACCACAGCCACGAAACCGCCGTATAGAGCCGTCTGCAGCATTCCTTCGCGCACATATTTGATGTCTGGAGTGGCAAACACATCTTCGGCTGTTTGGATTTCATCCGCAAATGGGTTGCGCGGTAAGCCAAAGTGCTGACGTGCCGCTTGTGTCAGGGTAGATTTTCGTAGTAACATCTCGTCGTCCTTTCTATCGGTTGACTGGGTTGATTGGTTAAGGGATGGTGCGGTTCCTGTTTGCTGTAGGAGGCTGGCGGGAATGTCCGCACCTTTTTGTTGCAAAAAATCGGTAATGCGCAGACGCAGTTGGTCTGCGTTTTTTTTCGGCCATTGGCCGTGGTTGATGATTTGGCTCATCATCGGGCGGCTACACTGCACGGCGTTGGCCACGGTGGCGATGCTGATATTTCGAGCGTGTAGAATTTGTCGTAAAGCGTTCATTCGTGTGTCCCTGTTTTCAGTGTGCTGTGGACTTTCAGGTGTGCGCCGCGATAGATCGCGTCATACACCGCTTGCACCTCATCCGCGCCCATGCCGTCGGCGTGGTGTCGTTTCAGATACTCAGCCGCTCGCGCCCAGTCACGCCCATCGGCGTCGGCTTTGGCTTTGATTTGTTGCGCCGCTTGGACAAAATTCAGGCGTGGGCTGGTGACTTCCATGCGGTTGACATCCAGCGTGCGTCCCGCTTTTGGCAGATACAGGGTGTTGTCCGCTTCAGTGATTTGCGCTTGGTGCGCGTAGGGGTCAATGCGCCCGCCAAATGGTAGGACACCGGCTTTGGTTTTCGCTTCGACTTCGTCCAATGTGTGTGCGCCCATCGTGAGTTTTTTCACAGCTTTGGCATTGGTCTGCGCGATGGTGTCGGCGTGGGCTTTGTATTGCTCACCGATTGTCACTGCGTCAGCGGCAAAGCCTGCTTCATCAAATACCGTTGGTTCAACGATGTGCCAGCACTCTTGTCCCGATGCGTCAATGTATGCGACCTGTGCCGCGTCCACACGCCACGGATTTTTTGCCACCATGACTTTTTGACCCACCATGACATTTGGCACGTCTTTGACCGAGTAGGTTTGGCCAGCGAATTTGATTTCCAAAAATGTATTGACGCGGGTTTCTTTCGGTGCGCTGTACGCGAGATCGCGGCAATGCTCGGCAGGCGGTGCTATAACCAGTTGATCAGCGGTGATGCGATTCCAGCACTGGTAGCGGGTCATGCCGTGGCGGCTGTGGATTTCGGCGCTGTTGTAGTAGCGCATCCAGTTCTCGGCCAATGTGTTCAACTGGTCAATGTCGGTGACGTTGATGAAACGCAGACCTGATTCAAACTCGGTTTCGACGAGGTCATTGCCTTTTTCCACCGAGCCTTTCGCACGCGGGGTTTTCGGTTTGTTGATTTGCACATGGATGCCGAGCGTGGCGCACAAAGTCTTGAATGCCGCGCTGGTATTCGCACTGCCGGGGTCAAGCATGACCATCACCGGCACACCGCGAATCGGGTCGCGGGTGATGTCGGCCTTGGCCTGCATCATGTGTATCAAAAAATCACACAGATTGGCGCTGGTCTCACCGCCGAAGTAGTAGCGAGGCACAATCACGTCGCTATAGTGGTCAGTCCCCGTGTAGCGCCAAACCCGATCATTGACGATTTTGATGATATTTTTTGGTTTGTTTTTGTAGAACTCTTCGGCCTCCATCACGCGCAATCCGCTGTCTTTGCCCATACGCGGCAGGTAGTACAGCACGCACAGCGATGGGTCGATTTGCCAGACGTGATTCGGGTGTTTGGATTTGAGATGTACCGCCGGTGCGGGTGCAAGCAGTTGGTCGGGGTGCAGTGCGTACTCGCGCAAAGCCCGTGCCAGTGTGGTCTCAGACAATGGTGTGCAGACCCCATCGGCGTCGATGTACTCGGCTCTGATCAAGCCGTTGGCGCGTAGCATTTTCGCCGCGCGGCCGATGCTCATAATGCGCTTGCCATTTTTACGCGCACCCTCGATCACTGCGCCGCTCAAGAGTTGCGCTTCTTCAATCGTCAGACTGCTATTGCCTGCGTCGGCGCGACGTTTGCGCGGGGTTTGTACCGCTACTTTTTTCAGGTGGCGGTACAGTTTGTCCATGCTCCAGCCCAATGCCTCGGCCTGCTCGGACAAATAGGCGGTTTTTGCGCCGTGACCGAGCGTCGCCGCGTGGCGGGCGATGCCCAGTAGTCGTTCGGTGATGGCAGGATTGCTCATGATGTGTCCGAGTTTGATGAGTGATTAGGCGTCGTTTCTCTCGTTTTGCATGGCTTTGACCCAAGCGGGGACTTCATCGGTTGGCGATTCCTGCGGCAGGTGGTAGCTCTCGCGCAGATATTCACAGTTGCGGATGATCTGATTCAGACAGCCAACAATGGTCGGTGCGTGGTCTATGCCGTTGACCTGACCGTGTTCGGTTAACTGATCCAGCAAGGGGCGCAGTTTGGTCATCTCGGATTCAATGCTGACCTGAACCGCGCTGAGGTTCAACCGCAGTTCTTCACCCACGGCTTCTGGGTCAGCGTCGGCGATCTGGCGGCGGGTGCGCTCTAACTTTTCGTGCAATTCATCAATTTTTTTGTTTTTCTGCTCGGAGACTTTACGCGCATCTTCGGTTTCCTCACGTGAGGCTTTGAGTGCGGTGCGTAATTCGTTGCGGGTCATGCGGTCAATGTCGTCCAAAGTCATGCCATTCAATTCGCCGCCATCTGCCAGTTCAATCAAATCCTGATCTTCTTCTACCAGTAGTTCTAATAATTTGGATTTACCCAAGTCCATGAGTTTTGGCTGGGCTTTTTGCATGGCGGGTGTGGTGAAACGTTGGGTGGCATTCATTAAGCGTTGTGCTTCACGCTGATGCAGGCCAAAATTCTGCACAATGATGTCGGTGAAGCGACCATGATCTGAGTGCTCTTTGATGATGATCAGCACACGCCCCAGTTCAAACATACCTTCGAGCGTTTGGCGCATGGCGTAGCGTCCGCGCTCAATCATGACGTTTTCGTCATATTTCTCGCCATTCGCCCATTGCGCCATCACCGCCATACTGTGGCGTACTTGCGCTTGCACCGCATCCTGCGCTTGGCTCAAATCTGCATCTAAAATTTCTGCTACTGACATTTTTATTCCTTTCAAATACGACGCCAGCGTCGCTTTTTAAACAATTCTTATTCTCAATTGATGCTTCCGCGCACAATTCGTTGCTCTACTTCGTCCAGTCGCGCCCGCATTTTTTGCACTTCACGCTGATGCGCCACGGCGATTTTCAGCACTTGCATTCCGTGGACAAAACGACCGTTTTCCAAACGTTCAACCAGTCCTTCGGCGATCAGGTCATCCAAGTCACGCACCACATTGACGGGTGTCGTTCCCACGATGTCTGCGATCTCTTTGTTTGACAACCCATAAAGTGTGTTGCCTTGAAGCGCTTTAAAAACCTTGAGTACGCGCAGTCCTTTATTACTGGCCATAAGGCGTCTCCTTTGCGGATTCATTTTTATGTGGCCGGACGTTTAAACCGACCGCTTTCGCTTCTTCATATATAGCAGTTACTTTTCCCATCGCCAAATTGGCATTCGCCTCAACCACTCGCAACACGACTGCTTGATCGGATTTGCTTAACTTTCTAAACAAGGTTAGGAGTTCCAGTTCTTCAAGCGTTACATTCATGACTCACCTTTTTTGTGTACTATTTTGGTACTGATTTGGTACAATCTTTCAAACCTAAGCGGCATGGTCGTCGGCTGATTTAATGCCCAGCGCAACCGCGCACTCATGGGCTTTGCCGTATTTGGCTTTGCTGATGCCGTTGAGCACGCGGCTGATGAGCCATTTTGGGTGGCCGATTTCTGCCGCTACTTGGTCGTAGGTTTTACCTTGCGCAATGATGCGGGCTTTGGCTGCTCCACGTGCTGTTGCCAATGGGTCAAGGTTTGAGGTTTGACGGCGTGCGCGTCGGTTGTGTTGGTTCTGTTTGCTGTGGTTTTTCATGGTTCACCTTAGGAGTTCGTATGGATAATAAAAAAGAGCACTCTATTGAGATTGAGTTGATGGCTCGTCTTTTAGTGGTAGAGAGTTTTGTTGCTGCTCTGGTCGGAGAACATTTAAGCGAACAGAACATCGCAAACATACGTCACACTCTGGAGCAGAGTAACTCTGAGCCTGCGGCTGTATTTGCGCAGGCTTTTGAGCGGTTTGCCACTTTGTGCAAAAAGCAGTGAGTTCCTGTTGACTGATTTTTAAGTTTCGTTCAATTGATTCAGTAGCGGTTTGCGGCAATGATTTCTTAACCCAGATGATTTGACCGCCATAGTTCAGTTGACAGCCGAGCCATGTACATAGCAGTATTTTGATTCGGTTCATAGTCTTGGCCTTTTGGTTGGTATAAATACTTTTTAAGTAGTGCATGGGTGTATCATATTGCAGTATTCTGCAACAGTCAAGGAGAAATTGCATGATTCTGCAATTTTATGAAAGATTATTAACTTTTCGTGAGTCTCTTGGGGTAAGCCAAGAAGAGATGTCAAAAAAAATTCAGGTGTCTAAAAGATCATATTGCGCTTATGAGTTGGGCGAGACAGCACCAAGCGCAAAATTACTTACTGCCCTTGCGAGCATGGGTGCTGATGTTGGTTATCTGCTAACAGGTACATATACTGCACCCATGAAAGTTGAAGATTCGTTATCACAGCGTGAAACCGCAGTGTTAGATCATTACCGCAATACAGACGAAGTTGGACGCCGCGCAATCGAGCAAACAGCCTCTGCTTTGGCGCAATCGTCGCAAAAAGTGGACAGCAAAAAACGAGCGTAAATTTTATGAGGGTGATTTGTGAAAGCAGCTCAAAAACAAAAATTTATACGACAGTGGAATAAGCTTAAGGACTGTGTGATTACCCATCCATATGCACGGTGGTATGTATCAGACCCTGATGCGCATCCTGACTGTGCGGCTCTGCACAATCATGCTTGGCAGGTAGATGGTTGGGCTTTGGCGTCAGTGATTGAGGAGCATTTAGCTACCGCTTCCGATACCTGTCGGTGCAAATTGGTTGGGGTTACACGCTCTCGTATCGGTGTCAATGATATGGTGGTGATGGATTGAATATGAAAAACTTATTGATGATATTAATGGCCGTATGCGTTACACAATCTGCATTGGCAGATGATGAAATGGTGACGTTGATTGACACAACGCCGAGCGAGTTCGCCCAATCGTTTAATCGGCTAAATCAGTCCGAGGGGCATGGCGTGTACAAAAATATTCATCTTTCCAATGTGTATGGTGAGCGATCTTTTACAATCGCCTCCAATATTACTCTGACCGTTGGGGCGCATGAAGATGGGATTGAGTACATCGATCTGGTGTGCAATCAGCCGAAACAAACCGCCGAAAAGTGTATGCGCTCAATGCCGTGGATAGGCTCGGCAGTAGATCCTGACTTTAAGCAAGTATCTTTTATGCGCATGGTTGGCGAAAACTTAGATGTTGGTGTGTCTGTTGGGTATCGTCAAAACGGCATTGAATATCACTTTGTGCCAGACGTAAAAAAGAATCAAATACGCTTAGAAATTCATGCTGAAGATTAAGTTTCATCATCCTTCAAACCACGACCACGCATTCGCGTGGTTTTTTTAATTCAGATTAAAAGTCATTCCCCCCGCGCGAGCCGATACTACCCCTATATTTTTCACAAGGAGTAGTTATGGCTGCAAACACCCCCGATTTACCGTGGATCGCACAGGCTCGCCAGCACATTGGCATGGCTGAGATTCCGGGCAAACAACACAATCCTACGATTCAAAACTGGTTGCGCACGCTCAAGGCGTGGTGGTCAGACGACGAGACGCCGTGGTGTGGTACGTTCGTGGCGTACTGCTGCCGCATGGCAGACCGTGCCGTGCCGAAGGAGTGGTTCCGCGCATTGTCTTGGGTCGATGCGGGTGAGCGTTTGACCGCACCTGCGTATGGTTGCATTGTGGTGTTTAACCGCGCCGGTGGCGGCCATGTGGGCTTTGTGGTTGGGCGTGATCGTGCGGGGAATCTGATGGTGCTGGGTGGCAATCAAGGCAATAAAGTGTCTATTGCGAAATTCTCTAAAGACCGCGTGGTGGCGTATGTATGGCCGTCCAATGGTGGCGGTAATAAACCCGCTCAAGATCGCTACCGACTGCCCGTATTGGCGGCAAACGGCACATTCTCCACCAATGAGGCTTGACCACTATGACTAAGTTTATTCGATGGATCGGCGGGCTGTTTACGAACCCCACTACTGGTGATATTTCACATACCAAACTATGGGCGAACGTGGCCGCACTGGTGATGACGGTGAAGTTCGCTCGCATGGATGCGCCTGAACTGGATTTGTGGTGGGCATACGGCGCAATGGTCGGTGGCTATGCACTGATTCGGCGCGGGATTGCGGCGGCACAGCAGTTTGGTCAAACGGCTGATAAAAATATCGGAGGCAAAGATGCTGAGTAAATTCGCTTCTCACTGGACGGATATTGCAGCGCTTGCGCTGATTGTGGCGGCGTTTTGTTTGGATGTTCGCTTTGGTTGGAGATTCGAACATCAAAAGGAGCAACAAAATGCCGATTAATTTATTGCGTATTTGGCCTGCTTTACTGGGATTGGCAATGGGCGCATTAATTGCCGCTGGCTTGTATCACGTTGGCTTTCAAGCGGGCGAATCCAAGCAGCTTGCTACCCAGAAGCAATTGGAACTGCAGTGGCAAGGGCAGGCATTGGCTGCTGAACGTGCTTATTCAAGCAAGCTGGAAGCGGTGCAAAAAGAGTGGGCGCAGAGCGTGTCATTCACCGCCGCGCAGTCGGCGGCGTTGGCTGAATCGAACCGTGCGATTCAAAGCAAACTAACCATTTTAAAAAAGGACATCCCGAATGTTATCCAAACTGATGCAACTCGTAGTGAGTGTGTGCGTGGCCTTGGCATTGACAGCCTGCGCCTCTACACCCGCGCCCTTGGCTACGCCGATTAAAGCGATTGATCGTCCTGTATTGCCACCCGTTGCGGGTGAATTGATGGTAGCGCATGAGCGCCCCGCGCCGCCTGCCGATGGTTCGCCAGAGGCATTGCTCAGCCATGCAGTTGAGTACGGTGGCTGGGTAAGTCGGATTGAAGCGCAGGTCAAGGCTTGGCAGGACTGGTACCGCAATGGTTTGACTTCACAGGGGCAATGATGGACGTAGCAGATCAGGCCGCGAAACGCGAGGCTGAGTTTTTGGCTGAGGCTTTGGGCAATTTTGACAGGCAGGCACACCACAATCACGGTGGCAGTTTAAGCCATTGCGAGGATTGTGGTGAGGCTATCCCCGAAGCGCGGCAAAAGGCGATTCACGGTGTGCGACTGTGCGTGGCGTGTCAAACCATTTTAGAAAAAAACGAAGGACGATGATGGTTGAAAAAAACTATATCACGCTGGAGGTTTGGCAATTGGTGTTATTTGCCACATCAATCTTGGTGGGCTATTGGGGCATTGCACAAAAGCAGTTGTCTGATTTCAAAAAGCAGCAAGAGGAGCGTTTTGAGCGACAAGATAAAATCAATGAAAGTATGGCGGCGTTGGGTAAAGAGTTTCTGGAGTTTCAGGCGAAATTGCCGATGACTTATGTTCTGCGCGATGACTATATTCGTGGCCAAGCGATTCTGGAGGCGAAGATGGATGCGGTGCATAAAACCTTGTCCGAAATTTACAAAATGGAGAGCCTGAAAAAATGAGCTTAGAACAAATTCGCCGCGAGGGTATGCGCTGGAATATCATCAACACGCTGAACAAAGCCCGCCCGCACACCACAAGCGAGGTGTTTTTGGTGGATGTGATGCGCGGCATTTATCACCAAGTCACTGCGTTGGAGTTGCGTCAGCAACTCGAATATTTATCTGATCGCAAACTGGTTGCGTTGGTCAAACAGCCCAGCGGTCGCTGGTTCGCAGACCTTACGCGCTTGGGTGTGGATATTGCTGAGTACACGATTGATTGCCAGCCGGGCATTGCCCGCCCTGAAAAGTATTGGAGCGACTGATGGCGCCACGATCCAGTGTAGAACTTTTGCCCGAAGAGGTACGGCACGCGTTAGAGCGTCGGCTGGCTGAATTGGGCTTTGCCAATTACAGCGAATTGACCGATTGGCTCAAGTCGCAGGGCTTCGAAATCAGCCGCTCGGCGGTGCATCGCTTTGGGCAAAAAGTCGAACGACGCTTTGCGTCCATCAAGGCCAGCACTGAGGCCGCCCGCTTGATTGCCGACGGCGCAGCCGATGAGGGCGACACGCGCTCGGAAGCGCTGATGGCGATGCTACAAACGGAGTTGTTTGATGCAATGGTCTCAATTGGTGAGATTGACGAAGAGAACCTATCCTCTATTGACCGTTTTAGCATGATGGCTGGTGCGGCAAAGAATATCGCGGCGTTGGCCAGTGCCAGCACACGACTGAAGCAATTTCAATCTGCGCTCAAAGACAAAATGGACAAGAAATTTGCCGAGCTGGAGGCAGAATCATCCAAGCAAGGCAGTGGTTTGGATGCTGAAACTTTGCGCCGTATTCGCCAAGAGGTGTACGGAGTGATGACATGACCGCCACGATGGTGAACCAGCCCGCTTTGATCCTGTATCCGTACCAAAAAAAATGGCTGTCTGATCACAGCCGTTTCAAGGTTGGGATGTTTGCGCGTCAGACGGGTAAAACCTTCACCACCACGCTTGAAATTGTGCTGGATTGTTTGGAGGCCGAGGCGCGTGGTCAGCGTACTCGCTGGGTGATTTTGTCACGCGGTGAACGTCAGGCCAAGGAAGCCATGAACGAAGGTGTCAAGCGGCATTTAGAGGCTGCTGGTGTGGCGTGTGAAGTGATGGAAGTGCCGTTCGACGCAACAACCAATGCGCTGGAGGTGATACTGCCGAACGGTAGCAAAATCACTGCGCTACCGGCGAACGCCGATACGGCGCGGGGGTTTTCGGCAAACGTATTTCTGGATGAGTTCGCCTTTCATCAAGATTCACGCGCTATTTGGAAAGCCTTGTTCCCTGTGATTTCAGCCGGTTGGAAACTGCGCGTGGTGTCCACACCGAACGGCAAGGGTAATAAGTTTTATGAGTTGGTGACGGACGTTAAAAACACCGAATGGTCGCGCCATATTGTGGATATTTATCAGGCAGTGGCCGATGGTTTGCCGCGTGACATTGAGCAACTCAAAGCTGGCTTGAATGACCCTGACGCTTGGGCGCAAGAGTTTGAATTACAGTGGTTAGACGAAGCCTCGGCATGGCTCAGTTATGACTTGATTCACGGTGTGGAGGATGGCTCGGCGGGTGTACCAGCACACTATAACGCGGGTATGTGCTACGTCGGCGTGGACATCGGCATTCGCAATGACTTGTTTGTGATTTGGGTATTGGAGCAAGTTGGCGATGTGCTGTGGACACGCGAGATTATCACGCGCCGTCGCGCGAGTTTTGCCGAGCAGTCGGATTTGTTGGCGGATGTGTTTGAGCGTTATCGGGTGTTGCGCTGTTGTATGGATCAGACCGGTATGGGCGAGAAGCCGGTGGAGGATGCGCAACGGGCGCATGGCACGAATCGGGTCGAGGGTGTGGTGTTCAGCACCAGTAGTAAATTGTCGCTGGCCACGATTGGCAAAGAGGCGTTTGAGGATAAAAAAATCCGTATTCCGCAAGGTGATACGGACTTGCGCAGTGACTTGCACAAACTGCAAAAAGTCACCAGCCCGACGGGTGCGCCGCGCTTTGTGGCTGAGTCGGATGCGAGCGGTCACGCGGATCGAACGTGGGCATGTTTCTTAGCGCTCAATGCTGCGCATGGCGATGTGGGCGAGGTGCGTGTGAGCAGTCGTCAGCGTCGCTATGGCGCGAATTTAACCAATGGGTATTGATATGGCAGGTTTCAAAGTAAAAAACGGGCGCGGTGTACTCAATTTCAAACAAGCCGATTTGACCACACACTTGGCGGTGGCTTCGCGTGGTTTTGCTGGGCGCGGTTTTAATGGTTGGCTACCCAATCCTGACCCGATTTTGAAAAAACTGGGGCGCGATATTGAGGTGTATCGAGAGTTATTGGCCGATTCGATAGTCGGTGGGCATATCCGCCGTCGCAAAGCGGCCGTTGCCAGTATGGAGTGGCGCTTGGATACGGATGAGGCGGACGCTCACGTGGTTCAGTTGATTGAAACCATGCTGGCCAATATCGATATCTATCAGCTCATCAATGACGCGAGTGAGGCGACGCAGTTCGGTTACCAGCCGATTGAGGTGATGTGGCGCAAGGATGGTGATTGGTTGCCGGTTAGTTTGGTTGCTAAACCGCAGGAGTGGTTTGCTTTTAGCGCCGAAAATGAGCTGTGCTTTATCGGTCAAAACACTCAGCCTCAGATTGTGCCGGACATGAAATTTTTATGCCCGACGCAGAACGCCAGTTATACCAATCCCTACGGCGTGGGCGATCTCGGCATGGTCTACTGGCCGACGGTGTTTAAACGCGGTGGCCTGAAATTCTGGGTGACGTTCACCGAGAAGTACGGCACGCCGTGGATCATTGGCAAAGAACCGCGCTCCAATCAACCGTCTGACACACAGAAATTGCTGGATAGTTTAGAAGCTCTGGCTGGTGATGCGGTCGGTACGATCCCGAATGATTCCAGTGTGGAAATTATCGAAGCCTCCGGTAAAGCAAGTTCGGTGGAGGCGTTTGATAAGCTGATCCGTTATTGTCGCAGTGAAATCGCGATTGCGCTGCTCGGCCAAGATATGAGTACCGAGAAGGACACAAACCATGCGAGTGCTTCGGCTGGCTTGGAGGTCAGTAACGACATCCGCGACCTGCATTGCCGAATTGTCGAAGGCTGTGTGAACCAGTTGATTGACTGGGTGTGTACGCTGAATTTTGGCGAGGATGTGGTACGTCCGAAGTTTGAACTGTACGAAGAAGAAGCCGTTGATAAGGTTCTGGCCGAACGTGATAAAACCTTGACTGAGTGCGGCGTGACCTTTACCAAAGCGTACTTTATGCGTACCTACAATTTGGAGGATGGGGACTTATTGGATGTGCCGCCTCCCGATAGTGGTGATGGTCAAATGCGACGACAGCGTCGTATTTCAACTGATGCGGCGAGTTTCTCTGAGGCTGTGCCTTATCGTGATTTATCCGACGATTTGGCGGCTGGTATGCCATCGGCTGAGGCATTGAATGCGCAGACCGACGCCATGCTGCGCGGGCTGGTTGCGCGACTACAAAACGTGGCCAATGACGAAGAGGCGTTGGCAGTATTGGCTCAGGCGTACCCAGCGATGGATAGTGACTCATTACAAAATGAGTTGACCAAGATGTTGTTCATCGGTCAGGTGTTGAGCCGATTGGAAACTGAGAGCGAGCTGGAATGAGCATCACTGACGGGATCGAAATGAAGGCTTTATTCGGGCTTGCTCCAGAAAAAGCCATCGAATATCTGGACAGCAAGGGGCTGTACGTCGGCTGGAATTGGCAAGACACGCTGGACGAGGCGCACGCTCGCAGTTTCACGATTGCGAAAATGACGCAGTTGGATTTGCTCTCGGACACGCGCAAAGCGATCATGCAGGCAATGGCTGATGGCACCGGCTTTAAAGGTTTTGAGCAGACCATTACGCCGATCATGCAGGCCAAGGGTTGGTGGGGCTACAAGGCTGTGGTCAATCCATCGGGCGATGCTCAACTGGTTAAGCTGGGAACACCGCGCCGTTTGGCGACTATCTATCATACGAATCGACGTTCGGCAGTGATGTCGGCTAAGTACGTGCGTATGATGGAGGCGATAGATACCCACCCGTATTGGCAATATATCCATCATGATTCGGCACATCCACGGTTAAATCATGTGGCCTTGCATGGTGTAGTGTATGCCGCTGATGATCCGTTTTGGGCGCATGGCTTCCCGCCTAATGGCTTTGGTTGCAAGTGTACGGTTAAAGCGTTAACCGCCAGTCGCGCCGAGAAAGCAGGGATTGCCAAAAGTGATATGCGGTCGTTCACACAGGACATTGGTTTGAATAAAAGCTCGGGCGAGATTTACCAAGCCACGCGCCACGGTACAAAGCGTGAGTTATCTGACTCCCAAGCCACGACGCTTGCGGCACAAGCGCGGGTTAGCCCTGCTAAAATTAAAAATGTTATTGCTGCGCCGGATGCGGGTTTTAACGGCAGCCCTGCAGCCAGTCATTTGATGGATCAACTTTGGTTGGAAAAAGCAAAATCTGCACTGGGTGATCAGGCGGCATTAGAGGCAGTTGCCAAGGATATGGCGAGCGAAGCGCGTGTGCGGGGGTTTATCGCGTGGATGCGCACGACATCTGGCATGGGGTATGCGCAAAATCGCACCTACGGGGTGGGCTTATTATCCAACAAAGCAATGGCGCAGTTTGCCAAGCATTTGCCCGAATCACGCATGGGTAGCCCTGTTGTGGCGTTTCAAGACCATTTGATTTCGGGCAAAAAAGCCCGTCGGCATGCTGCGGTAGGTGATGCGTTGGATTTGGATGCGTATGAGCGGATTGTGCGGGACTTTGGCAAGCCCGATTATGAGCTGTGGGATACGCAAAACAAGCATGTGTTGCACGTCTTTGATATGGGCAATGGTCAGCTTGCGAAGCTGGCGATCAATATGTATGCAGACAGAACTGTTGTCGAATCTGCGTTTTATGTTCCCTCTATTACCGTTGAAGGTGCGATCAAAGGCGGTGAGTTCATTCCAATTCAGTAGACGTAAAAAATCCTACTGAGCCGCCGGGTTCGAACCGGATAAAGCTTGTTGCTATTGCAACCGCCCTGACTTCCAAGTGTCAGATCTATCAGTAGGATTACGTTTATACTAAATCGGAGTTAGGAAAAAATCAAGATGATTGAATTAACACTGGATGATTCTGACGCGAAGCGCGGATTAGCGCAACTTTTACGCAACGCAACCAATAATCAGCCGATGATGAAGGGCTTGGCCATTGAACTGGAGTCGATGACTACGGAGAACTTTGAGAGTGAGTCATGGGGTGGCGACAAATGGAAAGAGCTTCGATATTCCCCCAAGGGTAAAGGTAAAAAACTACATCGTTCGGGTGAGCTTGAGGACAGTATTACCAGCAAAACCAGTGAAAATTTTGCCCGTATCGGTAGCAATATGGTTTACGCGGCCATTCATCACATGGGGGGCAAGACTTCTGCACATAAAATTGTGCCAAAAAATAAAAAAGGTTTGGCATTCGGCGGCATCGTTCGTAAAGCGGTCAATCACCCCGGTAGTGAAATTGATCCACGCCCCTATTTGCCGATCAATGGCGAAGGCAAACTACAAGATGATGGCGAGGAACGATTACTCGATGTGGTAGTTGCGGCGTTAAAAAAAGACGTGTATCGGTAAAATACACGCCTCTTTTATTGTTTCATTCTGTGCAATTCAATTACAATTAGCCGTCCCGTTAAATCCCACTTAATCCAGACTTATCCCATTTATCTTAACGAGACGCTCCCATTTATCTTACAGGTTCTCAGCTCGCAATCGGCGCAGGCCTTGGCGCTGGATGCCAATGGCAATGCGGCGGCACTACCGTTGGCGGCTTTTTTCAATACACCGGTAGGCGCGGCGCAAACGGTGAAATTGCGCCAACTGCTCACCCAAAATCACCCTGCACTGAACGGTTGTTTTGCCGATGAATCGGCGTTGTCCGACGAGTATCAAACCCTGTTTCAGGCAGCCTTAATCGGTTCGATGGACGCACCCGCCACACACGAGCGCAACAAGCAAATCTTGTGGCCGCGCACTGAGCAGGCGATTGCGGCTAATGATTACATCTGTTTGGTGCCATTGTATCCTTCAGCATTGACCCACGCGGTGTATCAGCAGATCAATCAGGCACGCTATTCGGACGAAAACAAGCTGGCGCGCGACAATCGCTTTAAAAAAACCGCTGAGCACGCGCCCTACGTCAGCATCACGCAATTAGCCATGACCAAGCTCGGCGGCACCAAGCCGCAAAACGTCTCGCAATTAACCAGCGCGCAAGGCGGGCGCAATTATCTACTGCCCAATCTGCCGCCCAAATTGCAAGCGAGCAAAGCCTTTAAACTCTCCACCGCCGCTGTAACCATTTTCAATAAACGCCTGCGCTACCACTGCTATCGCGGCTGGCAGGAATTGAACGAGGTGATCCAAGCGAAGAAAAGCGTACTGGCGGTACGCGACCAACGCAAACTGGCGTTACAAATGATTTTGACCGAGGTGTTTCAAATTGCCGAGCGCATTCAAACCCAATGGCCATCGGGCTGGAGCCGTGATTATCAATTAGGCATGGTGGAGAAATACTGGCTCGACCCGAATCGCGCTCAACTCGATGGCGAAGACGATTTCCGAGAAGCCTGCGATGCGGGTGATTGGGCGAACGACGTGATCCGAGCCTTTGCCTTATGGCTCAATCTGTGGTTGCAGGAAAGCCACCCCAACATTGCACAAGACTTCGACGCCGCCGAGGAAGCGGAATGGCGTCGCGCCATGGCCTCAGCTCTGCGCACCAGTCATCGCCGCTTTGGAAGGATAGACGTATGAAGCAAGAAAAATTTTACCTGCTGTTTGACCGCATTCGGATTCAATCAGCCAATGCCATTTCCGGCCCATTGAGTTATGGCTTCCCTGCGCTCAACGGCTTTCTCGGTGCCATTCATGCGCTGAACCGCAGGCTACCTGAAAGCGATGGCGTGCGCTTGGGCGGGGTGCTGGTCGCCAGTCATGATTGCGATGTGCAGATGTACCGCACCCATTCGTTTGCCGATGCGACCTTTAACCAGAGCAGAAACCCTCTGAAAAAGACGGGGGAAACCGCCTCCATCATCGAGGAAGGCAAGGTGCATTTGACCGTGAGCCTACTGGTAGAGGTCAGCAAAGCCGACCAAGCGTGGGCGAATCTGAGCCAAAACCCGCAAGCGGACGCTTGGTGTGAACGGGCGCGGATGCTGTTGATGCAGCAGCGCATCGCCGGCGGCAGTGTCACCCACATTGGCGATGTGCAGTTGTTCGAGCCGCACCAGCAAGATGAGATGATTGCCGCTTTGCTCCCTGCGTTTGTGCTGATGGATGCGGGGCAGGATTTAATTGCCATCACCCGTGAATTGCAAACCGGCCAACAGCATCAGGTCGATGTATTCAACGAGATTCAGCCTGCTTATGACGAAGACGGTGCTGTTTTACCCACACCGCACGCCGCACAAGCACAGGCGACTGCGCTGGATGCCTTGATTGAGGTGGCGACCTTGCACCATTTGCCGCCCCAAGCCAAAGACAGCAAGGACAGCAAGGACGGCAAAGAATGGCGCACCCACAGCGTGAAAAGCGGGCGCGGCTGGCTAGTGCCTTTACCTGTCGGCTATCAGAGCATTGCCCCGCCGTTTGCCGCGGGCGAATTGAGCCACTGCCGCACGCCCGACTACCCGAGCCAATATGTGGAAACCATCTACAGCCTCGGCAAATGGGTGTTCCCGTTCAGGCTGCCTGAAAACTTTGAACAATGCTTTTGGCGCTACGCCACCCCGCAAGACAATTTGTATCTGATTACCCAAACCACTTTTAATTGATTCACATTTTTACCAAGGAGCATACACATGAGCACATTAACCACCGCCAGCGTTTTGGCCTTTGAACGCAATCTGGACATTTCCGACGCCACCTTCACCCAAATCGACAGCCAACAAAGCAACGCCAAGCCGGTTAAAGTGGAAGTCCGCGAAAAATCCGTGCGCGGCACCATCAGCAACCGCCTGAAAAACACCATCGCCAATGACCCGACCAAATTGGATGCCGAAATCCAAAAGCCCAATCTGCAAACCGTGGACGTGGCCGCATTAGACGACGACAAAGACACCCTGATCGTCAACTGGAGCTGCAAAGTTCTCCCCTTTAGCGGCAAACCCAGCGTGTGCAACAACAGCGCCTACCAAGAAAAACTACTCGAAACCGTTTCAGGCTACCTCACAGAACACGGCGTGAACGAACTGGCGCGCCGTTACGCCGCCAATATCATCAACGCCCGCTGGCTCTGGCGCAACCGCATGGGTGCCGAAACCATCCGCATCCAAGTGCGCGCCCACATCGACGGTGCCGAGCAAACCCTCGAATTTGCCAATGCCAAAGCGCATCCGCTCAACCATTTTGACTGGCAAACCGACGGCCTGAGCCAACTGAGCGACTGGATTGCCCAAGGTCTGCGCGGCGACGCCTTTGTCATTCTCTACATCGAAGCACGCGCCAAAATCGGCTATGGTCAAGAAGTCTACCCATCGCAAGAACTCATCCTTGACACCGGCAACCGCAAAAGCAAAGTCCTCTACCACATCAACGACAAAGCCGGTATGCACAGCCAAAAAGTCAGCAACGCCATCCGCACCATCGACACCTGGTACCCCGGCGCACAATTCCCCATCGCCGCCGAACCCTACGGCGCAGTCACCACGCTGGGCACCGCATTCAGACAGCCCAAACCCGGTACCGACTTCTACACCCTATTTGACAAATGGGTACTCAAAGGCGAAAAACCCAGGGTGGACAACCAACACTACGTCATCAGCGTACTGATTCGCGGCGGCGTGTTTGGTGCTAGCGGCAAGGAGTAAAGCCATGAGCCAAACCCACTACCTCGAACTGCGCGCCATACCGCAGGCCGACATCACCCAAAGCCAAGTGCTCAGCCACCTGATGCAAACCCTGCACCAATGCCTGCCCGCATACGCAGGCCGCATCGGCGCCGCCTTCCCCGGCTACGGACAAGCGCGTACCCTCGGCGGCATCATCCGCCTGATTGGCAACCAAGCAGACTGCCAAAACCTATACCAACAACTGCAACAGCTCGGCATCAACGACTACGCCCTGCTCTACCCAGTGACCGCCATCCCCCAAGGCATACACCAACACGTGCGCTACAGCCGCATCCACCACAAAGGCGACAGCGCCCTCAGGCGAGCCGAAAGGCGACTGACCACCCAAGGCAAATGGCAGCCTGAAATCGCCCAAAGGATGCAAGACAAATGGCAAACGCCCAAACTGCCTCACGTGCATATGAACAGCAGCAGCACCCAGCAACAGTTCATACTGTGGATCAAGCAACACACCCACACGCACGCCCGAGACGGCCTATTCAGCGCCTACGGCTTAAGCCAACAAGCCACCGTCCCGCAGTTCTGACCCAAACCCAACCCTTTTTTTGGTCAATTAAAAAACTTATTTAAAAACAAAGAGTTAAAAAATCTACCGAAAAAAGGGTTTTACCACCCAAAGCTCTTTAACAACTTGAAAACACAGCCCTAGTTCAGTACACTGCGCTAGTTCACCGCCGCACAGGCGGCTTAGAAAACATCAAAAGCCGATTGATTGAAAATGTCCAAGTTCACCGCCGCACAGGCGGCTTAGAAAAGCCCCGAGGCGAGACGGGGCAGAAGTATAAAGTTCACCGCCGCACAGGCGGCTTAGAAAGTTTTGAATATCGTGCAGAGGCACGCCTCTATGTTCACCGCCGCACAGGCGGCTTAGAAAAAATAGTTACAACGCGAATGACCCTGCGCGCGGTTCACCGCCGCACAGGCGGCTTAGAAAAACGTGTAACCACAACGCTGAAACAACGGTGTGTTCACCGCCGCACAGGCGGCTTAGAAAGGAGAGACATCAAGTGCTACATCTACGCCTCCGTTCACCGCCGCACAGGCGGCTTAGAAAATTGCGCGTGCAGCCACGCCTCGAATTTTTCTGTTCACCGCCGCACAGGCGGCTTAGAAATCTGCTTCAACACGATGATGATCGTGTTGAGGGTTCACCGCCGCACAGGCGGCTTAGAAAGCGCAGGATGTGGTGGATGATGTGTATGAGGTGTTCACCGCCGCACAGGCGGCTTAGAAAGCATGACAATTGATTGGAATTAAAAATGAGCAGTTCACCGCCGCACAGGCGGCTTAGAAATCGGGGCTGGCTTGCTTCTATCTGCTGATTACGTTCACCGCCGCACAGGCGGCTTAGAAACTTTCCCAAAATGCGCCGGCTTCACCTGCCCCGTTCACCGCCGCACAGGCGGCTTAGAAAACAACAAATAAGGAGTATGTCATGAAAGTTTAGTTCACCGCCGCACAGGCGGCTTAGAAACATTAAACAAGACGGCCGCAAAAATAATGGCGGTTCACCGCCGCACAGGCGGCTTAGAAACGAAATCCGCGCTTGACTGGACAGAGTTAAGTGTTCACCGCCGCACAGGCGGCTTAGAAAAATGGCAAACCTAATACTTTTGGCAGCCCATCGTTCACCGCCGCACAGGCGGCTTAGAAATCGGTGCATTGCCCTTGTGGCTTTCTGCCCAAGTTCACCGCCGCACAGGCGGCTTAGAAAATGTTCGATTAGAGCCGGATAAAACCAAAAAGGTTCACCGCCGCACAGGCGGCTTAGAAATTGCCTTCCATGATTATCGTTATACATTAGTGGTTCACCGCCGCACAGGCGGCTTAGAAAGAAGCAATCGAAAAACATTGCAAAGAAAATACGTTCACCGCCGCACAGGCGGCTTAGAAAATAAATCCAACGACCGTAAAGGCCAAAAAACCGTTCACCGCCGCACAGGCGGCTTAGAAAAATATGCAAGCATTACAACGCAATGCGAATGCGTTCACCGCCGCACAGGCGGCTTAGAAAAATTTCAGAGCCGCCGAGACAACCCGAAAAAAGTTCACCGCCGCACAGGCGGCTTAGAAAAGCGGCAGGCGCAAAGCTGGACGGATACGGTAGTTCACCGCCGCACAGGCGGCTTAGAAAAACGTTGAGACCGAGACTATTTCAAAATCAAAAGTTCACCGCCGCACAGGCGGCTTAGAAAAAAAGCAGATGATGGCGAATTAGAAGACGATAGTTCACCGCCGCACAGGCGGCTTAGAAACTCAATTGTTAACTGCTCGTCTGGGGTATAACGTTCACCGCCGCACAGGCGGCTTAGAAATGATGATACATCGTTGATGATTCACGACCAAGGTTCACCGCCGCACAGGCGGCTTAGAAAATGCACCATTTGGTTTGGGAGTTATTTCCAAAGTTCACCGCCGCACAGGCGGCTTAGAAAATCAGTTAAATTTGGCGATCTGGACGTAAGATGTTCACCGCCGCACAGGCGGCTTAGAAATCGTACTTCACCAGCGTCATCGCAAGGATTTCGTTCACCGCCGCACAGGCGGCTTAGAAAATTTGAGCCAGACTTCCGCGCCTGTCCATGTTGTTCACCGCCGCACAGGCGGCTTAGAAAAACATCCGCGCCGAGCCTTTGGAGTAGCCCCAGTTCACCGCCGCACAGGCGGCTTAGAAACACATCACCGGCAAAGCCCCGATCAAAGCCGAGGTTCACCGCCGCACAGGCGGCTTAGAAAACGGGGCGGCGAAATGCGCCGACAATGATGTAGTTCACCGCCGCACAGGCGGCTTAGAAATGTGATCTTTGCGTCAATTGGTTTAATACCAGGTTCACCGCCGCACAGGCGGCTTAGAAAACAGATGCGGCAAAGATGGGGGTGGCGTTTGAGTTCACCGCCGCACAGGCGGCTTAGAAACAGTGAAATACAAAGTGCTGTCCCTGCGCCAAGTTCACCGCCGCACAGGCGGCTTAGAAAGCGCCAGTCATTGGTTTGTATTTGAGTGTGGGGTTCACCGCCGCACAGGCGGCTTAGAAACGCAAATACATGGCCAATCTGGTCAGCAAATAGTTCACCGCCGCACAGGCGGCTTAGAAAATCAAAACTGTAACGAAGCGGGTCAGCGCTCAGTTCACCGCCGCACAGGCGGCTTAGAAAATTGCTTGTGCCAGTAGTAGCGTTTTTGTTTAGCTCACCGCCGCACAGGCGGCTTAGAAAAACCATTTGTGCAAAAGTCGGTGCGCCGCCGTGTTCACCGCCGCACAGGCGGCTTAGAAAAGAAATGGTGCGCGTGGGGCGATTCATCCCTAAGTTCACCGCCGCACAGGCGGCTTAGAAACGCGTCGGCAACGCATAAATAGACCCGAATATGTTCACCGCCGCACAGGCGGCTTAGAAATTATCATCGAACTGAAAATCTTCAAACTTCTCGTTCACCGCCGCACAGGCGGCTTAGAAATACCACCTGACGTATCTGACCGCACAAGTCACGTTCACCGCCGCACAGGCGGCTTAGAAAATTCACACCGCAAATGATCCGACCAGTCCGTGGGTTCACCGCCGCACAGGCGGCTTAGAAATTATCCGCGCGTGCTGAGCGTGTCGAGGCGCGGTTCACCGCCGCACAGGCGGCTTAGAAATCCGAAACGTGCGTCTTGTTCGATGATTTTGGGTTCACCGCCGCACAGGCGGCTTAGAAACGATCGACACCTACCCAAAAAATACCAAGCTAGTTCACCGCCGCACAGGCGGCTTAGAAAGCTAATGGAGGCCGAATTTCGAGTATGGAGGTGTTCACCGCCGCACAGGCGGCTTAGAAAAGTACGCGCCCTCGTGTGTTCTGCGCGAGCCTGTTCACCGCCGCACAGGCGGCTTAGAAATAAAGCACTGGGCATCGGGACCATGAGTGTTTGTTCACCGCCGCACAGGCGGCTTAGAAACCAACCGCACCGGCAGGCGGCACACCGGTATGGTTCACCGCCGCACAGGCGGCTTAGAAAATGATCACCGTCGAAGAATTCATCGAACAACTGTTCACCGCCGCACAGGCGGCTTAGAAAAATCCGAAACCGTGTTCGGCATATCCTGCCAAGTTCACCGCCGCACAGGCGGCTTAGAAAACGCCGCTGGGATTGACGATTGGCGCGATTGCGTTCACCGCCGCACAGGCGGCTTAGAAAGAGTAAAATTTGCGTATCGACGCCAATCATTTGTTCACCGCCGCACAGGCGGCTTAGAAAGATTGATTAATTGAAGCGAAATTGTTGTAAAGGTTCACCGCCGCACAGGCGGCTTAGAAACAGCCGAAATAGCCAACATCAAGGCGGACACCGTTCACCGCCGCACAGGCGGCTTAGAAACGCCGCGAAACTGATGTCCTCGGGGTTCGGGCGTTCACCGCCGCACAGGCGGCTTAGAAATTGACCCGAATGGCAATGCTGTGGGTCATGGCGTTCACCGCCGCACAGGCGGCTTAGAAAGAAATTTATTCGACTGCGCCTGCGCGAGTATGGTTCACCGCCGCACAGGCGGCTTAGAAAGCCAATTGGACACCTCCTCGTTGACCGAGCGGGTTCACCGCCGCACAGGCGGCTTAGAAAAACGGAATTGAGCCGGTGACGATTGTGTCGGGGTTCACCGCCGCACAGGCGGCTTAGAAAATTAAATAATGAGTAAATGCAGATAGCCGCTTGTTCACCGCCGCACAGGCGGCTTAGAAAAACCTTCAAGGCATCGGTGATGCGCTTAAATAGTTCACCGCCGCACAGGCGGCTTAGAAATCACGCTCGATCAATTACGGCCGCTGGCGATGGTTCACCGCCGCACAGGCGGCTTAGAAAATTTAAGGGGGATGCGCTCACACCAGCGATTGGTTCACCGCCGCACAGGCGGCTTAGAAACATCCCTGCACCTCAAAAACTGGGAGCTGATCGTTCACCGCCGCACAGGCGGCTTAGAAAAGATTGAGTTAGCAAGACAATAATTTGAAAATGTTCACCGCCGCACAGGCGGCTTAGAAATCAAGCACGACGAACTAAGCCCAGAGCAAATTGTTCACCGCCGCACAGGCGGCTTAGAAAGATGAAGCGTGTCGCGGTTTTATCGTTCTCATGTTCACCGCCGCACAGGCGGCTTAGAAACACAAGAGTGCGCAGATGCAGGCGTGGAGTACGTTCACCGCCGCACAGGCGGCTTAGAAAACCCAGACGCAACACAAAGCGAGTTTGAAGCGGTTCACCGCCGCACAGGCGGCTTAGAAAATAATCCGCAGGGATTTTAATGCAGTAGCATCGTTCACCGCCGCACAGGCGGCTTAGAAAAAATTAAGAGAAAATCTTCACTCCTCCGCCGTGTTCACCGCCGCACAGGCGGCTTAGAAAAGAGCCAATGGCCAGACCAACCAAAGCGTATAGTTCACCGCCGCACAGGCGGCTTAGAAAAGTCCAAACATTTTTCACTCCGAGATTGTGTAGTTCACCGCCGCACAGGCGGCTTAGAAATGCCAGTGCGCCCACGCCGCCAAGCAGCAAGCGTTCACCGCCGCACAGGCGGCTTAGAAAAAAATGCTCTGAAAAAATCCGACTGTAATGTCGTTCACCGCCGCACAGGCGGCTTAGAAAATCAAAGCCAAAACCTGCACCGAAGCCAAAAGGTTCACCGCCGCACAGGCGGCTTAGAAAATTTTTTGTGCCAATACCGTCTATCGCTCATTGTTCACCGCCGCACAGGCGGCTTAGAAAATCAAAGCCAAAACCTGCACCGAAGCC
>CAXYYC010000030.1:0-30766 GCA_964293815.1 uncultured Burkholderiaceae bacterium
TTAGTTTAAAGGGTTCTACTTTTAGGTGCTGGCTTTTTTAGGGGGTATTACCCGCGCATTGTAAAGCATTGCGTCGGTCGAAACAATCTGAACGCCGTGTGGTGTCGCACAAAGCCGACCACCAGCGATCATCAGCAGACCACCACGCGACTTCCAAGTGCGCTTTTACGCCAAAATCGCCTCAATCGCGGCCAGCTCATCTGCCGTGAAATCCAAATGCGCCAAGCACGCCAGCGAATCGCGCAACTGCTCGGCACTGCTCGCGCCCACCAGCACCGAGGTGATACGCGGGTCTTTGAGCAGCCACGCCAGCGCCATTTGCGCCAGACTTTGGCCACGCGCCTGCGCCAATTCATTCAGCGCCCGGATTTGCGCCAATCGCGCCTCGGTAATGTGCTCGCTTTTAAGGAAACCGTGCGCTTTGCCCGCACGCGAGTCGGCGGGAATGCCCTGCAAATAACGATTGCTCAACATCCCCTGCGCCAAAGGCGAAAACGGAATGCAACCCACGCCTTGATCGGCCAACACATCCAGCAAACCACCCTCCACCCAGCGGTCAAACATCGAATAACGTGGCTGATGAATCAAACACGGCGTACCCAGCTCGCGCAACATATCCATCGCTTGCGCGGCCAGCGGCGCGGGGTAATTCGACAAACCGACGTACAGCGCCTTGCCCTGACGCGCGATCAAATCCAGCGCGCTCATGGTTTCGTACAGCGGCGTATCAGGGTCAGGGCGATGGTGGTAAAAAATATCCACATACTCCAGCCCCATGCGGCGCAAACTCTGATCCAAGCTGGCGACCAAGTATTTTTTCGAGCCAAAATCACCATACGGCCCATCCCACATGGTGTAACCGGCTTTGGACGAAATAATCAACTCATCCCGATACGGGCGAAAATCGCGCTTGAGGATGGCGCCGAAATTCTCCTCGGCCGATCCGGGCGGCGGACCATAATTGTTCGCCAGATCAAAATGCGTCACACCGCAATCAAACGCGGTGCGCAGAGTGTGACGATAATGTTCAAACGTATCCACCCCGCCAAAGTTGTGCCACAAACCCAACGAAATCGCGGGTAATTTCAAGCCACTGCGCCCGCAGCGACGGTACTGCATGTTTTGATAACGATTCGCTTGTGCCTGATAGTTCATCTTGCCCTCTGTGGTGTGATTGCGGCGGCGCGCGCCCTATGCTTCACCCACATCATACGCCACGAACCGACAGAAATCTTGGAAACACTTGGGATGCGCAAGCACAAACGTTGAACGCGTTCTCAACACCATCAGCACCGTCTGCACCCTTGGCATTTATACCCACTGCTGTCCGAGATAAATTGGAGAGTTGACTTAAGAAATCTTGCTTTTCCTGAGATAGAGGTAAAACCTCATCATCAGATTTAAAAATCCAAGGAAGCGCACCATTGTTCTCGTTCCCGCTCTCCTGCATGGGAACGAGCATCTCGGGATGTCGTATCCACGAAGTCGATCTTCGTCGCTGTAAGGCATATGAACGCTGTCGTTCGATTGGGCGGTTTGCTGTCTGAGCGTTTGGGACAAACGCGAGTTTCAAACCGCCCTTATATCAGCGTTCATTGATTTGCATTACCGCATACTTGAACTTTTTGCTTACTTTTTGGTTCAAGACACAATCACTTTACTTGTAAAGTGATTGCGGCGCAGGCTAACATTGCATAGCAATGTTAAGCGTTAGCGGCCGTAGCCAAAAAAGCCCCGCGGCGGAGAGCGAGATATCGAGAGAATAGTTGATGGGGAAATTTACCCAACAATCACGCAAGGAGTGTTGGTTTGAATTTATCTCGGGCAGCAGTGCATTTACACCAACAAATAGCCGCCGTCCACCGGCATGCAGGTTCCAGTGGTGTAGCTCGCCGCTGGGGACACGAGGTACAGCACCGCACCGGCCATTTCGTCCGGTTGCGCCACGCGTTTGAGCGGGATGTGCTGTAAGGCTTGCTTCAAAATCACCGGATTGTGAACCAAAGCTGAGGCGAAATGTGTGTCGGTAGCGCCGGGCAAAATCGCGTTGACCCGCACATTATGCGGCGCGCATTCTTTGGCAAAGGCGTGCGTCATGGAAATCACCGCCGCCTTCGTGATTGAGTAAATGCCCTGCATATCGCCCGGAATCACGCCGTTGACCGATGCGACATTGACAATCGCGCCACCACCATGCTCGGCCATCAGGCGCGCGCCGTGACTGCACATGAAAAAGTAGCCGCGAATATTCACATCCACGGTTTTTTGGAATGCTTCCGGCGTGGTTTCGGTAATCGCGCCAAAATAGGGATTGGTTGCAGCGTTGTTAATCAAAATATCCAGTCGGCCGTGTTTGGCTCGAATCTGCGCAAAAATCGCTTCGATCTGTGCCATCTCGCCAATGTGACAAGCCATGACCTCAGCGCTACCGCCTGCGGCGATGATTTCGTCCACCACGGCGGCACATGCCTCGGCTTTGCGACTGGAGACGATGACGTGCGCGCCGTTAGCGGCCAAAGTTCGCGCAATCGACGCGCCAATTCCACGGCTCGCACCGGTCACGAGGGCAATTGTACCGCTCAAATCAAATGGGTTGTTCATGTGATCTCCTATCTTGTACTGTTTATCTTTTACCATTTATCTTGCACCATTTATCGATGCGTTTGTAAATCAATCTGTCGCTGTGCCTCCAAATGCGGGCAAGCGTTTAAATAATCGAGCTGAACACGTTGGCGCCCAACACGCAGGCGGGTGATGCCGGTATTGAGCAAGGTGCTGTTGAGCGTAAAAATCCGCGCGTCCGTGATCCCGAGCAAGGGCTGAACCATCGCGCTGATCACGCCGCCGGAGGTAAACAGCAGTACGCTTGCGCTGTGCGCTCGGCTCCACTCAACCGCCTCGGCCAAAGCCGCCTGTGTGCGCTGTTGAAATACGCGCCACGTTTCCCGATACGGCGCACCGTCAACTTTGCGTTCATGCGCGACCCAATGCGCCACCGCCTCGCTGAACACTTGCTGAAACACGCGACGCGGATCACCCGCTTGATGCTTGAGAAAATCCAGCAATGCCGCATCCGAGGTGCAGTTCGGAATATGTGCGGAGAGCACGTCCAAATAATCAAACTCATTCAGGCGCGCATCAATCGACAGCAATTTATCTGCACAGCCCGCATGATGCGCGGTCTGCTGTTGACGTTGCATTGAGCCGCTTCGACGCGACGCAGGCTGAATGTCACAGGTGCGCAACCATGCGCCGAGGTATTCCGCCTGCTGTTGCCCCAGCGCTGAGAGTGCGTCGTAATGCTGCGTGCCGAATCCGGCCTGCCCGTGGCGAATCAGATAGACAAAGGCCATTAGCGCAATTCCCCTGCGATATACCGTTGGCAACGTTGGTGCAAATAGTTCGTGATCTGCCCAAATTGCGCGAATTGCGGATTGCTCGTTTGCCCGTGAAAATAGCGATACCAAATTTGCTGAACAATCACCGCCAATCGGAACAAGCCAAACACACGGTAAAAATCAAACTGAGCCATCGCAAAACCCATCTGCTCGGCGTAGTATTCGATCACCTCTTGGCGCGTCAACATGCCCGGCAAATGCGTTGGCTGGCGACGCATCGCCTGAAACATCGGATCATCATCGGCCTGCACCCAGTACGCCAGCGAATTGCCCAAATCCATCAGCGGGTCGCCCAAGGTCGCCATTTCCCAGTCCAGTACGCCGATCACTTTCAGCGGATTGTCGGAGTCAAGCACCACATTATCAAAGCGATAATCATTGTGAATCACGCAGGTCGCGCTGTCTTGCGCGGGCATATTCTGTTGCAACCACGCCATCACGTCCTCAAAATCCACCACATCTGCCGTGCGTGCCTGACGGTAGCGCTTGATCCAGCCCTCGACTTGGCGTTGCACAAAACCCTCGCCCTTACCCAGATGAGTCAATCCAGCAGTTTCAGGGTTCACTTGGTGCAATTCAATCAATTTATCCACCACATTCAGACACAGTTGCCGCGTCTGCGCCGCGTCCAAATCCAAACCTTTGGGCAAATTATGCCGTGGGATTAATCCAACCAAGCGTTCCATCACATAAAAATCACAGCCCATAACCGCCGCATCATCGCAGGTCAATAGCACCTCAGGCACATACGGATAGACCGGTTTGAGCGCGCCCATGATGCGCGCCTCGCGCAGCATATCGTGCGCCGAGGCCGCTTTGTGACCAAATGGCGGGCGACGCACAATCAAATCCCGCTGCGGGTAACTGAGCAAATAGGTCAAATTCGACGCACCACCAGCAAACTGCGATACGCTCGGCTCGCCGCTCAAATCAGGCAAGTGTTGCTGCAAATACGCGTCCAAACGCCGCACATCCAGCTCCTCACCCGCGCGCACCGCGCCCGCTTGATCCAACTGCATACCGACCTCGCTCATGCCTGATCTCCTCGCGTTGTTTTGGTTCCGGCTTCGATTTTGGCCAAGTGCTTTTTCAATTCCAACTTAGCAATCAAGCCTCGATGCACCTCATCCGGCCCATCGGCAATGCGCAATACCCGCACATAGGCATACAGCGCAGTCAGCGGGAAGTCCTCCGACAAGCCCGCGCCACCATGAATCTGCATGGCCGCGTCAATGACCTGTTGCGCCATATTCGGCGCGACCACCTTGATTTGAGAAATCTCGCTCATCGCCTGTTTCACGCCAACCGTGTCCATCATCCACGCCGCCTTGAGCGTGAGCAAACGCGCTTGCTCAATGCCAATGCGTGCGTTCGCAATCACATCGGCGTTGCCACCGAGTTTGGCCAGCGGTTTGCCAAAGGCGGTGCGTGTCAGTGAACGCGCACACAGCAATTCGAGCGCATACTCAGCCGCGCCAATCGCGCGCATACAGTGGTGAATCCGTCCGGGCCCCAAACGCCCCTGCGCAATTTCAAAACCACGCCCCGGCCCGCCGATGAACGCGGACAACGGCAAGCGCACATTGGTAAACGATACTTCGCCGTGACCAAACGGCTCATCAAACGCGCCGAACACCGGCAGCATCCGTTCAATGCGCACGCCCGGCGTATCCAGCGGAACCAGTACCATTGAATGCTGACGATGGCGCTCCGCCGTCGGGTCGGTCAAGCCCATGAAAATCAACACTTTACAATTTGGATGACCAATGCCCGAGCTCCACCATTTGCGCCCGTTGAGCACCACTTCGTCGCCCTCCACGATGGCGGTCGCCTGCATATTGGTCGCGTCGGACGAAGCCACATCCGGTTCGGTCATACAAAAAGCCGAACGAATCTCGCCCGCAAGCAAGGGCGCGAGCCATTGCGCTTGCTGCTCGGGCGAACCGTATTTTTCCAGCACTTCCATATTGCCAGTATCCGGCGCATTGCAGTTGAACACCTCGGGCGCAATGATGGAGCGCCCCATATACTCGGCCAGCGTGGCGTATTCGGCATTGGACAAACCCGCACCGTGCGTCCCCGGCAAAAACAAATTCCACAAACCCAATTCGCGCGCGCGTGCTTTGAGTTGCTCCATGATTTCGGGCTGACGCCATTGGCGCCAATCCGCGCCGCCGTTGAGTTGCTGTTTGTACTGCGCCTCAGCAGGCATGACTTCCTGATTCATAAACTCGCTCAAGCGGCGCAAATAATCCTCAGCCACAGCGGAACGGGAAAAATCCATAACGAACTCCTTGAATGATGATGCGGGTTTACACACGATGATCCGCAGTTTAGAATGCCACTTAAGATAAATCAAATGAATAGTTTAAATAAAATACTATTAACAATATGAATATTCAACAGATCGATTTGAACTTATTCGTGGTGCTCGACGCCATTTATACCGAAGCCTCACTCACGCGTGCGGCGCACCGTCTACATTTGAGCCAACCGGCGGTCAGCCATGCGCTCGCGCGTTTGCGCCGCTTGCTCAACGATCCGCTGTTCATTCGTCAAGGCGGTACGATGACGCCAACGCCATTGGCGCGCAACCTGATCGCGCCGGTGCGCGAGGCATTGGCCACGCTCGCTGGGAGCATTGACCTCCATCAGCCGTTCGAGCCAGCCGTGAGCCAGCGCCAGTTGACACTCGGTCTGCGCGATGTGTTTGAGGCGATGATACTGCCGCCGTTACAAACCGTGCTTTCCACTGATGCGCCGCACATGCAAATGGTCAGCGTGCGCACCAGCCGACAGGACATCGAGGCTGAATTGATACAAGGCAAATTGGATTTGGCGCTGGACGTCGCCATGCCGGTCGGCTCAGATATTTGCCAACAACAACTGGTACGCGAACGCATGGTTGTGGTGGCGCGGCGCGATCATCCGGCGATGACGCATGATTTGGATTTGGCCACCTATCTGGCGGCGCAACACATCCTCGTGTCCAGCCGACGACAAGGCGGTGGCGTGGAAGATTTTGCCCTGCAACGGCTCGGTCACTCGCGCACCATCCGCCTGCGTTGCCAGCACTATTTCGCCGCCTGCCGCGTGGTCAGTCAAAGTGATTTGCTCCTCACCATGCCCGAGCAATACGCGCAACTGGTCAGCGCCAATCTCGGTACACAGTGCCACCCTCTGCCGTTTGATGCGCCGCCGATGGATGTCTGCCTGTACTGGCACGCCAGCGCCGAACACGATCAGGCAAACCGCTGGCTACGCGAACAACTCACCACGCAGTTCACCGCATCGGCGCAGTGGATGGGCTGACTCATGCATCACGGTAATAAATCCGTAAACACAAAACCATCGCGCTCCACCGTCTCGCCCAGTGTCCATTCAACCGCCTGCGCAAACATCGGCCCGTCAAAGGCAAAGCTGTGAAACTCGCCGTTTTCACCGCATGGATCGACGCCCGCAGGCAAATCGCGCAACAGCGTCGCGTCAAATATTCGTCCGGCAAACGTCGCGGGCAGTTGTTTCGGATCCACGCAGGTCAATACAGATTTCAAACCGTTTGCCGCCATAGTCTGCGACAACTCGGCGGTATCCGCGCCCCACAGTGGGAAAATCGGCTCAATGCCGGTTCCGTGCAAACGCTCCTCGCGGTAGCGGCGCACGTCCTCCAGAAACAAATCACCAAAGGCAAAATGCGTCACACCCGCCGCTCGCGCCTGCGTGACAAATTCGCTCATGACCTGCGCGTATTGCTCATTGCTGCACGGATAGGGAATATGAATGATCTGTAAGGGCAAACCCAAATTGTCCGCTTGCCGTTGCAGCAGCTCGACGCGCACGCCGTGCATGGCGACGCGATTGAACGCTTGGTTCACTGTGCAAAACAGCCCCGCCAATTCGATCTGCGGGTCTTGGCGCAAGGTGTGCAGCGCCCACGCGCTGTCTTTGCCACTGCTCCACGACAATAGGGTTTTGTGTTTGCTTGGGTGCATCGCGATCCTTTGCTTTGTTGTGCGGTATTTGGCTGATTGGGTCGGCGCACACTATCACTGCGCGCACGGTATTGTCAATCACACATCCCGTCAGTTTGTTACAATACGCCATACTCTCATACTCTTTTACGCAATTGAATTGATTTGAATTGATTTGACATGGGCTTAGACGAACGCGCCAGTCGGCTGCTAACCACTCTGGTACATCAGTACATCGCACAAGGAACGCCTGTGGGATCGCAGGTGCTCACGCACAGCGCGGGCCTGTCGCTCTCGCCCGCAACCGTGCGCAATGTGATGGCCGAGCTGGAGCATTTGGGGTTTATCACCAGTCCGCATACCTCGGCGGGGCGCATTCCAACGCCTGCGGGCTATCGCTTTTTCGTGGACAGCATGATGACTGCGAAGCAATTTTCCACCGAGGATAGCGCTGAATTCGTCACGCCTGAGTTTTCCGCCGATACGCCGACGCGTATGGCAAACCAAGCAGCGCAAACATTATCGCAGTTGTCGCAATTTGCGGGCATCATTGCCACGCCGAAACGCTCGCAGGTGTTCGGCCATATTGATTTTCTGCAACTCTCGCCCAACCGCATCCTCGTGGTGATGGTCACGCCGGAGGGCGATATTCAAAACCGCTTGTTGCAGTTGAGCCAGAACTTCACACCGAGCCAGTTAGTCAGCGCGGCGAATTATCTGAATAGCCACTACACCGGCAAAACCTTTGAGCAGATTCGCCTCGAACTCACACACGAATTACACCACCTGCAACGCGATGTGTCGTTATTGATGCAGCAGGCGCTCGCGCAGTCAGACAGCGACACCAACGACGACGAAACGCTGATCGTCAAAGGCGAGCGGCATTTGCTGGATGTGTCCGAGTTCGCCAATAATATGGAGCGTTTGCGCATGACCTTTGACCTGTTCGATGAAAAGACGCGCTTGTTGCAATTGCTCGAACACACGCGCACGGCGGGCGGTGTGCAGGTATTCATTGGCGGCGAATCCGAGATTTTGCCGTTTGACGGCGTGTCTCTGATTTCCGCGCCATACACGGTTAATAACCAAGTGATCGGCACACTCGGCGTCATCGGCCCATCGCGCATGGCGTATGAAAAAGTGATTCCACTGGTTGATGTCACCGCCAAATTATTCTCACGCGCGATGCAAAATTTCAACTAATTAATTTTAATCATCATTTCAACCAAATATACAAAGCTGTTCATGTCCTCACGCACAACCCAAGCCATTTTATTGATCAATTTAGGTTCGCCCGACGCACCGACTGTGCCTGCCATTGCGCGCTATTTGGCCGAATTTCTCGGTGATCGGCGCGTGGTCGATATCCCCAAATGGCTGTGGCATCCGATTTTGCACGGCATCATTTTGCGCCGCCGTCCGGCGCGGCTGGTGCCGCTGTACGAAATGATTTGGAATCACGATGTTGCGCCCGAAAATGGCGCGCCGCTCAAGGCCATCACGCTGGCTCAAGCGAACGCCTTGCAACAGCATTTAGACGCGAGCCAGCCACAATCCCCCTATAAAGTGTACTGGGCGATGCGTTACCAAAACCCATCCATCGGCGCGGTGCTGCAACAGATCGCCGACGACGGCATACAGGATGTGGTGATTCTGCCGCTGTATCCGCAGTACTCGCTGACCACCACCGAAACGGTATTTGACGAAATCGACCGACAGATTCGCACGCGCGGCCTATCGCTCAAACAACGACGCATCACCGAATACCCCACGAATCCGCTGTACATCCACGCTTTAGTTCAGTCGATTCAGACGTATTGGCAAACGCATGGGAAACCAAATTTTGCCGCCGGTGATCAAATACTACTCAGTTTTCACGGTCTGCCCGAACGCAATGTTCGCCTCGGTGATCCGTATCAGGCGCAGTGCAACGCCACGCACCGCGCGCTGGCCGAGGCGCTGAATGATGCGCTCGGCGTGCCGCACTCTGCGGTGCACATTGCCTATCAATCGCGCTTTGGCAGACAAAAATGGATACAGCCGTATGCCATTGAGGCGCTGACACAGTTGGCGCAGTCAGGCGCGCGCCGTGTGGATGTGCTGTGCCCGGGGTTTTCCGCCGATTGTTTGGAAACCTTAGAGGAAGTTGCCCACCAGCTCAAAGCGGTGTTTTTGGAGTCGGGTGGCGAGCAGTACCACTACATCCCGTGTTTGAACGCGCACAGCGCGCACATCCAAATGATGGCACAATTGATACAATTGGTACAATTGCCACATGAACAAAAGCAAGCCAATTGAGCGAATCGTCCAAACAAATGAATCCGAACACATGAATCCCAACAAATAGATCCGAACACGTGATGCGCTTGATTCATCATTCAAGCCATTCATTTGATTGCATAAAAATTCAGATAACAACAGAAAGTTTCCCTTGCCGTTTAAAACCTATCCCAACGAACACATTGGCCGCCTCGAATTCATCATTCTGATTGCATTGATGATGGCGATTGGCGCTTTGTCGATTGATACCATGCTCCCTGCATTTCCGCGCATGGCGAATGATTTCGGCCTGCAAGCCGAGCAAGCCAACCACATTCAATGGGTGGTTTACGCCTATATGATCGGCTTTTCTTTTGCCCAATTAATATACGGTGCGCTCGGTGATTATTTTGGTCGCCGCCCCATCGTCCAACTCGGCTTGGGTATTTTTGCGCTGGCCTCCATCGGCGCGGCGCTGTCACCGAATTTTTACTTTTTGCTTGCCATGCGCGTCCTGCAAGGGGTGGGACTGGCTTCGATGCGCGTGCTCACCGCCGCCATGGTGCGTGATCGTTTTTCGGGGCACGCGATGTCGCAGGTGATGTCGATGATTATGATGGTGTTCATCATCGTGCCGATCATTGCGCCGAGCTTGGGGCAATTGCTGTTGTTTCGTTTTGAATGGCACAGTATTTTCTGGGGCTTGCTGTTGTATGCCTTGCTGTTGGGCACATGGTTCACCACGCGTATGCCAGAAACGCTGGATCCAAGCTTTCGCCGCCCGATTTCATTGGCCAGCATGTGGGATAGCCTGAAGCAATGCGTCCACAATCGCTCAACCTTTGGCTACGCGACGGCGGTCGGCCTGATGCAGGGCGTGCTAATGGCGTATATCGGCTCGTCCGAGCAGATTTTTCAGCGCGATGTGTACCAGCTTGGCGAGCACTTTCCACTGATGTTCGGCGCGATTGCGATGTCAATGGGCTTGGCGGCGTTCACCAATTCTCGCTTGGTCGCGCGCTTTGGTATGCGGCGCATGGCGCATTCGGCGCTGTGGCTGTTTTTGACGCTGTCCAGTATTTTGACTGTGAGCGCGTGGGCCTTTCACGGTCATCCGCCGATTGCCTTGTTTGCACCATTATTGGCCGCCTGCCTGTTCTGCTTTAGCATCATGATGCCAAATTTCAACACGATTTCATTGGAGCCAATGCGCGCTATAGCTGGTTCAGCCTCATCGTGGACAGGGTTCTACACCAGTTTGATCGGCGCGATTTTGGGTAGTTTGATCGGCCAAGCGTTTAACGGTACGGTCTTGCCTCTGGCGCTTGGATACTGGTTGATCGGCGTCTTGGTGTTGGTGACGGTATTTTTGACCGAGCGACGTTTGCCCTTGCATTTGGGTTCAGCCGACGCGCATCATTGATATGACTGAATACGACAATCGCTCCGAAATGGAGCGATTGTTTAATGTGCGTTTATGGTTTTCATGGTGCGATGGCGCACCAACACCTGATTTTCGAGCAAAAATCCGCTGGTGACCATACGCTGAGCCAAGGTCTGGGTGATGTACACCGAGCGATGTTGCCCACCCGTACAGCCAATCGCGATGGTGAGGTAACTGCGGTCGTCCTGCTCAAATTTTGGAATCCAGCGTTTCAAAAATTGCTCAATGTCCTCAATCAGTAATTCAGTATCCGGTTGCGCCTGTAAAAAAACTTGCACTGGCGCATCCAAACCGGTCAAAGGCCGCAAATTCACATCATAAAAGGGGTTCGGTAAAGAGCGCGCATCAAACACAAAGTCCGCATCCAGCGGTACGCCGTGTTTGAACCCAAACGACTGAAACAACACAGTCAAGCGGTCATTGGGTAAATCAAGCACCTCGTGGATGTATTGTTGCAGTTGCTTCGCCTTCAATTGGCTGGTGTCAATCACCACCGACACGGCAATCAGCGGCATCAGGCGTGTGCGCTCCAAATCAATGCTGTCCTTGAGCGACTGGTCGCTACCATCATCAGATAATGCCAAGCGCGAGAGCGGATGACGACGGCGAGTTTCGGAAAACCGTTTGATCAGCGCGCTGTTATTCGCGGTCAAAAACAAGCTATGCACCGCCTGACCTTGCACACGCATGGCAACGATTTGATCGTGCAATTTTTCAAAATCAGCCGACGAGCGCGCATCAATGCTGATCGCCAAGCGCGGATAAGTCGCACGATTCATTTCAACGATCAATGGTTCGAGCAAATTGGCGGGCAGATTGTCCACGCAGTAATAACCCATATCCTCCAAATGCCGCAACGCGACACTTTTGCCCGAGCCGGATAAACCAGTGATGAGTACCAAATTCATAACAATAGATACGGGCTTATTGCCCGATAAAAATTAAATTTCGCCCTGAATATTGTGGCTTGACCGATCCACACGCGTCTCGTCCATCGCCTGCCGTTGGCGCGCCATGAACTCTTGCAACGTGTTAATCCCGCGTAATTTCAGCACCGTATCGCGCACCGCCGCTTCAACCAACACCGCCAAGTTGCGCCCCGCCGCGACCGGCAAGACCACTTTGTGAATATCCACACCCAAAATATTTTCGGTCAAATGCTGCATCGGCAAACGCTCATACTTGGTATCCATCTCGGTGCGCTTGATTAATTGCGTAATTAAACGCAATTTAATTTTGCGACGTACCGCCGTTTCCCCAAAAATCGTTTTGATGTCGAGCAAGCCAATGCCACGCACTTCCAACAAATTTTGCAATAGCGGCGGGCAGCGCCCTTCGATAAAATCTGACGCGACGCGTGCGAAATCCACCTGATCATCGGCCACCAAGCCATGTCCACGCGAAATCAGCTCCAAAGCCAATTCGGATTTACCCAGCCCCGATTCACCCGAAATTAATACGCCAACGCCCAACACATCCATCAGCACACCGTGGCGCGAGCAGCGTTCAGCAAACAATCGATTAAAATACACGCGCAAATACTCAATCACCCGAGCAGAGGTTTCTGCCGAGCAAAACAGCGCGATCACATGCTCTTCGCACCATTGAACCAAAAAATTCGGCGGCTCTACGCCATCAGCCATGATCAAGGCCGGCGGCTCGCCGTGGTGCAAAAAGTCGTTGAGATATTCAAGCCGACGCGTTTCGCTCAATCGGTCAAAAAAATCACTCTCCGCTTGCCCGATGACCTGAATGCGCGAGGCATGAATTAAGTTCAAATGCCCGATCAATTCGGCAGAACCAGCATGCGAATCGGACAAAATACGAAACGCGCCATCCAAACCGGCGCGCCACTTCAAGCCTAGCGGGGTTGAAACATCATTGTATAAAGTTGCGATTGATTGCATGGCAAATCCCGTTGGCAAAATCAGGCACTTACGACAAGCTGCGACGAGCCGGTTCCCAAGTTTGCACCCGTTGTAGCACCTCGCCAGCGGACTCTGCCGCCATCAAGGCCTCGCGGTTACTCTTGTCACTCAAAAACTCAGCCAATTCCGATAAAATTTCCAAATGCTGCTGCGTCGCCTGCTCGGGTACCAATAAAAACACCATCAGGCTCACTGGCTGCGCATCGGGCGCATCAAACGCCACCGGCGTATTCACACTCACCACCGCGGCAACCGCCTCTTTCAAACCCTTGATCCGCCCATGCGGAATCGCCACGCCCTTGCCCAGCGCGGTCGAACCCAGACGCTCACGCGCCAACAGGCTATCAAACACCTTCGAGCGCTCCACGCCCTGATTGTTTTCAAACAGAATGGATGCGTATTCAAACACCCGTTTTTTGCTGGACGCATCGATTTTTAATTCGATGTTTTGAGTCGGTAAAAGCTTGGCAAGTAAATTCATAAATCTGCCTTTAATTGATTAAATAATAAGCTGATGTAGAAGGTGCATTATAGCCATGCCCTGCTATAAACACAATGAAAAGCCCTGCTTTGCGCGGCGATTTTCCGAATCGATACAATCACGCATACGCGATTCACAAGCGCACTCAATTCTACAATCAACACAAAGTAATCGCCCAAAAGAAAACCCCGCTGTTATTCAACAACGGGGTTTCAACTACAGATTTTTGATCAACCGCAACTTGAATCAGTAAGCAATCGCTCGTCAAATCAGCGGTTTCTATCCGAGACGCTTGTTTTGCTTATTTTTCAACACAAACGTTGCGGATGCGTTCAATCGTGATCTGAGCAGATTACGCCAATTCAGGCACGACGTTCAGAGCGATGGTTGCGTTCACATCGGTGAACAAAGCCACAGCGACTGAGTACGCGCCTACAGCTTTAACATTGCCTTCAACCACACGAACTTGTGATTTAGCAACCTCGAAACCTTTGGCTTTCAATGCTTCAGCGATATCGGCATTGGTGATCGAACCGAACAAACGGCCATCTACGCCAGCTTTAGAAGCGATTTCAATGCTCAAATCGGTCATTTTTTCAGCCACGGCTTGTGCCGCTGCCAATTTTTCGGCTTGAACTTTTTCCAGCTCTGCACGGCGCGCTTCAAATTCAGCCATTGCGGTTTTGGTCGCACGACGCGCTTTACCTTGAGGAATCAAAAAGTTACGCGCGTAACCATCTTTGACCTTAACCACGTCGCCCAATTGACCGACGTTCAATACTTTTTCTAATAAAATAATTTGCATGATTTATCCTTTCGTTATCCAATACGCGAGCATTACTTGTGGTTGTCGCAGTATGGCAACAGAGCCAAGAAACGTGCACGTTTGATGGCTGTGTTCAATTGACGTTGATAAATCGCACGAGTACCGGTCAAACGCGCAGGGATGATTTTGCCGTTTTCAGCGATGAAGTCTTTCAAAGTATCAACATCTTTGTAATCGATTTGTTCAACACCACCAACGGTGAAGCGGCATACGCGTTTGCGTTTGAACAATGGGTTTTGTTGTTGACGGCGTTCTGGACGACCGTTTTTGCTACGTGGAGCTGCCATGATGCATTTCCTTTTTCAAAAATTTCAATTAATCAATTACTGGACTGATGTGCGTGATGTGCAACCGTAATTTGACACTTTTTAGACTTTTGCGGTTTAAGAATCCTTGTATTTTGTAGTATGAACCCACCACACAAGCATCCACCGCTGTCGCCGCATCCCCCATCGCCACTGCGGCGATTTCAAACTGGGTTTGGCGTGGGCTGCCGACTTCTTCTTGATCTGACTGGTGTTGTAGCACCAGATCCACCACCGGACAACCTGCTAAATTGTTGCGTAGCGGCGATTTTTCCACCACACACGCTTCTAATGTCAATCGATTAAGGTACGACGCGCTCATCAGCCGTCAAAATATTACTGAGCGGCTTGTTCGGCTGAAGCAGCTGGCTTTTCAGCAGACTTTTCAGCGGCTTTTTCAGCAGACTTGAGCAACACAGACGCGCCGCTTTCAGCTTTGTCCATTTTGACAGTCAAATGACGCAAAATCGCATCGTTAAAGCGCAAATTGTGCTCCAACTCATCCAATGCTTCTTGTGAGCATTCGATGTTCCAGCACAGATAGTGTGCTTTGGCCAATTTTTGAATTGGGTAAGCCAATTGGCGACGACCCCAGTCTTCAAAGCGGTGTACTTTGCCTTCAGCAGCAGTGATTTGAGTCGTGTAACGCTCCATCATCGCAGGCACTTGCTCGCTTTGGTCAGGATGTACGATCAGTACAATTTCATAATGACGCATAGATTCTCCTTGTGGATAAAAGCCCTCCAACGCGTCGTTGCTGGTAGGGCAAGAATGTGAAAACGGCGATTGCCAAAAGCAATCACCGCAATCGCTTGTTTTGGGTTAAACCCAAATGGCGGAGACGGAGGGATTCGAACCCTCGATACAGGTTTAAGCCCATATGCTTCCTTAGCAGGGAAGTGCCTTCGACCTCTCGGCCACGTCTCCGAATCTCGCACTGGATAGACCTGAATGCGAAACAGACTATGATTATAGTTAAAAACCAGCGTTCAAGTCAATCAAATCCTAATAATGAGCGCCAAATGCTGTGGCAAATGCGGTATTTTCACTGCATTTTTATAAAATCACCGTCAGCAGCGCCTTCTCTTTACCCTGCATATTGGGAATTGAGACAATGTGACCGCCACCGGCGGCTTCTTGCACGGCAATGCCTTCTTTGCGCATTTCGCTGAGCTTCAGGATTTGATTACCTGACGGGTGAATGATTTCAATTGTGTCGCCGACTTTGAATTTGTTTTTAACATCTATCGTCGCCCAGCCGTCTGCGTCGATATCCAATACATCGCCGACGTATTGACTACTTTTTGCGCTGGAATAGCCGGTGACGTAGTTCTGCATTTCGTGTGATTGGTGACGCTCCAAGAATCCATCGGTGTAGCCGCGATTGGCCAGACCTTCGAGTTCTGCGTACAGTTCTGGATTGAACGGTTTGCCCGCCAGTGCGTCGTCAATCGCGCGGCGGTAGGTTTGTGCGGTGCGCGCGACATAGTACAGCGATTTGGTGCGGCCTTCGATTTTGAGCGAGTCCACGCCGATTTGAATGAGTTTTTCGACGTGTTGAATCGCGCGCAAGTCTTTCGAGTTCATGATGTAGGTGCCATGCTCGTCTTCTAAAATCGGCATCATTTCACCCACGCGCGTGGCTTCTTCGATCAAATAGGTTTTGTTTGCCAACGGATGGCGTTTGATTTCCGTCGATGAGAAGCTGTCATTGGCTTCATCCCATGCTTTTTGCACGTCAAAGTTGATTTTTTGCACGTCGCCCGAATCGGTATCGGCGGTGTCGTGCATTTTGTAGTCCCAGCGGCAGGAATTGGTACAAGTGCCTTGATTCGGGTCGCGGTGGTTGAAGTAGCCTGACAGCAGGCAACGCCCCGAATAGGCAATACACAATGCGCCGTGAACGAAGACTTCGAGCTCCATATCGGGGCATTCTTGGCGGATTTCGGCAATCTCATCGATCGATAATTCGCGTGACAAAATGATGCGCGACACACCCATTTTTTGCCAAAATTTAACCGCCGCGTAGTTCACGGTGTTCGCCTGTACCGATAGGTGGATCGCCTGCTCTGGCCACTGTTCGCGCACCATCATAATCAAGCCGGGATCAGCCATAATCAGTGCGTCGGGCTTCATCTCGATCACAGGCGCAATGTCGGCCATATAGGTTTTGACTTTGCTGTTGTGCGGAAGCAAATTGGAGGCGACGTAGAATTTTTTGCCACGCGCGTGTGCTTCGGTAATCCCTGTTTTCAGCGCATCGAGTTTGAATTCGTTGTTGCGCGCACGCAGCGAATAGCGCGGTTGCCCCGCATAGACTGCGTCTGCGCCAAAATCATAGGCAGCACGCATCTTATCCAGCGTTCCCGCTGGCAGTAATAGTTCGGTTTTCATGTTCATCGTCCTTAGCAAGAGGAAGGCCGGGTTAATTCCCAGTGTGCCTTTTTCAAATGAGGGCGTGATTTTAGCACGTTTCACTCTGCGCTCGTTGATGACGCTTGATACTCAAATCAATAAAAAATCTCGCCCGAAGGCGAGAAATTGGAGAAAAGCGCAGGTCGTTGTATGATTAAAAGATCAATTCTCAACTCATCGTCGGCATCACAAAGGCATTGCCTTTTTGCGTCGTGCTTGACCAACGTTGCGAGACTGCTTTCACTTTGGTGTAAAAACGCACGCCTTCTGTGCCGTACACATGATGGTCGCCAAACAAACTGCGTTTCCAGCCGCCAAAGCTGTGGAATGCGAGCGGCACAGGAATCGGCACATTCACGCCGACCATACCGACCTGCACACCATCGACAAACGCCCGCGCCACCGCACCATCGGCGGTGTAAATACTGGTACCGTTGCCGTATTCATGCTCGTTAATCAATTGCAATGCCGTAGCAAAATCCGGCACGCGCACGACACACAACACAGGGCCGAAAATTTCTTCACGGTAAATCGTCATGTCCGCTGTGACGTGGTCAAACAGCGTACCACCGAGGAAATAGCCCGCTTCATTCGCAATCGGATGCGTGCGGCCATCGACCACCAGCGTCGCGCCCTCTTTCGCGCCTTGTTCAATGTAGCCCGCGACTTTCGCCTTATGCGCCGCAGTAATCAACGGCCCCATGTCTTTGCCCGTGTCTTTATTATCTGCATTGATACCATAACCAATGTTCAAATTGCGCGCGCGTTCCGCCAAACGATTCACCAATTCATCAGCCACATCGCCCACCGCCACCGCGACGGAAATCGCCATACAGCGCTCGCCCGCCGAGCCATAGGCCGCGCCAGTCAAGGCATCAGTCACCGCATCCATATCCGCGTCAGGCATGACGATCATGTGATTTTTCGCACCGCCCAAAGCCTGCACACGTTTGCCATGCGCAGCGGCGGTTTCGTAAATATACTGCGCAATTGGGGTGGAGCCGACGAAGCTCACCGCCGCCACATCAGGATGCGTGAGCAGAGTATCCACCGCGACTTTATCGCCATTGACCACGTTAAACACACCATCAGGCAAACCCGCCTGCTGCAACAATTCGGCCAAAAATAAACTCGCCGATGGATCGCGCTCGGATGGTTTCAACACAAAGGTATTGCCGCAGGCAATCGCCATCGGGAACATCCACATCGGCACCATCGCAGGGAAGTTAAACGGCGTGATACCGGCGCATACGCCCAGCGGTTGGCGGAAACTGTACAGATCAAAATCCGCCGCCACTTGCCCGTTGTATTCGCCTTTCATCAACTGCGGAATGCCCGTGGCAAACTCCACCACCTCAATCCCGCGCTGCACTTCGCCGAGCGCATCGGAGAATACTTTGCCATGCTCGCGCGTGATAATTGCCGCCAATTTCTCTGCATTTTGATTGAGCAACTCGTAAAATTTAAACATCACGCGCGCACGCTTGAGCACCGATTGGCGTGACCACGCTGGGAACGCCGCTTTGGCCGCCGCCACCGCTGCATTGACCTCAGCCACGTCAGCCAACGCAACCTGCGCCGTGACTTCGCCCGTAGCGGGATTGAATACATCCTGAGTGCGTGAATGAGAAGGGACTGTTTGCCCATTGATATAATGCGAAATTGTCATAAAGTTTCCATTGATATTATTTGATTCATAATGGCTCAATTATGCTGAATTTTATACGACATCAATAGAGCCATTTGCCGCATCGTCGTCACAACAACTCAGCCCATTACGCCACTTTTTGCAAATCCGCACGCGTCAGCAAAAATACGCCATCCTCCGAACCGCTGATGTCGAGCCAAGTCAGCGGTAGGTGCTTGAACGCGCGCATGGCGTGTTCGTACTCATTGCCAATTTCCACCACCAAAATGCCGTTGGGCTTGAGGTAGCGCTCCGCCTGCGCCACAATCGTGCGCACCAAATCCATGCCATCTTCGCCGCCTGCGAGCGCGATCTGCGGCTCGGCGCGGTATTCATCCGGCAGCGCCGCCATGCTGCGGCTATTCACATACGGTGGATTGCTGAAAATAATATCGTAGCGTTTGTCCTCGGGAATGGCTTGATACAAATCCGATTCGATCAATTGCACGCGCTCAGTCAAACCATAATGCGCGACATTTTGCCGCGCGACCGCAAGCGCATCCGCAGAAATATCCACCGCATCGACACGCGCATTGGCAAACACATCCGCCGCCATAATCGCCAAGCACCCCGAGCCGGTGCATAGCTCCAAAATATCCGTGACCGCATCGGGATTCACCCACGGCACAAATTCATCCAGAATCACCTCGGCAATGAAACTGCGCGGCACAATCACGCGCTCATCGACATAAAATTTGTAACCATAAAGATAGGCTTCGTGCGTCAGATAGGCCAGCGGTACTTTGCCTTGGCAGCGCATCGCAACCAAACTTTCCAAACGCGTTTGCGCATCCATCGGGTATTCCATGTGCCAATCAGGCTCCAAATCCACTGGCAAGCCAGCGCAAAACTGCGCGGCGTACACCGCTTCGTCATAGGCATTGCTCATGCCATGACCATGATATAAATCGGCTTGGGTTAACTGTTGCTCGGCCTGCACGACCACTTGTTCAAAGGTTGCCATTCCTGCTCCTCACTGATTAGTTCAGCCCGTCGGCCAAGCTTTGTCCGTATTCGTATAAGGTTTGCAGCAGCGCCAGTTTGTCGGGCTGATCGCTGTGCTGTTGTCCCAGCTCATTCAACTGCGCCAGCCATTCGTCCACACCACCATTTTGCCCATCACCGAGCAGACGTTGCGCGCACCAATCATGCCAGCGTTCGCGCTCAGTGGCCGTGAGTGTGTGCGGAAAATGCCGCGCACGGTACAACCACCACAATTCGGCCAGACGCGCGTCTTTAAAATTCGGCTGTTTGCTATTGGGTTGCATGTCTCGTGGCTGTCGTTGCGCGTCCATGACCTGCTCTGCTGCACGGTAATCACTATCGGGCACAAAACCACCGCCGTACAACATCTCTTCGGCACTACGCCCCGCGTCGTCGTAGTCACGTTCAAACACCGCCGCCCAGTCAATTTTTTGTAGAGCGTTAAAATGCGTCACCGCCGTTGATTCGTGCTGCTCCACCACGTCCCAATCCACGCCGCAGGCAGCGGATTGTACGTCATTCAAGGTTTTCAACTGCGAAATCACCATCGGCGACTTGTTGATGTGAATCGTCTTAATCGGCAAGCGCGCCAAACCGCGTTCGTCCAAATCCGCCGTCGCGGTGAACATCCGTTCGCGCATCTGCGCCACCGTCAGCCCCAATAATTGCGCGGGGTCAAACGCCAAATCCCAGACGATCAGCTCATTTTTATTGGTCGGATGGATCGCCAGCGGATACACCACCGCGAGATAACGACGCTGTGCGCCAAACATCCGCGAGATGTGCAAAAACGGTTTCGGCGATTTTTTCAGATCAAACGGCCAACCGATTTCGTCCTGCACCGCCTTTTTCTGACGCAATTTCAACGCAAATTCAAACAAGCGCGGCTGGCGGGTTTTGATCAATTTCGCCAGCGCAATCGTCGCGCGCACATCCGAGAGCGCATCGTGCGCCTGCGCGTGCGCCAAACCATTGGCCACCGTCAAATCCTCCAGCCGCAAACTAGTCTGCCCTGTATCGGGATGCGTCGGCCACACAATTCCCTCGGGGCGCAAGGCATACGCACAGCGCACCACGTCAATCACATCCCAGCGGCTACAACCGTTCTCAAACTCGCGCTTATACGGCGGGAACAAATTGCGCCAGAGCATGAAGCGCGTCACCTCATCGTCAAAGCGAATCGTGTTGTAACCCACGCCGATGGTCTCCGGCGCGGCCAACTCGCGCACAATCGCCTGCGCAAACTGCGGCTCAGGCACGCCGTGTTCATTACAAAATTGCGGCGTGATACCGGTAATCAGCGTCGATTCGGGCGAAGGCAAATAATCCGTCGGCAATTGGCAATACAGCATCAACGGCTCGCCAATCTCGTTCAAATCCATGTCCGTGCGCACGCCCGCGAATTGCGCGGGGCGGTCTTTGGCGGGTGACAGACCAAAGGTCTCATAGTCGTGCCAGAAAAACGTCGGCGCGTTTGTCGTATTCATATTAGAGGTTTTCATGCGCGCATTTTAGCCCAAACTGTGCGGCGCCACAGCCGATTCCGTGGAATATCCGTCTAATATATACACCTGATAAGGGATGGGATGATTTACAATAATGCACTCAAGACCTCAACACCTTGCCAACAACCCATAGGCCAAATATGAACACCGAATCCAAACGCAATACCCTCAGCCTAAACGCCAAACCCGCCACCGCAAAAACCACCGATGGCAAACCCAAAAAACCACTGCGCAACGGTGCAACGCGCTCGGCCAAAAAGCCGAACGAGCGGCGCACAACGGATTCACGGGGAAAAACACACGGCAAAGCGTCCAACAAAGTGTCCAGCAAACCCGGCACCGCGACGAAACCAACTCACCCCAAAGCCACAACTAAAACCCGCGCGGAAAAACCGGCGGACAACGCCCGTTTGGACATTGACAAGCTGCACGTCTACCGCCTGCCGCCGAGCGGATTGGCCTATCAGATTTCATGGGCGGCGCATTTGCTGGTCGCGGTGGGTGAAGGTTATTCACTGCAACAACTCTTCGCCCAGATTCGCATGGACGATCAGGCGCGACCGAATGTACAGCGTCTGACCTTCGACGCGCTGCGCCACTGGGGCACAACACATTTTTGGCTCAAAAACCACATTGCCAATCCGCCCGCCGAATGGATTCAAGCCGTGCTGTGTGTCGCACTGACGCAACTGCTGTTGCAAGAAGAAAACGAATTCACGCTGGTCAATGAAGCCGTTTTGGCCATTGACAACAACAAACCACACGCCAAAGGCATGGTGAACGCGATTTTGCGGCGCTTCCTGCGCGAGCGTGATGACTGGATTGCCCTCGCGCAAACCAATGAAGTCGCGCACTACAACCACCCGCAATGGTGGATCGACACGCTCAAAGCGCAGTATCCGAATGATTGGCAGCAGATTTTAGCGGTCAACAACAGCCATCCGCCCATGACCTTGCGTGTGAATACGCAACAACACAGCGTGACGCACTATCAAGAATTACTCGCCGCCAGCGGTCACAGCAGCCAATGTTCTGACCTATCACCACAGGCATTGGTCTTGGACACACCCTGCGCCGTCACCAGCTTGCCCGAGTTTGCCAGCGGCGCGGTCTCGGTACAGGATGCAGGCGCACAATTGAGCGCGCAGTTAATGGACATACCGATGGACATACCGCTGAACCGACCGACCGGACTGCGTGTGTTAGACGCCTGCGCCGCACCGGGCGGCAAAACCGCACACCTGTTGGAACAATACAACGATATCGCCTTGACCGCGATTGAAAAAGACCCTGCGCGCGCACAACGCATCCATGACAACCTGAATCGCCTCGGTTTATCCGCGGAAGTTTTGGTGGTGGATGCCAACAATGTGCATCAGTGGTGGGACGGCCAACCGTTCGAGCGCATTTTGCTCGACGCGCCCTGTTCGGCCAGCGGCATCGTGCGTCGTCATCCTGATATTCGTTGGTTACGCCAAGCGGACGATTTAGGTAGCTTGGCACAACAACAGGCCGCACTTTTGCGTACAATGTGGAAAGTATTGGCAGTCGGCGGACGTTTGGTGTATTGCACTTGCTCCATTTTTACACCAGAATGTGATGGCATTATTGAGACGTTTTTGCAACATACGCCCAACGCACGTCGCGTGTACCCAACAGTATTGACGCAGCTTCAGCAAACCGAACGCATCGGCCAGCTACTGCCCAATACGCAAGCGGCGCGTAACCACGATGGATTCTTTTACGCCGTACTGGAAAAAACCGATACACTTGGATAAAGTACGACGTATGCAACACCGATGAGCGCCGTGAACAACGTGAACAGCGACGCATCGGAGTCAATCAGCAGATTATTGAGCGGATGAAATGACACAGTTTTGGATGAAGGCACTCAGACTCAAAGCAGCACGCGACAGCGTGTACGGCTTGGTCTGCGCGTTCATTCTGTCTATCGGCTTCAGTGTTGCGCCCAGCGCGCATGCCGACATCACCACCCAATACGCCACTATGACGCGCCAATCCGATGGCGTCTACGCGCTCAACGCCGACTTTCGCCTGAGTATGCCGCAGCAGTTGCAGGACGCGATCAACCACGGCACGCCGGTATCGTTTCAAGTTGAATTCAACATCAATCGCCCGCGTTGGTACTGGTCAAACGAAAATCTGATCTCCACCAGCCGCGAACAACGCATTTCGTTCAATAGCCTCACGCGCGAATACCGCGTGACCTCGGGCGCGAACCAATACCGCTACAACACACTCAACGAAGCACTGCTCAATGTGTCGCGCGTCAGCCAATGGCGCGTGCTCTGGCCGAATCAGTACAATGTCGGCGAGCCGTTGGAAGGCTCGGCGCGGATTTACCTCAATACCGCCAAACTGCCACGCACCTATCAGCTCAACTCTCTGACCAATCAAGGTTGGGGCTTGAACTCGGGGTGGTACAGCTTCAATTTCACGCCGCGCTAATCGGGATCTGACGGATTAGCATTATGGCCAAACATTTCAAAGCACTGCTGGTTCTGATTATCGTGCTCGGCGTCGCCCTGCTGATTGCGCTGGCATTGGCCACGCGCAGTACCGACTCATTTGCGTACAACTACACCACGTTGCTATACCTGAATGTCGCCGTGATTTTCACCATGTCGGCCTTGCTGCTCGTGCTCGGCTACTGGTTGTTTCAGCGTTGGCGCAACAATGTCTTCGGCACACGGCTATTGACGCGCTTCGCCTTTTCATTTGTCTTGCTGGCCGTGGTTCCCAGCGTCTTGCTGTTCTTCATCTCCACCCTATTTGTCTCGCGCACGATTGACTCATGGTTTGGCCTCAAACTGGACAGCGCCCTCAACGCTGGCATTGATTTTGGCCGTGACCGACTGCTGCGCGCACGCGATATGACGCAGGAGCAATTGGCGCAGTTGGTGACGCAAAACCCCAACGCTTTAGCCAATCCAAACAATGCCGAAGCGCAAACATGGCTGCAAAACAACGGCTGGCGCACTATTTTGGGCATCAACGCACAAGGCGTTATCACTTGGCGCATAGACCAAACCGGCAGCGATGAGGCCAATATTACCCAACATGTACCCGTATTTAACCAAGACACCTTGGGCAAAGTCGGCACGCAGTGGGTGCAGATCGAGGATGACGCGGACAGCCTCGTTGATCCGAATGACAGCACCGTCCCGCGCCAATACATTCACGCGATTCAAGCACTCGGCGCATCCGCTAAAGCGCCGCAAGCCACCCACTGGGTCTATGCGCAAAAAATCATGCCGAGTGATTTTTCCAGCCGCGTGCGCGACATCCAAAATGGCCTGCGCGACTATCAAGCCACCGAGGTTTCACGCATCAGCCTGCGCAAACTGTATCGCATCACCTTGGGCATCATTTTATTGGTAACCTTGCTTGCGGCGCTGGCGGCAGCATTCCTGATCGCGAACCGCATGATTCAACCCATCCTCTGGCTGGCACAGGCCACGCGCCAAGTGGCTTCCGGACATTACGCCCTCGTACCGCAACGGGTTCAAGGCTCAGACGAAATGCTGCAACTGGTTGACTCCTTCGGCGACATGGCGCAAAAACTCAGCGTCACCCAAGCAACCTTGGCGCACAATCAACACGAGCTCGAATCAGCCAAGGCATACTCCGAAGCGGTATTGGACAATCTTTCCTCGGGCGTATTGGTATTCAACCAAAATCTACAATTGCAATCGTTCAACCAAACTGCGCAGCGCATGTTTCACACCGATTTGACGCAATATGTGCAACAAAATCTGCGCGAGATTGAGCCGCTGTCTGCACTGCAATCGGCCATTGAAAGCCAAATACACGCGCAATCGGCAACGACCGCGCAAAACGACTCTTGGCGCATTCAACAATCGCTCGCCAATCCTGCCTCGCCGCACCACGACGACATGACCCTGTCGATTCAAGGCTCGCGCTTTTTGGCGCAGGATGAAAGCTACAGTTGGGTGCTGGTGTGCGACGACGTCACGCCGATCATTTCGGCGCAACGCACCTTGGCTTGGGGTGAAGTGGCGCGGCGTCTGGCGCACGAAATCAAAAATCCGCTCACGCCGATCCAGCTATCGGCCGAGCGACTGAACGTCAAATTGGCGAAAAAACTCGATACTGACGGCCAAGCCTTCCTCGAAAAAAGCACGCGCACCATTGTCAATCAAGTCGCCGCGCTACAAAATATGGTGGACGAATTCCGCGACTATGCGCGCACGCCCGAAGTCCAATTCGCCCATGTGGATTTGAACCATTTGATCGAAGAAATTCTCACGCTCTACGAGAGCGGGCAAAATCAGCGCTACCGAATCGAAGCGCAACTGGAAGACCGGCTACCCAGCATTTGGGCGGATGCACAGCAGCTGCGGCAAATCCTGCACAACCTGATCAAAAATGCCATCGAAGCCTATCGGAGCAATGCCGACGGCTTACCGCTCATACAGATTCAGACCGAGGCCACCACCTTGCAAGCGGACAGTCTAATGCCGACGCAAGCGGTCAAACTCACTATCCGTGACAATGGCAGCGGCTTTGCCGAGTCCGTATTGGCGCGCATGTTCGAACCGTACAACTCAAACAAAACCCACGGCACAGGATTAGGCTTGCCGATTGTCAAAAAAATCCTTGACGCGCACCACGCACAGATTCGTGTCAAAAATATTGTGGCAAAAGACCAAGACGGACAGATTTTGGGGGCGCAAATTGGTATACTATTCCTCAACCTTACGCACGAAGACACGCACACAGCCAGCGCACAGTTGCTATAATGCGACCAATGCAATCAGCACTCTATTAACAGCAGATGACGATTAGTAAGAAAACGGTATAACCATGGCAAACATTTTAGTAGTTGACGATGAGATGGGCATTCGGGAGTTGCTCTCAGAAATTCTCTATGACGAAGGTCACGTCGTAACACTGGCGGAAAATGCTGAACAAGCCAGACAAGTACGGCAACGCATGCGCCCCGATTTGGTACTGCTGGACATCTGGATGCCCGACACCGACGGCGTAACCTTGCTCAAAGAATGGGCGCTCAACGGTCAACTGACCATGCCGGTCGTGATGATGAGCGGCCACGCCAGCATTGACACCGCCGTAGAAGCCACCCGCATCGGCGCATTGGATTTTTTGGAAAAGCCCATCACGCTACAACGCCTGCTGCACACTGTGGCGCAAGGCCTCTCGCGCTCATCCGCACCTGACATAAAAGAAGTGGTCACGCAAATGTCTGCGCCACCGGTCAAGGCAAAAGTGGAGCAGCACAGCACTCACTCCGTCGAGCACCTGAACAGCACTGGCACGCTGGAGGCTTCGCCAACACAGATCAATGTCATGGGCGAATCGACGCAGAGTTTGGTGCAAACCACCCTACTCTCGTCCACCGAGCAACTATTGGCACACATTGATTTGACCTTGGATTTACGCGAGGCGCGTGATCGCTTTGAACGCATCTATTTCGAGTTCCATCTGGAACGTGAAAATGCCAACATCACCCGCGTCGCCGAACGCACCGGTTTGGAACGTACGCATTTATATCGTAAACTCAAGCAACTGGGTATTCCGATTGTGAAAGCCAGTAAGCGATAAACCGATAAATCAACGATAAAAAATGGCAAGCCAACGCTTGCCGTTTTTTATTTCTTCGTCAACTCATACGGTGACCAATCAGGGTGATGCCACAAATAACGAATGTCTTTATTGCGCCAGATCGTTCTAAGTAAATCCGTCAACTCCTCAAAAATCATCACAAACACATTATTCGTGCGCACCGGACGACTTTTCACACCATATTCAATCGTCCCCGCATCACGCTCGTCAACAAAGGTACCAAACAGTCGATCCCAGATAATGAACACGCCCGCATAATTACAGTCAATCTGCTTTTCTCCGCAACCATGATGCACACGGTGATGCGATGGCGTATTGAAAACCAGCTCAAACCACTTAGGCAAGCGCTCCACCGTGCGTGTGTGAATGAAAAATTGATAAAACAGGTTCAATTCATACAGTACAGCCACCACACGAAAATCTATGCCCAAAAAGGCAAACGGCGCCCACACCACAAAACTGATGCTAAACAGAGGAATTGGCGCGAGTAGCGACTGGCGCAACGCCACCCCAAAATTGAAATGATTTGAGCTGTGGTGAATCTTGTGCGACACCCACGCAAAGCGCATCTTGTGCGCCACCACATGAAACAGCCAAAAACAAAAATCCTGAAAAATAAAAATCAATACATAGGTCCACCAATGATATTGGATATTCAACTGCAAACCGTGGTGCTGCACCCATGTCGCCAGCGCACCGACAAACAAGATGATGTACACCGCATCAGTGGATTTATACAGTACCGAACTCATCATATTGGCCAAGGTTTCGCGCACATCATACGCATCCTTACCCTGCTTAATCAGCACACGATTTTCCCACCACATCAGGGAAATAAACACCACACCGAAGCCCATAATAATCAACAAGGCGTGAATGATCTCTTGCATAACAACTCCTGCCGTTCATCTAATTATATTAAGGAGAGACCGAATGTCCCCTACCCTCTGGTTTGGGTTATTCAGTTTTTCTTAAATACCCAACAACGCATACGCCCAACGCGCCCACAACTCACGCCAAATAAACTTCACCTGATGCCACGGCGAACGATACACCGAATACGGCGTCGGCGCAGGCACCACCGACATACCCAAATCACGCGCCATCGCCTGCGCCCGTGCCAAATGCCAGCGATCGCCGACCAAGGCCACCTGCGCAAAACCCTGCGCATTCACGATGGCTTGCGCCTCACGCAGATTCTCCAGCGTCGTCGTAGAGCGCTGCTCAAGCCAAATGCGTTGCGCTGGTACGCCATGCGCCACAGCATACGCGCGCGCCAATACAGATTCAGAATACTCGCGCGCCGGATCTTTATCACGAAAGCCGCCGGTAAAAATCAGCGCGCCCACTTGCCCACCGTGATACAGCTCAATCGCATAATCCACTCGCGCACGCAACGCATTCGACATCACATTATCTTTGGTTTTTGCACCCAAAACCAGCGCTGCGTGTCGCTCCAACGGCACATCACTGCCCCCAACGCTTAGGCGGTAGGGCGGGTAATCCTGTATAATCGTACGGATTGTCAGAATCGCGCACAAAGCAGTCAACAGCACAATCATCCATACCCACCATTGACGGCACATCGTTAAATTAAGATTCATGGATCAATTGTAAAGGATTCTCAATCGTCTTCACAATAAATCAACAACGATGCCGTATCATGATGCGTCGCCCACCCTTTAATTTTTTCAACACGGATCAATAGCATGGCAATTCAATGGTTTCCCGGACACATGAACTCAGCGCGCAACAAAGCCGCTGAAACCATGGAAATCACCGACCTCGTGATCGAAGTCGTCGATGCCCGCTGCCCGATGGCCTCCAGCAATCCGATGGTGGAAGAAATGCGCCTGTTTCGCCAGCGCCCCTGTTTAAAAATATTGAACAAAGCCGATTTGGCCGACAGCAAGGTCACGCAACAGTGGTTAGACGAGCTGAACGCGCAGAAAAACACCCGCGCCATTGCGATGAATACCAAAAACCCCGGCGCAGTTGGGCAAATCCTACCAACCTGCCGACAACTTGCGCCCCATCGAAACGACGCCAGCAAACCACTGCGCATGATGATTATGGGCGTACCCAATGTCGGCAAATCCACGCTGATGAACGCCCTGCTCAAACGCCGCGTCGCCAATGTCGGCGACGAACCGGCAGTAACCAAAACCCAGCAACGCATCGAATTATCCAGCGACATGGTGTTGACCGACACACCAGGGATGCTCTGGCCAAAAATCGCGCTGGATAGCGATGGCCTGATGCTCGCCGCCAGCCACGCGATTGGCGTGAACGCGTATTTTGAGGATGAAGTGGCGATTTTTGTCGCAGAAATCCTGCGTACCCGCTATCCGCAGGCTTTGAAACAACGTTACAAAATCATGCAAGCCGCCGATTTAGACGACGTCGGCGTCATCGAGCAGGTCGCGGCCTATCGCGGCTATCGCGCCAAAGGCGGCAAAATCGATTTTGAAAAAGCCGCACACACGCTATTGCAAGACTACCGTGATGGCGCACTCGGAGGTATCAGCCTCGAAACGCCCGAAACACGCGCGCAGATTGTGGCAGAGCACGCCGAACAGCAACGCATCAAGGCCGAACAAAAAGCCGAACGTGAACGCAAACGACAGGAGTTTTTAGAAAATAACCGCCGCAGCTAACGATCAATTAAAACAAAGAGGGGAAGAATAAATATGCGTACAAAAGTGACTCATTTATTTAAAGAGTTTCTATCGAATGAGCAATCATCCGGTATCGTTTTGATCATTGCGACGATCATCTCTTTGCTCATCGCCAATTCAGGCATAGGCAGCAGTTATGTCGAATTTTGGCAGACCAAAGTCGGTACCAATACCGGAGGCGTGTATCTGAATCTGTCGGTTGAGCATTGGGTCAATGACGCATTGATGGCGATTTTCTTCCTGCTCATTGGTCTGGAAGTTGAACGTGAAATCTACATCGGCGAATTGTCCAATCTGCGCAATGCCTTACTGCCAATTTTCGCGGCCATTGGCGGTATGCTGATTCCAGCGGGTTTTCACTATTTTTTCAATGCAGGCACGCCGACTCAAGGCGGCTTCGGCATTCCGATGGCGACCGACATTGCGTTTGCGCTCGGTGTTTTGGCGCTGCTCGGTGACCGCGTGCCGATGAGTTTGAAAATTTTCCTAACGGCGCTGGCGATTATTGACGACTTGGGTGCGATTTTGATTATTGCACTGTTTTACGTCGGCGATTTCTCGGTCACCTATTTTGGTTTGGCGATGGCTGTGTACGCACTGCTGTTGGTATTTAACCGCACAGGCGTGACCCGTCTGTGGTTCTACTTCATCCCCGGGATTTTCATGTGGTATTTCATGCTGCGCTCGGGTGTCCACGCCACGCTGGCGGGCGTATTGCTGGCGTTCGCCATCCCATTTGGCAATGGTGACAAGCATTCACCGTCGTATCATCTGCAGCACGCGCTGCACAAGCCAGTCGCATTCATCATCATGCCGATTTTTGCCTTGGCCAATACCGGCATCATTCTGTCGGGCAACTGGCTCAGCGGTTTGAGCTCGGACAACAGCTTGGGGATTATGAGTGGCCTATTGCTCGGCAAACCGATTGGCGTGGTGTTGATGACGTGGATTGCCGTGGCATTCGGTATTTCCAAACTACCAGCCTCAATTAATTGGCGCCACATCGTTGGCACCGGATTTTTGGCAGGGATTGGCTTTACCATGTCCATTTTCATCACCCTGCTGGCATTTGATAATGCCGCGACGGTGCAAATGTCGAAAATCACCGTCTTACTCACTTCGCTATTGGCGGGCTTGGTTGGCTTTTTGATCCTGCGTTCCGCACCCAAGGTAACGGAAGAGGTCTTCGGGGAAGCCTAATCGATACCCAATAAGACACCACCGGAAGCCATGCCTCCCCGTTTTTTATATACATCT
>CAXYYC010000031.1:0-29118 GCA_964293815.1 uncultured Burkholderiaceae bacterium
CGTACATCATCACCAGCGTGGATGGCAAAGTCATCATACCATACATCAATGTGTATTTGTTACTTATGGGTTTGTATGTATTGAGCAAGGCGTTTCGTCGCATCACGCTTAAAACCGATATTGATTCGAAAAAAGTCGCACCACTGGCGATTTTTGGCGGATTTATGGATACGGTCGGCGGTGGTGGCTGGGGTCCGATTGTGACGACCTCATTGGTCGGCTCGGGACATAATCCGCGCACAACGATTGGTTCGGTTAACTTTGCGGAATTCTTTTTAACGGTCACCTCGGCCACGGCTTTTTTTGCTCTGCTTGATGGTGAAGTATGGAAAATCGTGGCGGGTTTGGTGATTGGTGGTTTATTCGCTGCGCCTTTTGCGGCGTACGCGACGCGCCATTTTCAAACCAAAACTTTGCTGATTTTGGTGGGCTTACTCATCAGTTGTGTGAGCGTGTATAACCTTTCTAAACTTTTTTAATCGGGCGCGTATGTATCGTTACAACACCATAGACCAAACCATCGTCCAAGAACGTGTGAATCAGTACCGCGATCAGTTGGGACGTTTTTTCGCAGGCGAGTTGTCCGACGAGGAGTTTCGCCCCTTGCGTTTACAAAACGGTCTGTATATCCAGCGTCATGCGCCGATGTTGCGCGTGGCTGTGCCGTATGGTTTGCTCTCAGCGACGCAGTTGCGTGCTTTGGCGCGGATTGCCGAGCAGTACGACAAGGGCTACGCACATTTCACCACGCGCCAAAACGTGCAGTTTAACTGGCCAAAATTGGAGGACACCGCCGATATTTTGCAAGTTTTGGCCGATGTGGAAATGCACGCGATTCAGACCTCGGGCGCGTGTGTGCGCAACATCACCACGGATGAGTTCGCGGGCGTCGCGGCCGATGAGTTGGCCGATCCGCGCCCTTTCTGTGAAATTTTGCGTCAGTGGAGTACGCTGCATCCTGAATTTGCGACGCTACCGCGTAAGTTTAAAATCGCAATGTGCGGCGCGCGCGAAGACCGCGCCGTGACGTTCGCACATGACATCGGTTTGTATTTGACCAAAAACGATACGGGCGAATTGGGCTTTCGCGTTTCGGTCGGTGGCGGTTTGGGACGCACGCCGATGATCGGTTTGATTGTGCGTGAGTTTCTGCCGTGGCCGCATGTGATGAGTTACTGCGAAGCGATTCTGCGCGTGTATAACCGTCATGGTCGCCGCGATAATTTGTACAAGGCAAGGATTAAAATTTTGCTCAAAGCATTGGGCTTGGAGGAGTTTACCCGTCAAGTGGAAGCGGAATTTACGTATCTGGAAAATGGCCCTGCAACGCTCACTCAAGCCGAACTCAATCGCGTTTCAGCGTATTTCAGCGAACCGAACTACGAAACCTTGAGCGACGTGGATTTCACTCAAGCCAAATTTGCCGACCATGTGGCATTCAGCAAATGGCGCACGCGCAATACCCGTGCGCACAAACGCGCCGGTTACGCCAGCGTGGTGCTGTCGTTCAAGGCGAACGATATTGCGCCGGGTGATGCAACGGTTGCACAAATGCGCGTGGTTGCGGATTTAGCCGAACGTTACAGTTTTGGTGAGTTGCGCATTTCGCATGAGCAAAATTTGGTACTGGCGGATGTGCCGCAAAAAGATTTGCTTAATGTCTGGCAAACGTTAAAAGACAACGGCATGGCGACGCCGAATGTCGGCCTGCTGACCGATATCATTGCCTGCCCCGGTGGGGATTTTTGCTCACTCGCCAATGCCCGCTCGATTCCGATTGCCAACGCGATTCAGGCGCGATTCAACGACTGGGACTATTTGTACGACTTGGGCGATATTCAGTTGAATATTTCTGGCTGTATGAACTCCTGCGGTCATCACCATGTCGCGCATTTGGGCATACTTGGCGTGGATAAAGACGGCAAGGAGTGGTACCAAATTTCCCTCGGCGGCTCGGATGGCACGCATCTGGGTGATTTTTCGCCTTCCATCGGTAAAATCATCGGCCCCTCATTTGCGGCAGAAAAAATCGTTGATGCGGTCGAGAAAATCATCACCACGTTCACGGAGATCCGCGAAGACAGCGAGCTATTCATCGACTGCGTGCGGCGCGTCGGTATCGTACCGTTTAAAAAAGCGGTGTACGGCGAAAAAGAAATGCGTTAAATAAAAGGCAAGCACCATGACCACAAACTATATTTTGAATCAAAGCGCCGCGCAAGATGAGTGGCATCTGATTCGCCTGACGGAAAACGACACAGCAAGCGACATCGCCGTTCCGACAGGGAAAACCATCGTACCGCTCGCCGTTTGGCAGGCACAACCGAGCTTGCAACAACGCGATGACATCGGCGTGTGGCTGGAAAATACTGCCGAGCCGGAAACTTTGGACATTGACTGGAATCAATTTCCCGTGATTGCTCTGGACTACCCGAAATTCACCGACGGGCGTAGCCATAGCATTGCCTATTTGCTGCGCAACCGATTTAATTTCAAGCATGAATTGCGTGCAATCGGTGATGTACTGGTCGATCAATTGTTTTATATGCAGCGCGTCGGCTTTAACGCCTTCACACTGCGCGCCGATCAAAAAATCGACACCGCGCTGCGTATGCTCAAACCTTTTTCCGTGAGTTATCAAGGCTCCACCGACGACGCGCGGCCATTGTTTCAGCGAATTCATGAGGAACAACCTGCCGAGCACGACCACGGTTTGACCGCAAAAATCCACGCGCTGGAAACCCTGTTGATAGAAATTGCCAATGACCACACGCCGGCGGTATTTGCCAATAGTCTGGCTTATGAAGACATGGTTCTGACCGATGTCATCGCGCGTCTGAAATTACCGATTAAGTTGTTCACCTTACAAACCGGTCTGCTGCATCCGCAAACCACCCAGATGATTGAGACCATTGCGCAACACTACGGTCTGAACGTTCACGCCTACGCGCCGGATGATGCCGAAGTCAACGGCTATATCGCCGAACACGGCCAATACGCCTTTTACGAATCACTCGATTTACGCAAAGCTTGCTGTCATATTCGCAAAGTTAAACCCTTGCAACGCGCACTCAGTGGAAAAAAAGCATGGATCACCGGCCAACGTGCCGATCAATCTGTCACCCGCGTCGCCATCAATGTGCGTGAATGGGACGACGCCAACGGACTGGAAAAATTCAATCCGCTGCGTGACTGGACATTCACCGACGTGAAAGCCTACATCACACAATTTAACGTACCGTACAACCCACTGCACGATCAAGGCTACCCGTCCATTGGCTGCGAACCCTGCACACGCCCAATCAAGGAAGGCGAAGATTTACGCGCCGGTCGCTGGTGGTGGGAACACAGCGACAGTAAAGAATGCGGACTGCACCCAAGCCAACCTGTTTCAGAGGATAAAAATGACTGACATTAATTTTAATCAAGCGTTCAACAGCGCGCATTTGGATTGGCTCGAATCCGAATCCATTCACATTCTGCGTGAAGTCGCCGCCGAATGCACCAACCCTGCCCTGCTATTCTCCGGTGGGAAAGACTCCATCGTCGTATTGCATCTGGCTTTAAAAGCATTTAAATTCAAAGACAGCCCGAACAAACTACCGTTCACCATCGTACACGTCGATACGGGACACAACTTCCCCGAAGTCATCGCTTTTCGCGATAAACGCGTAGCCGAGTTTGGCGAAAAACTGGTCGTCGGCAGTGTCGAAGAGTCCATCAAACGCGGTACAGTTCGTCTGCGCAACCCCGACACTGACAGCCGCAATGCCGCTCAAGCCGTGACCTTGCTCGAAACCATTGCCGAGCATGGCTTTGACGCGTGTATCGGCGGCGCGCGCCGTGACGAAGAAAAAGCCCGCGCGAAGGAACGGATTTTCTCGTTCCGCGACGATTTCGGCCAATGGGATCCGAAAGCACAACGCCCTGAACTCTGGTCGATCTACAACGCCCGCATTCACAAAGGCGAAAACATGCGCGTGTTCCCGATTTCCAACTGGACGGAAATGGATATCTGGCAATACATCGCGCGCGAAAACCTCGAACTGCCACCGATCTACTACGCGCACGAGCGTGAAACATTCGAGCGCGGCGGCTTGATCGTCTCCGTTATGCCAATTACCCCACCGCTGACCGACGAAGAGCGCGCCAGCGTGCGCAAACGCACCGTGCGTTTTCGTACCGTTGGCGATATGACCTGCACCTCGCCGGTATTGTCCGATGCCGACAGCGTGGAAAAAATCCTCGAAGAAACCGCTGAGACCACCATCACCGAACGCGGCGCAACGCGTTTGGACGATCAGACCTCCGAAGCGTCGATGGAGAAGCGTAAGCGTGAGGGGTATTTTTAATCATTCAAAAAAAGTAAAAACCTACTTTTTTTGACCAGAATTTGATTTTTTGCCAAGGAAGCCTCGGCAAAAAATAAGCAAAAACAAAGGAATGTGCATGAACCACTCACATCAACAAGATGAAGTCCACAACCAAGGCCTATTGCGTTTTATCACCGCCGGCTCGGTCGATGATGGCAAATCCACGCTGATCGGCCGTCTGTTATTCGACAGCAAAAATGTCTTTGTAGATCAACTGCACGCAGTGTCCAAGTCCAAACACAATCGTTCGTATGACAACAGCGTTGACCTCGCCCTACTCACCGACGGCTTGGAAGCCGAGCGCGAACAAGGCATCACGATTGACGTCGCGTATCGCTATTTCGCCACGCCACGCCGCAAATACATCATCGCCGACACACCCGGTCATGAGCAATACACGCGCAATATGGTCACGGGCGCATCGACCGCGCACGCTGCGATTGTCCTCGTTGATGTGGGCAAACTCGATTTCTCAGGCGACGGTGACGTGGCTTTACTCACGCAGACCAAACGCCACTCTGCCCTGCTCGCCTTGTTGGGCGTAGAACACATCATCGTCGCGGTGAACAAAATGGATTTGATTGACTACGATCAGGCGAAATACGAACGTGTAATCGCAAGCTATCAAAAACTCGCTGATCGTGTCGGCGTGAAACATTTCATCCCAATGCCGTTGTCGGCGCTCAAAGGCGATAACGTGGTTCATGCCTCCGAGCAAATGCCGTGGTACACGGGACAGGCGCTACTGGAACTATTGGACCATTTACCCGTACCCGACGAGTCCGTACATCCGCTACGCTTTCCGGTGCAACAAGTCGTGCGCCATGATGGTAGCAAGATTGATGACTTTCGCGGTTATGCCGGACGCATCGAGTCCGGCACAGTCAACGTGGGTGACACCGTCACCATTCAGCCGCAAAACCGTACCAGTACCATCACTGGTATTCATACGTTTGATGGCAAACGCGAGCAGGCCTATGCCGGACAATCCGTCACTTTGACCATCGCCGATGACATTGATATCTCACGCGGCGATTGGATCAATAGCGATACACAAGCCGCCGAAGTCGCCAAAATTCGCACCGCCGATGTGTGCTGGTTCAGCGAGGAGCCGATGGCGCTTGGACGTAAATATTTCATCAAACACGGCACGCGCACACTTGCCGCGCGAGTGAATACCTTGGACTATCAACTGGACATCCACACGCTGGATGAGCATACCAACGCACATCACCTTGAGATGAACGGTATCGCCCGCGTGCAATTGCAATTACAACAAGCCTTACCGATTGATGCCTATGCCAAGATCAAAAGCGGCGGCGCATTCATCATGATTGACGAAGTGAGTAACCAAACGGTCGCCGGTGGGATGTTTGTCTAAAGTTTGAAGTCCTTATTCAGTTTCCCGCCGCCCCCTCGCCCATGCGCGGGAGAGGGATTTGAGTAGGAAACATGAGCGGTGATGGTTTTGACAGCTCCCCTCGCCCGTGCGCGGGAGAGGGGTTGGGGGAGGGAATAGCCCCACATGCCTGAAAGAGACGCGGAGCAACCCAGCCAGCTCAGACGGTAGAAATTATTCTGTGTTCCTTAAATACATTTTTCTGCTTGCCAATACATACGGTGCAATACGCTTCGCTGATCGTACCCTACAAAAAACAAATAAACCATGAATCACTCAACTCACACCATCACCTTTGTCGGCGCAGGTCCGGGCGCCGCCGATCTCATCACACTGCGCGGCGTCAATGCCTTGGCAAAAGCGCAAGTCGTTTTGTACGACGCGCTGATTGACCACGGTGTTTTAGCGCACGCCCACCCCAATGCAATCATGATTGATGTGGGAAAACGCGCGTCCAAATGCGAATCGAAAAAGCAAGATGAAATCAACGCCCAACTCATCCATTACGGACTGCAATACTCGCGCGTGGTACGGCTCAAAGGTGGCGATCCGGCGATTTTCGGGCGATTGGACGAGGAAATTGACGCGATTTTGTCCGTGGGTTTGAACTATGAAATCGTCCCGGGGGTTTCATCGGCTTTGGCCGCCGCCGCCAGTGCGCAAACCGCTTTAACCAAGCGCGGCGTGGCGCGTAGCGTGCGCCTGCTCACCGCCTCGGTTGGGCAAGACCAACCAGATAATCTGTGGCAGACACAGATCGCACCCTCTGAAACATTGGTGTTCTACATGGGCGGCCAACGTCGTCAAGCCATCGCACACACATTATTGGATAAAAACTTTGCGCCGGACACACCCGTCATCATGGTGTTTGGCGCGAGTTGGTCTGACGAGGTAGTCATTCGACTAACACTACGCGATTTGGCGCTGGACAGAGATGTTTCTATGCACACCGCACCGTGCATTATTTTGGTCGGTGCGGGATTGCGCCATATTTAAGGGAAAGTGGAAGATCCCAGATTCTGTACCGCGTATTCCGCCATCGCCTGACGCATCCATTCGCTTTGCCCCAATGCAGGCGCAAGCTCGATGAGCACATCGGCGTGCTCGCTTTGCACCGATTGAATAATCACTTGTAAGTCATCGGCCACATGTTTGCCCACACCAAAAAACAGCGGTACGATGCGGATGCTTCGAATGCCTTGCCGGACGGCTGATTGTACTGCTTGCTCAATCGATGGCTGCATCAATTCGAGAAAAGCCAACTGCACCCACACATTCTCGTTCTGTGCATTCAAAAGCATTTGCACGCGCTGCACAATATCATCAAACGGCGCACGCCAGCTCACTTGGCTGGAGCCATGTGCGAATAAAATCAAGGCGTGCGTAGCAGGATTGGCGGGATTCATCGTCTGTATTTATGTTCAAAATTGCGGTTATTGTACACACAAACACAAAATCACAGGTAGTGATAAAATTCACTACTTTTTATACGAATCAAAGCATATGACATACAACTACCCCACCATCGGTCAATTCGTCGGTAATACACCGCTGGTTCGATTACACCGCATGAATGCAGACATTCTGCGCGAACGAAACAATGTCATCCTCGCCAAATTAGAGGGCAATAATCCAGCCGGTTCGGTCAAGGATCGCCCTGCCTTGTCGATGATTTTAGAAGCGGAAAAGCGTGGTGATATCCAACCCGGCGACACGCTGATTGAAGCGACCAGTGGTAACACAGGCATTGCGCTCGCAATGGTTGCCGCCATGCGCGGCTACAAAATGATTTTAATCATGCCCGATAATCTGAGTGTGGAGCGACGCGGTTCAATGACAGTGTACGGCGCACAATTGATTCTGACCGAAACCGCCAAAGGTCAAGGCATGGAATACGCCCGCGATTTGGCGCTACAGATGCAAGCCCAAGGCATCGGTAAAGTGCTGAATCAATTTGCCAATCCCGACAATCCACTCGCGCACATTCGCACCACAGGGCCGGAAATTTGGCGCGATACACGTGGCGAGATTACCCATTTCGTCAGTGCGATGGGAACAACGGGGACAATTACAGGGACATCCACTTATCTGAAATCACAAAATCCGAACATCGAAATTATCGGTGTGCAACCATCCGAAGGCTCCAGTATTCCCGGAATTCGCAAATGGCCAATCGAATATCAGCCGGAGATTTTCGAGCCGTCGCGCGTGGATCGTGAAATACAGGTCACGCAAGCTGATGCGGAAGAAACCGCCCGTCGCTTCGCGCGTGAAGAAGGCATTTTCGCAGGCATTTCCTCCGGTGGTGCGCTCTGGGCGGCGTTGGAATTGAGCAAGCAGGTGGAAAGCGCCACCATCGTATTCATCGTCTGTGATCGTGGTGATCGCTATTTATCGCAAAGCGTGTTTAATCCCGCCAGTTAGTCGTAAAAAAGCTCACGATTGCGTGGGCTTCTAATGGCATGACGCGCTTATTGTTACACCTTGCGCTCATACCAATCTTTACTGCGATTAACCCAACGCACCACCAGCAGCATCACCGGCACTTCGACCAGTACGCCGACCACGGTCGCCAATGCCGCACCGGATTTGAAACCAAACAGGCTGATCGCCGCCGCGACTGCCAACTCAAAAAAATTACTTGCGCCAATCAAGGCCGACGGACACGCGACATTGTGCTTTTCGCCCGCCATGCGATTGAGCCAATACGCCAAGCCCGAATTGAAAAACACCTGAATCAAAATCGGCACGGCCAGCATGGCGATAATCAACGGCTGTTCGATAATCGCCTGCCCCTGAAAGGCAAACAGCAAGACCAAGGTCAATAACAACGCGACAATCGAATAATGCCCAATGCGGTTCATCGCTGAGTCAAACGCGGTTTGCCCTTTTTTCAACAAAGTCTTGCGCAAGATTTGCGCCAAAATCACCGGAACCACGATATACAACACCACCGAGATCAGCAAGGTATCCCACGGCACAGTAATCGCTGACAGACCAAGCAGCAGCCCGACAATCGGCGCAAAGGCAAAAATCATGATGGTGTCATTCAAAGCCACTTGCGATAGGGTGAACAGCGGTTCGCCGTTGGTCAAGCGGCTCCAGACAAATACCATCGCGGTACAGGGCGCAGCAGCGAGCAAAATCAAGCCCGCGATATAGCTGTCCAATTGATCGGCAGGCAAATATTCGACAAACACATGACGAATAAAAATCCAGCCGAGCAAAGCCATCGAAAAGGGTTTGACCAGCCAATTGACAAACAAGGTCACGCCAATCCCACGCCAATGTGATTTAACCTGCCCCAGCGCACCGAAATCAATTTTCATCAACATTGGGATAATCATCACCCAAATCAGCACGCCCACAGGTAAATTCACCTGAGCAATTTCCATCGCACCCAATGCGTGAAACACCGATGGCAACCACTGCCCCAAAGCCACACCCACAACGATACACAAAGCCACCCAAAGGCTCAGATAGCGCTCAAATACGCTCATGTTTTGGGTAAGTGAATGATGCTCAGCGCAGGTAACGGCTGCATTTTTAGTCACATTATCAACCATAATCAACGCTCAACTCAGTTTGACCCAACGATCACGAATCGTTTCATGTGCCTCTTCGTGAATATTCGCAATCTGACCAACCTCATGGTGAATCGCCGACGCATCAAGCATGTGTAAAGGCAAATTCACAAAAAGATGCACGCGATTCATGATTTGACGAAATACTTTGGCAAAATCAGCGCGGCGCTCCTCTTCCGTACCCGACACGCCCGGATCATGAAAACCCCAATGCGCCGTCACCGGCGCACCAAACCACACCGGACAGGTCTCACCCGCCGCGTTATCACAGACGGTAATCACGAAATCCAAATGCGGCGCACCTGCACCCGCGAACTCATCCCAGCTTTTACTGCGCAGCGCCTCCGTCGGATAGCCGACACTTTGCAATTGTTCTATGGCCAGCGGATTCACCCGTCCGGTCGGGCGACTACCGGCGCTAAAGGCTTTGAATCGACCGTGCCCCATCATATTGATCAGACCTTCTGCCATGACGCTACGCGCAGAATTCCCTGTGCATAAAACCAATACGTTATAAACTTTATCCATTGCCGCATCCTTTTTTATTATGATCCAAACCACAGTCCATACCAGCACAGCAGTTCTCTGTTAGAAAATCAATTAAATCTCGCATCAGCTCCGTATTCGCACGATAAATCACAAACCGCCCTGATGATTCACTACTGACCAAGCCCGCGTAATTCAACTCTTTCAAGTGAAAAGACAATGATGACGGCGCAATGCCTGTCAACTCACTGATTTTACCCGCAGGCAAACCCTCAGCTCCTGATTGAATCAGCAGACGAAATATGCTCAGGCGGGATTCTTGCGCCAGTGCGGATAAATAGGTGCTTGCCATTTTTGTTTCCATGTTTCAACTATAATTGAAACATAGAAATAAATCAAGCATGATAAAACCCTATCCTGTTGATTACATTTTTTTATTTAAAATCACACAGTTAGTATGTGCGAATGCTCATGAAGCCGTTATAATTATACAAATTCTAAAAAACGATTCACCAATGAATCACAACTGGGAGGAAAGTAATGAAAAAGATTCATTCTACATGGGTTGGGCTGATGTTATTCACCGCGTCATTGAGTGCTATGTCGCAGGAAAATATCCGCAGCATCAATTATGAAGGGGTTAATGTCCGAGAAAAGGCGGGCACATCGCATCAAGTGCTGTGGCGCGTGTCCAAACATTTCCCTTTTCAAGTCATTTCACAGCAAAGCGGCTGGTCGCGCGTTAAGGATTTTGAAGGCGACACCGGCTGGGTTTCTTCCCGCTATCTCAGCGACACGCCCACCGTCATTGTGAAAAACACCATCGCCAATCTGCGCGAGCAGCCCAATCGTACGGCAAAAAAGCTCGGTTCTGCGAAATACGGTGATGTATTTCTACTCAAACAAGTGCAAAAAGAATGGGTGCAAGTCACGCTGGATAACGGACAATCCGCATGGATTCACCGCCCGTTGGTATGGGGTGCATTGAACCAAAAATGAGCATGGGTCGCGCCAGTGGAGCCATTGTAGCGACCTCTGTCCAATAAAAATGGCTGAACAATCAGCCATTTTTATCACTAATCAATCATCCATTTAATTAAGGATTAAGTGATTTATTCAACCGTCACCGATTTGGCCAAATTGCGTGGCTTATCCACATCGGTACCACGCGCAACCGCGGTGTGATACGACAGCAACTGCACGGGAATGGTATGTACGATTGGCGAGAGTACGCCGACATGGCGCGGTGCGCGAATCACATGCACACCTTCGCTTTCGCTAAAACCGCTGTCCAGATCGGTGAATACAAATATCTCACCACCACGCGCACTGACTTCCTGCATATTCGCTTTGACCTTATCGAGCAAGGTATCGTTCGGCGCAATCACCACCACCGGCATATTCTCATCAACCAAAGCCAGAGGACCGTGTTTCAATTCACCGGCTGGGTAGGCTTCGGCATGGATGTAGGTGATTTCTTTGAGTTTTAATGCGCCTTCCAGCGCGATTGGGTAGTGAATACCGCGCCCCAAAAACAGTGCGTCGGTTTTTTGCGCAAAGGCTTGCGCCCATGTGACAATCTGCGGTTCCAAGTTCAATACATGTTGAATACTGCCCGGCAACTGGCGCAGTTCATCCATGTATTGCTGCTCATTCTCTGCGCTCACGTGCCCACGCAATTTGCCCAAAGTCACCGCCAAGCCAAACAGAGCGACCAACTGCGTGGTAAAGGCTTTGGTTGAGGCCACGCCGATTTCCGCACCAGCGCGCGTATAGAGCACGAGTTTGCTTTCGCGCGGCAAAGCGGACTCCATGACGTTACAAATCGACAGGCTGTGCGTTTGCCCCTGCACGTGTGCGTATTTGAGCGCCTCCATGGTATCGAGCGTTTCGCCCGATTGCGAAATGGTGATGACCAATTCGTTCGGATCGGCAATCACTTTGCGGTAACGGTATTCGCTGGCGATCTCAACATCGGTTCGTAATTTGGCAATGTCTTCGAGCCAGTATTTCGCCGTCAGTCCGGCATAGTAGGACGTACCGCAGGCGAGAATTTTAATACCGGTGATATTTTGAAAGACCTCGCGCGCATTTTGACCAAAGTTTTCCGGCTCAAAGCCGCCATCCACAAACACTTCTGCGGTATCGGCCACGGCTTTTGGCTGTTCGTGGATTTCTTTTTGCATGAAGTGGCTGTACGGCCCTAATTCCAATGAGGCCAAAGACAATTCCGATACCTTGATATTGCGCGAAATATCATCACCATTCTTGTCGATATGACGCTCAATCCCCTGCGCGGAGAATTGAATGATATCGCCGTCATCCAAGTACATCACGCGGCGGGTAAATGCAATCACCGCTGAAACGTCAGAGGCTACAAAGGTTTCCTCATCGCCCAATGCGACCAACAGCGGGCAGCCCATGCGTGCCGCAACCATCTGCTGTGGATTGTCCTGCGCCATAACCGCAATCGCATAGGCACCGTGAAAGCGTTTGGCCGCAGTTTGTACCGCCTCAAACAATTTTCCGCCATTGTCACGATATTCATGATTGATGCTGTGCGCGATGACCTCAGTATCGGTTTGCGACTCAAAGGCGTAACCCAAAGCCTGCAAACGCTCGCGTTCCGCTTCAAAATTTTCAATAATGCCGTTGTGCACCACAGCGATCATGCCACCGGAAATGTGCGGATGCGCATTCGGCTCGGTCACGCCGCCATGCGTCGCCCAGCGCGTATGGCCAATGCCGATATGGCCAAACAGACCCTTATCCTTGGCCGCCGCTTCCATCAATGCCACACGCCCGACTCGGCGCACGCGATTGATTTTGCCGTCAATATTGACCGCAATCCCTGAAGAATCATACCCCCGATATTCTAACCGCTTCAGACCGTCGGTTAAAAAATCGACCACATTGTGATGCGCCCGAATGGCGCCTACGATACCGCACATAGTTGTTCCTTAGTATCAAAGTTAAAAATAAAAACATGAAGTTCGACTCTCGAAATTCATGCATGAACGATTCTGAGCATTGCCGACGCATTCTCAGAACCACCGTAGCAAAGATGATTCACCACAGTTCATCATCTTCGCAGGGATTCAAAACCAGTCAGTACCGCGCATTCACATATGACTATACGCACCCATCTGTTTGAATACAGCGATTATATGCTGTAAACGCAATAGATCATACCAAATACGGTACGCATTTATCGCGTATGTAACACCGTGTTGAGATACGCACGCAAACGCACCGGACTTAATGGTTTATACACAATTTGAACGTTATGCTGACGCACTGCTTGAGCCAATTCCGATGTGGTGTCACCGGTAATCAAGATGCAAATGGGTGGGGAATCCGCTTGAACCGCTCGCGCTTTAATCAACACATCCAGTCCCGTTTCGTCCGACAAGCCCAAATGAAAATCGGACAGAATCACGTCAAAAGCACCCTCTTCGACCACCAATTCACGGAACATATCACTGGACAAAACCACCGACACATTAAGCCCCCAACTACCCAACAATTCAGCCAAATAATCCACCGCGGTCTCATCATCATCCAAAATGGCAATGCGTTTACCACTGAGGTAGTCACCAATCGCTTCGCGCTCTTTATGCCGCACCTCTTGCGCAGCAGGCTGAGGGACAGCGTGGGTCACAATACCAAAGCAACTGCCTTTGCTCGGCACAGATTGCACAAACAATTGCATTTCCAAAAGTTTAGCCATACGCTCAGAAATTGCCAAACCCAAGCCAACACCCCCTTTGACCCGCTGTTGCGCGTATTCCAAACGCTGATATTCCTGAAAAATCTGTTTGGCCTTCTCGGTCGGAACCCCTGTACCCGTATCAATCACCATGATTTTCACTTGATGATTGGCACCACGACGCACGCCCAGAAGGATTTTTCCATGTTCGGTATAGCGCACCGCATTACTGATGAAATTGCTCAAAATACTGTGCAACATGCCTTCGTCCGAACGAACCCACACCTTGCTTGGCACAATCACCAGTGTCAAATCCTTTTGTCGCGCCGTTTCTTCAAACTCAACCTGAATGCGCTCAAATATTCGTTGCAGCGGAATGAGTTGCAAATCTGGCTTGACCACACCGGCGTCCAAGCGGGATAAATTCAGCATCGCGTTAAACGATGTGCTCAATGAATCAATGGCCTGCTCAATTTTACCCAATGTCGTTGAAACCTCGGGCTGACTATTTTTCCTTTGCGCATCACTGGTTAATAAAGCCAAAGCGTGCAACGGCTGGCGTAAGTCATGGCTGGCGGCTGAGAGATAACGCGATTGCGCCAGATTGGCTTGCTCAAGCGCGACATTTTTTTGTTTCAGCGCATCCACCAATTCGGTATTCAGATTTTTAACCCGAAACAAGTCAAACAATTGCCGATTGAGCACGCGCAAAAACATGAGTTCAGCCAAACTTAACAAATAAACCTGTAGCAGCAAACGCTCAAAGAACTCTTCTTTTTTGGTTGACAATAGGAATGTGATAAACACAAGCAAAACAAACAGATTGATAATCGCAACCCGTTGAAACCGGCCAACCATCGCAATAGAAATCACCACCACCATCGCCTGAATGATGATGAACTGCTGTAGGACAACCTCGTCGCCTTCCTGCACCAGCTCATAGAAATAAGCGCACCACCAAAGCATCCAGATCAAGCCTATGAAAACAACCCGTTTTATGCCTTCATTGATTGAAGGCGCGGCAAATTGACCGACCTGACGCGCATAGGCATAAAAGTGCGCAATCATAGCAAAGCCCAATGCCCATGCGCCCAAAATCAGATGGGCAGTAAACGTCAGATGATCAAAAAAAAGTAGGGTACATATCACGTACCCTATAAAATTCATCCAGACAAAACCTGCCGTATTATGTAAATACGCTTCAATATGATATTCGTATAACTCATGCTCTTCTGAAGTCAGGAGAAAGTGCCAATTCATAAGCCTTGATACCTATCAATCCGACAATCTTACAAACTGCTCATAGAGCGGTATTGCCCCAACAAATCTGGATTCTCATGCACCAAATGAATCGCTTGTGTACGCGAGTGCACGCCCAAAGCGCGCAAAATACCGACCACATGGCTTTTTACTGTACCGATGGTTGCGCCAACGGTTTCGCTGATCTCCTGATTCGAGCAGCCTTTGGTAATCAAATACAAAACTTCCTGCTGACGCGGCGTCAATTGTGAACCTGCGCCTTCACGCGAACGATCGGCACGCACCCGTTTACGTTCCGTGGCTGGATTCATGGCCGCCGTCAACAATTCGGGGGGGATATACACACCGCCCGATAGAATCAAACGCACGGCAGAGACCAAAACCTCGGCTTTGGCATTTTTAATGATAAAGCCAGAAATATTCTGACGATAAGCCGCCTGAATCAAATGAATATCATCCGTACCCGACAAAACGGCCAATGGCACACTCGGGAAGCGCTCTCGCACACGATCAAGTGCTGTCAAACCTTGTGCATCCGGCAAAGTCAAATCCAACAAAACCAAATCCAAATCATCCTGATGACGATCGATCACCTCCAATGTGCCTTCCAAAGTTTCCGCTTCCAGCACCTGACATTTGCCGTTTAACGCATCATCCAAAATCAGCTTGAGACCAGAGCGAACCAAGCCGTGGTCATCAACAATCAAAATTTTATAATCCATTTCCCTCTCCATTTTATTTATACACACAAATTGCTTTAAAAATAAACATAACTACTTAAAAATTAATTCTTTGGTTTCTTCTCAGGCCGTTTCCAGCCTTCAATCGTGACCTGTCGCCCACGCGCCAAACTGAGTTGATTGGGTGGCGCATCCTTGGTGATGGTTGAACCCGCACCAATCGTCGCACCCTCACCAATGGTCACCGGCGCCACCAATTGACTATCCGAGCCAATGAATGCACCATCACCGATAATGGTTTGATATTTGTTCACACCATCATAATTACAGGTAATCACACCGGCGCCAATATTAACACTTTTTCCGACTGTCGCATCGCCGACATAGGCTAAATGATTGACCTTGGAACCAGTACCCAGTACGGTTTTCTTGATTTCAACGAAGTTACCAATGTGCGTGCGATCAGCCAAAACTGCGTCGGGACGCAAGCGCGCAAACGGTCCGATTTTCGCATCTTCACCGACAGTCGCGCCATCAATATGTGTAAATGGCGCGACTTGCGTGCCTTTGGCGATCTGCGCATTGCGAATCACACAGTTGGCGCCAATCTGTACGCCATCACCCAACTGAACCTGTCCTTCAAACACACAATTAACGTCAATCGACACATCCATACCACACACCAGTTTGCCACGCACGTCAATTCGTGCCGGATCGCTCAGACCAACGCCTTGCTCCAGTAGTTGTTGAGCAATCTGTCCCTGATAAATACGTTCGAGTTGCGCCAATTGCGCCTTGCTGTTCACGCCCAGCGTTTCCCACTCGGCAGAGGGCTGCTCGGTCGCGACCTGCAAACCATCCGCCACCGCCATCGCAATCACGTCGGTCAGGTAATATTCACCCTGTGCATTTTGATTGGACAGTTGCGATAACCAGCGTTTGAGTGCCGGTGTCGGCGCCACCAAAATGCCTGTATTGACCTCATGGATGGCCAATTCATCCGCCGAGGCATCTTTTTGTTCCACAATCTTGCACACATGGCCTTGTGCATCACGCACAATTCGACCATAACCGGTCGGATTGTCCAAATTCACAGTAAGCAAAGCCATACTCCGCTCGTTGACCTGCGACACCAATCGACGCAGGGTCTCCAATTGGGTCAGCGGTACATCACCGTACAACACCAAAGTCGGCGCATCATCGGCCAAATGCGCCGCCGCCAGTTGCACCGCATGGCCAGTACCCAACTGCGGGTTTTGCTCCACAAACACCACATTGTTTTCGCCCTCACCAACCGATTGACGAACCTGTTCCGCCTCATGACCGATCACCACGCACAAACGGCTTGCGCCCAAACTTTGAGCGCTGTTCAGCACATGATTGAGCAAGGTATCACCCGCCAACGGGTGCAATACCTTGGGTTTGTTTGAGCGCATCCGCGTGCCTTTACCGGCCGCGAGAACCACTACATTGAGCATATAAAACTCCCATCTATTGTCTTGCTGAATTAAATTTTAAACCTTAATGCACATATAATTTTATAGTTTAGCACAATCAAATCGGCTGATTTCAGCTTTTTTCAAACGCTGTCACGGTATAGACACACTCACTGACTGATGACTTCATTTTGTTATTAGCATTGTGTCATTTTACCGAAAAATAAAACCCACACGAAAATTAGGGACATATTTTTTCATGCAGCATATTAGCGTAAAACATACGCCGCAAAACCCAGCGCTCCGAGCAATAAAGCCACGCTGAACCAGCGCCACAGACGCAATTCGCGCGCTTGTTGATTCAAACGCGCATCCAACTGCGCCCAGCGCTGCTCATCTGGACGCGCGCCGACGCCACTTTGCGCTTGCAACGCAGACAATAGCAAACGCGGCGTATCCGGCAAGTGCCGTACAATATACGGCCACTCGCGCTTCAATCCGCGCCACAAACCTTTCGGCCCGAGTGTATTGCGCATCCACTTTTCCAAAAACGGCTTGGCGGTATCCCATAGATCCAGATTCGGATCCAACACACGCCCCATGCCTTCGACATTGAGCAAAGTTTTTTGCAACATCACCAGCTGTGGCTGCACCGAGACATTGAATTGACGCGACACATCAAACAGCCGCATCAGCACCTGCCCCAGTGAAATTTCCGAAATCGGTCGGCCAAAATATGGCTCGCACACCGTGCGCACGGTGGTGGTCAGCTCATCCAGCGGCGTATCAGCCGGAACCCAGCCTGACTCAATATGTGCGTAGGCCACACCACGGTAATCGCGGTTGAAAAAAGCCAAAAAATTAATCGCTAAGTAATGCCGATCCACTTCGGACAAGGTACCGACAATGCCGCAATCAAGCGCAATATAATGCCCGCGTTGCGCGCCCTGCGTGCCAATAAATACATTTCCTGGGTGCATATCTGCGTGAAAAAAGCCATCGCGAAACACCTGCGTGAAGAAAATTTCGACACCGTCGCGTGCCAAACGCTTCAAATCCACATTCATCTCAGCCAGCGTATCCAAACGCGACACTGGCACGCCGTGCATCCACTCCATCACCATCACGCGCCGCGCGGTGTAATCCCAGCATATCTCGGGCACGGCGATCAAATCGCTGCCCTGCATATTGTGACGCAGTTGGCTGGCATTGGCCGACTCGCACTGCAAGTCCAATTCTTGATGCAAATGGCGCTCGACCTGCGCGATGACTTCAACCGGTTTGAGCCGTTTGCCATCCACATGATTTTTCTCAAAGTAGCGCGCCGCCGTGTACATGCACTCGATATCAACCTTAATCAATTGGTCAATATCCGGTCGCAGTACCTTGACCGCAACCTCGCGTCCCGCCCATTCGCCCGAGCGCACAGTGGCGCGATGCACCTGCGCAACCGAAGCAGTCGCCACATTGTCGTCATCAAAGGCGCTGAATACCGAGTCCACCGTTTGCCCCAATTCGCGTTCAATGATGGCGCGTATGGTGGCTGCAGGTACCGGCGTGATGCGATCTTGCAAATGCGATAGCTCGTGGATGTATTCAGCTGGCAAAATATCAGGACGGGTGGACAACACCTGTCCCAATTTAATGAAAATCGGCCCCAGCGATTCGAGCGCCAGACGCAGTTGGTGCGCCTGTTGCGCATGACCCATGTCCGAACGCGGTAGCAGTTTGCGCGCGCTGCGCGCCGCGAATCCCTGACTGGGATTCATTTCAAACAGTAGATGTAGGACGTGGTGCTGTTTGAGCACACGAGCCACTTGAATGGAGCGTTTGAGCACCGCCCGATTCATGAGCGCGCCTTTTGCGTGACATTTTGTGCAGCCTGTTGCAGGGGCTCAATACGTCGCGCCAAGGTATCCACGCCTTGGCGCACCTGATGAATTTGATCGGATAGTTGTTGCAAAGCCGCATGACGAATCGCCACGGCGCGCCCTGATTCATCATCCAAAAAGCGCTGCTGTGCTTTTTCAGCAACCATGTGTAAATCGCGTTTGGCACGTTCCGAGCCTTGTTGTACCCAGCTTGCCGGTGTCGCGCCGATGATGCCGGCCAATTGCGCCCAAACATCAGGCCGCAGATTTTTGGTCAAACGGCTGACCCAATCCGCCAAAGCCGACTCGCCCGAAATATGCACATGCTGCATGAGCGTCGGCATCTGCGGCGGCCATTCATCAAACACATCATCGTAGACGCTCGGCATGACGGTCAACGTCACATTGGCCGGACTGGCGGTGATGGTTTGTGCATCTGGCTCTGGCTCAATGCGCTGCGCCACTAAAATATCCACCGGCTCAATTTGCCAACGCAAGGTATGCTTTTGCCCCATGATCGGCACGATCACATCGACAATTTTACCGCTGTGCGGTAATGCGGTCTCGGCCACCCAATCCTCTTGCGCCGCCGCCTGTCGCACACCAATAGCAACGACCTGCGCGAGCCGATAGCTCATGTGCGCGGCAAATAACTCTCTATCGCTCAACACCTTCGGCATCTCCAGCAAGCCGGAAATGACTTCGGTCGGCGTGGGTAATTTTTCCAGTACCGCGAATGGGTTCAAAAAATTCACCGCCATTACAGTTTCACACCTTCATGCAGGGCACAGACGCCAAAAGTCATATTGTGGTATTTGACGAATTCAAACCCAGCCTGCTCCATCATCGCCTTGAGCGACTCTTGATCCGGGTGCATACGGATGGATTCGGCCAAATATTGATAGCTTTCCGAATCATTAGCGATCAATTCACCCATTTTCGGCAAGACATTGAACGAGTAAAAATCATACGGCTTTTGCAAAGCCTCATTCACTTTAGAAAATTCCAGCACAAACACGCGCCCACCCGGACGCAATACGCGGTGCATTTCCTTGAGCGCCTGATCTTTGTGCGTCATATTGCGCAGACCAAAGGCCACCGTCACCACGTCAAAATAGTTATCCGCAAACGGTAAATGCTCGGCATTGGCCAGCGCCACCGGCGTCACCAAGCCCTTATCGAGCAGGCGATCACGCCCAACGCGCAGCATGGATTCATTGATATCAGTCGCCCACACCTGTCCCGATGCGCCGACTTTTTTCGCAAACGCAATCGCCAAGTCCCCCGTGCCGCTGGCCAAATCGAGCATCTTCATGCCCGGACGCGGCGCGACGCGCTGAATCGTGAACAATTTCCACAGGCGGTGCATCCCACCGCTCATCACATCGTTCATGATGTCGTATTTGCTCGCCACGGAGTGAAACACCTCGGCGACTTTCGACTCTTTTTCGTGCTCTGAGATGGTTTTATAGCCAAAATGGGTGGTGTTTTCAGAGGCGGCGTTTGGCGTATTTTTTTCTGGTGTATCCATGATAATGAGCAATCTTTTAAGTCAATTAAGCCATCCCACGCCAAAAACTCATACAAACAAACACATTAGTCCGTGTAGAATATCGGCGCGCACGATGGCGCAAAATATACCTCGCCATTTTAATGTATTTTCACTCTGTACGGTAAAATAAAGCAATTCTGTAACCGAGCCTGACGCCCCAAAAATTCCCAAGCAAAGCACACCATGAGCACCTCAAAATACATCCTCACCCTGTCCTGCCCCGACCAAATGGGCGTGGTTCACACTGTCTCAGGATTTTTATTCGAACGCGGCGGCAACATCATCGACTCAGCGCAGTTCAACGACACCGATTCGGATCGATTCTTCATGCGCGTCAATTTTGAGGAGCGTCGTAGCGACATCGATCTGGCAACACTCAAAACCGAATTTGCACCGATTGCCGAACGATTTCAAATGGATTGGCAGCTCGTGGACGAGGCCGCCAAACCACGTCTGATGATTATGGTCTCGAAAATCGGTCATTGCCTGAACGATCTGCTGTTTCGCCACAAATCGGGCAATTTACCCGTAGAGATCGCTGCGATTGTCTCGAACCACCCCGACTTTTACCAACTCGCCGCCTCGTACAACATTCCGTTTCACCATTTCCCCTTGCTGGGCGGTAGTGCTGAGCAAAAAATGGAGCAAGAGCGCCGTGTGCTGGAAGTATTTCACCAGCAAAATATCGATTTTGTCGTGCTCGCGCGCTATATGCAAATTCTCTCCAACGAGATGTGCGTCGCGCTCAATGGCCGCGCGATCAATATTCACCACTCGTTTTTACCGAGTTTCAAAGGCGCGAAACCGTATCATCAAGCCTTCGCCAAAGGCGTCAAACTCATCGGCGCGACCGCGCATTTCGTCACCGCCGATTTGGACGAAGGTCCAATCATCGAGCAAGACATCGCCCGCGTGGATCACAGCATGACACCGGATGAGCTGACCGCCATCGGTCGTGACGTCGAATGCATCACCCTCGCGCGTGCGGTCAAATGGCACGCCGAACACCGCGTATTATTGAACGGCAAAAAAACCGTGGTGTTTAAATAACTCATTTCACCCGAGGGTTTATTGCACAGGGACTTAGAGAAAGGCTTGCTGTAGTACGCAACGTGGGAGCGAACAATTAACCGCCGCACAGGCGGCTTAGAAACAGATCGTTTCGTTCGGTTGTACCAGTTGACCGTTAACCGCCGCACAGGCAGCTTAGAAAACTCTTTGAGTTCTAAGCGAGTGATGCTGTCGGTTCACCGCCGCACAGGTGGCTTAGAAAGCACAGGATGCGGCCATGAGTAGAGCGGTTATGTTCACCGCCGCACAGGCGGCTTAGAAATGCACTTGTTCGGTCTCGGTCTGCATCCGCAGATTCACCGCCGCACAGGCGGCTTAGAAATTTCACCACGGCACAGAAACCAAACGCACCGAGTTCACCGCCGCACAGGCGGCTTAGAAATATGTCCAAGTTTTTCTCGCTCCCACGCTCCAGCGAGGGAACGCATAGGGCATAGCGTGGGCTGTGCCCACGACCAACCATCACCATTCTCTCGATATCCCGCTCTCCGCCGCGGGGCGACTACTTTTTTGCTTGATCAAAAAAGTAGTCAAAAAAATCAAGTACGCAGTAATGCAAACCAATGAACGCTAATATTAAGGACGGTTTGAAACTCGCGTTTGTCCCAAACGCTCAAACAGCAAACCGTCCAATCGAACAACAGCGTTCATTAGCATTACAGCGACATGGCTCGACTTCGTGGATATAACATCCCGCCTTCTCTCGTTCCCACGCTCCAGCATGGGAACGAGAATATTTTGTTGCAGGCTTGGATGTTCACTGCCGCACAGGCGGCTAAATATTGCATTTTCAAACACAAAAGCCCTCAATCGAGGGCTTTTGTCCACTGCATTTCAATCACAGATTTATTTTAACTTACCATGACACTGTTTGAACTTTTTGCCCGAACCACACGGGCAGGGTTCATTGCGTCCGACGTGGAAGGTATTGCCGTGCTCGTCGGTGTAGGTCGTGCCGGGTGCGGGTGCAACCTCGTCCTCAGTCTGCGCATCATCACCGTCGTGTTGCAAATTCATGTGTGATTGCACAGCCTGCTCGCGCGCGAGGATGTCATGCTCGGCTTGTTCAACCTGTTCTTCCTCTTGAATCTGGACGTTCATCAATACGCCGGAGACATTGGTTTTGACGCGATCCAGCATCATGCTGAACAATTCAAATGCTTCGCGTTTGTATTCCTGCTTTGGATTTTTCTGTGCGTAGCCACGCAGATGAATCCCTTGACGCAGATGATCCAAGGCAGACAGATGCTCGCGCCATTGGTGGTCAATGGTTTGCAGCATGAGCACACGTTCGAAGTTTTGGAAGCTCTCTTCGCCCACGCGGTCAATTTTCGCTTGATAGATGTCTTTGGCGGCGTTTTGGACGTAGACGATTAAATCTTCGTCGGTCGCACTGCGGTGCTCGTTCATCCATGCGACCACTGGTAAATCAAGCGCGTATTGGTTGATCAAATGCGCTTCGAGGTCGTGCAATTGCCATTGTTCTTCAATCGAGCCTTCTGGGACATAAATGCGTACCGCTTGCTCCAGTACGTCATCACGCATTCCGCTGACCGAGTCGCGTACCGCGCCCGAATCACCTTCGTCGAGCAGGTCGTTGCGCTGTGCGTAGATCACGCGACGCTGATCGTTCGCCACGTCATCGTATTCGAGCAATTGCTTACGGATATCGAAGTTGTGGCCTTCAACTTTGCGTTGCGCCGATTCGATGGAGCGCGACACCATACCTGATTCGATGGCTTCGCCACGCGGAATTTTCAGACGATCCATCATGGATTTGAGGCGTTCGCCAGCAAAAATTCGCAGCAGTGAGTCGTCCATCGAGAGGTAGAAGCGTGATGAACCTGGGTCGCCTTGACGCCCTGAACGACCGCGCAATTGGTTATCAATACGGCGCGATTCGTGGCGCTCAGTACCGATGATGTGCAGACCGCCTGCCGCGAGAACTTGCGCGTGCAGAGCTTCCCATTCGTCGTGCAAGGCTTGAACTTGGCGTTGTTTTTCGTCTTCGCTCAGTTCGTCATTTTTGTGGATGAACTCAGCTTGTTTTTTCACATTGCCGCCGAGCACGATGTCGGTACCGCGACCGGCCATATTGGTCGCAATGGTGATCGTGCCTGGACGACCGGCCTGCGCGATGATATGCGCTTCGCGTTCGTGCTGTTTGGCGTTCAATACATTGTGCGGGATGTTCGCTTGATTGAGTAAATTGGAGAGCAATTCAGAGGTCTCAATCGAGGCCGTACCGACCAAGGCCGGTTGACCGCGTTGCACGCAATCCTTGATGTCCTCAATCACCGCTTCGAATTTTTCCTCTGCCGAACGGTAGATCAAATCTTGCTTGTCTTGGCGCACAATAGGGCGGTTGGTCGGGATGACCACGGTTTCGAGGCCGTAAATTTGTTGGAATTCGTAGGCTTCGGTATCCGCCGTGCCGGTCATACCGGCGAGTTTTTCGTACATGCGGAAGTAGTTTTGGAAGGTAATCGAGGCCATCGTGACGGACTCGGATTGCACGGTCACGCCTTCTTTGGCTTCAACCGCTTGGTGCAAGCCATCCGACCAGCGACGACCGGCCATCAAGCGACCGGTAAATTCATCAACAATCACGACTTCGTCGTTTTGCACGACGTATTCTTTGTCCTTGGTATAGAGTTTGTGCGCGCGCAAGGCGGCAAAAAGGAAATGCACCAAGGTGATATTTTGCGTGTCGTATAGATTGGAGCCTTCTTGCAGCAAGCCCATTTGCGACAAAATCTGTTCAACTTTTTCGTGACCGGCTTCGGACAGGTGAATCTGTTTGTTTTTCTCATCGACCCAGAAATCGCCCTCGGGATCGGGGTTTTCAGAGGTTGGTTCAACCGTCTGCGCGGTCAACATCGCCGGTACGGAGTTGAGTTTGTGGTACAACTCGGTGTTGTCGTCCGCAGGGCCTGAAATAATCAATGGCGTGCGCGCCTCATCAATCAAAATCGAGTCCACTTCATCGACAATCGCGTAGTGCAGCGGGCGCTGAACGCGCTCAGTGCTGTGGTACACCAGATTATCGCGCAGGTAATCAAAGCCAAATTCGTTGTTGGTACCGTAGGTAATATCGGCTTGGTAGGCGGCGATTTTGTCCTCGCGTTCCATGCCGGACAAGCTCACGCCGACGCTCAAACCCAAAAAGTTGTACAACACGCCCATCTCGGTCGCGTCGCGGCGTGCCAAATAGTCATTCACGGTGACGACGTGCACGCCTTTATTCGTGATCGCGTTCAGATACACCGCCAGCGTGGACATCAGGGTTTTGCCTTCGCCGGTACGCATCTCGGAAATTTTGCCTTCATGCAGCACCATACCGCCGATCATCTGTACGTCAAAATGGCGCATACCGAGCACGCGCTGCGACGCTTCGCGCGCGACGGCAAAAGCCTCTGGCAGCAGACTGTCCAAGCTCGCACCATCAACGTAGCGCTGTTTGAACTCATCGGTTTTCGCACGCAGTTCATCATCGCTCATGGCCTGCATTTGTGGCTCTAATTGATTGATTTTTCTAACGATTTTGCGATAGCCTTTGAGCAAACGTTGATTGCGTGAACCAAATAATTTTTTGAGAATTCCGCTGACCATGAAAATTTTTACCTTAAAATATTAAAAAACACCACCGTTGTGGTAATGTTCGTCCATGAACCTACTGTTCAAACGGCGCATTTTACCACGCCCGACGTTCAAAAAGCACAAAAGCCGAGCGATAAGCCGACATGAGCCAAAAAAACCATCCCCTGCCGAAAAATATCTACACCGTTCAAGACAGCTGGCGCATGACCACCGTACTGTCGCAAGCCATGCCGCGCATTGAAACCAACACCCGACTGACCTTGCACATCACCGAGCTCATGCCCAGTACCTTGAAAACCGGCTGGCGCGCACATCTGGAGCGCCATAAATTAACGCTGAAAGTGCCGCACCAAGCCCTCGCGGTGAAAATCAAACAGCAAGCACCACTCATCATCGACGGGCTAAAAATGTACGGCTGGGACATAAACGATATGGTGGTCAAAGTCACACAATTCAACCGCCCCGAATGGATCAATCGCGCACCAAATAAAGTACTGGTTAAAAATCAACGGGTTATCAGCGAAAAAAGTGCACAGCGCATCGCCGAAACCATCGAGCATCTGGATGAAGACTCACCGGTACGCGCCGCTTTGCAACAATTACTCGCGCACCGAGCCGCAAGAGAAGAAAAGCGGCGGCAAAGCGCAGCCGAATGACGCACTTTTGCTTTAAAATAAAGCGCAATACAACTGCAACTATAACCACCCAAAACCCGACAACGTGATTCCACATCCTTACGCCCTCATCGAATTGATCCACCGCTTGGAAGAGCGCCGTTATGTGTTCAACACCGATCCGCAGCCCATCACCGAGGCTCTGCGCCACGAAAAAAGCGATTGGCTGAGTAAGTTGCGCCTACGCGCCGAGCGCATTGATGCCGACACACAGTTGCGCCGTATGCTGGATAAAATCGACACACGCATCAACACCGTGGTCAAACTCATCATGCTGTTTTGGCTGGTCAGCGGCTTCATGACCGCGCTCGCACTCATGCACGCCGACGCGGTCAATTTTTTCTATGTATTAATCAGCGTATTGTGTATCAACTGGATCATGCTCATCGTCTGGGTCGTCTGGCTGATTTTGAGCAGAGGTCAAAGCGCGCGTAAGCATGGCGCGTGGTTCAACCCGCTGTCCTTCATCCGCAGCAAAGACACATTGACGCAAGCAGCCGTGGACGTATACGAAGACTACCTGCACCAGCCGAACATGCGCTGGTACTGGGGCAAACTCTCACACCAATTCTGGCTCGCCACGCTGACAGGACTGTTTGCAGGCATCACGCTCATGCTCACCATCCGCCAATACACCTTCAACTGGCAAAGCACCCTACTTGATTCACACATGCTCGCCAAATTGGTCAGCTGGCTCAACTGGCTACCGAGTAAACTCGGCTTCCCAGCAGTAGATGCGCAAACCGTCGCGCACAACCAAACCATCGGGCAAATCGCCGACGCACGCCAATGGGCGCTCCTGCTCATGCTAAGTTTGGTGCTGTACGGCATCATTCCGCGCGTTTTCGCTTGGCTCATCTGCCGACTGCGTTTGTCCACCCAATCCCCCGCGCTACCGCTCGAACTGCCCTACTACCAACGATTGCAACGCCTCTGGACACCGGCACAAGTCGTTGATGCCGACACCGTGCGCGAACACATTGGTACGCAACAACGTCCGAACCTCGTCGCCGACGCTTTTGCCATCGCCGCCGTGCTCGAATCACCCGAACACGCCGCCGATCAAAGCTGGAGCAATCGCGCATTGGAACGTGACTGGTACCACTGGGGCAATATGGACGGACGCGCCGATTTGGACAAACTACTGACCGAAATGAACCAGCATCCGGTCGCACTGCTCATCGGTGTGCGGGCGCACACCGTACCCGAACGCGGTACGCTGCGTTTGCTGGAGCAACTGGCGCAGCATGCACAAGGCGGTCTGTGGGTACAACTGTTGCCGGAGAAAAACACATCAACCGATTTAACCGCGCGTCAGCAACAGTGGCAAACAGCGCTTGATGCACTGAATATTCCACTTCACGTCCCATCGACGAACGAGCAACCATCATGACCATAACCGCACTCAATCTCGCCGTCGTCGGCCACACCAACACCGGCAAAACCTCGCTCATGCGCACGCTGCTGCGCGACGTACATTTTGGCGAAGTCAAGGATGAAGCCGGCACCACGCGCCACGTCGAGCAAGCCACCATACGCCTGAACCACACCGACCTCGTGCACCTGTTTGACACGCCGGGTTTGGAAGACGCCACCGGCCTGCTCGAATGGTTGGAGAACAACACCCCTGCGCGTGCGGACGGGATTGAACGATTAGAAACATTCCTGAGTAGCGAACTGGCGCAAAACGACTTCAGCCAAGAAGCCAAAGTCATCCGCCAAGTACTCAACAGCAATATGTCCATCTACGTCATCGACGCGCGAGAACCCATCCTCACCAAATACAAAGACGAACTCACCCTGCTCTCATGGTGCGCACGCCCGCTGATGCCCGTATTCAACTTCATCGCCAAACAAGACCTAAAAGAATGGAGCGACATGCTCGCGCGGCGCGGCCTGCACGTCCATGTCGGCTTTGACACCGTTGCTTTTGACTTCGAAGGCGAAATGCGCCTGTGGGACAACCTCTCCACCATGCTGCCCAACCGCACAGTCACGGACGAACTCATTCGCATTCGCCGTGAAGAATGGCAAAACCTCGACCAGCAAGGCCGCCGTACCATCGCCGACATGCTCATTGACGTGGCCGCCTACCAAAGCGAAATCGCCGAAGACGCCGACCCGACACCCGCACTCACGCAAATGCACAGCACCGTCAAACAACTCGAACGACAAATGCACGAACAACTGCTGCATCTGTACCGCTTCTACGACAACGACGTCGCACCAACCGAACTCAATCTGCAAGAATTTCAACAAGACCCGTTTGACACCGAAGTACTCAAACAATACGGCATCCGCACCACCTCCGGCGCAGCCGCCGGCGCATTGATCGGACTCGGATTTGACGCCGCCACCGCAGGCACCTCACTCGGTGTGGGCGCTGCCATCGGCGGCATACTCGGCGGGATACTCTCCAACGCCGCCACCATCAGCGACAAACTACAAGGCATCCAAACCATCCACGTCGACCCCGCCACCATCACCCTGCTCGCCACACGCGGGCTGGATCTGCTCGACGCGATTCAACACCGAGGACACGCCGCACAAAACAACACCATCACCGTCACCGAACACAAAGCACCGTTCAAACCGCACCAACTGCCCGCCCCACTGAAAAAAGCCCGCACCAAAGCGAACTGGTCGAGCAGTAACGGCAAATCCGTGGAACAAGCGCGTGCCGCGCGGGCGGAGGCAGTGGAGGAATTGGTGAAAGAGTTGGAACGGTAAAAAATTTATTGAGCGCGATAAATGATTTTATCGCGTTAGAATAAATGCTCGCTTACGCTTTCCAATGATCACGGTAAAGGCGCATTTTCACTAAATCTAATCCTGCTCCCAAACCATTTTGTGTCTCATAAAACACGACAAAGCCAAATCGTTGGAAAAACGGGGCAACTACCTGACTTGTATCAATACCAATTTCAATAACGCGCTCGTCCGAAAAAAGTGCTTGAATACGCGCTACAAGTAAACGTGTGCCTATCGACATCCGCTGACAATCTCGACGAACCATCCCCCAAGTTAATCGACCGATACTATCTTCTGTGACGTAGTAACCACCACAACCAAGCACAGAGCCATGCTGTTCGACGACAAAATATGGTTCGCTTAATGTAGTCAGAAAGTCTTCAAATTCAGCACGTTCAGATTCAGCAAAGTAAGTGGGAACATTACTTGAAAAGACATCCAAGCATCCTGTGTAATCGGAATTTTCATACGTTCGAATAACAATAGAAGCAGGTAGCATAGGACAGCCTAAAGATATTAGTTATATAAGCAACATCCCATCTGATTTGAACGCAGATGAATATTGGCATCAGCAATTAGATCGGATACAGGTACCCGACAAAATGTTCTCCATCGTCACATGTATTAGTTAAGACTTAATCTGACGTTTTGTTTATCATATAGGAAACAAAG
>CAXYYC010000032.1:0-28900 GCA_964293815.1 uncultured Burkholderiaceae bacterium
TATTCATTTCCCAGTAGGTTTATAATCTTGGTGTCAAAAAGGCATGCGTTCAGCAAGTTCCAGCCAGTATTCATTTCCCAGTAGGTTTATAATTGCCGAGACCACATCGTTGCCAGTTCTACAGTTCCAGCCAGTATTCATTTCCCAGTAGGTTTATAATTATGGGCAAATGTGGCCGCTTGTGTGATGAGTTCCAGCCAGTATTCATTTCCCAGTAGGTTTATAATACGACCACGATAACCCTCTGATTCATCAGAGGGTTTTTCGTTTTTGGCTGAGAAAAAGTATTCATTTTGTTAGAATAAATCGAATTGATCCGGTGGTTTTTGGGCAGCTTGTTGTTCGGTTCCGTGGTATGAAATGATGCGCTCGTACTGTTTGTCGGTGAACTGTAGAATACTGACTTTTCCGCCTTTGGGCAAGCAATTTTCGATGCGTTTGCAGTAGGTTTCGATTTGGTTTGGGCTACTGCAAAATCGGACGTAGACTGAGAATTGGCTCATTTCAAACCCCATATCCAGTAGGTCATTGCGAAATCGCGTGGCGGATTTTCTTTCTTCCCGCTCTATGACAGGTAAGTCAAACATGACGACGAGCCACATCAGTCGATATCCTGAAAGCATGGTGTATTCTCCATGATGCGATCCTAATCCAATGAGTGATTGGCAAGATCTATCGGTAAACTCGGAAGTGGCGTATCTAAGGTGGTTTTTTCTCCTAAATAAACTTGTATCAGCGAGGTAGCCAAGCGTTGGATACAGGTCATGACGGGCGTAGCCCCCACGTCGGTTTGCATATCGTCATACATGACATGTACCAGCGCGCGTTTGGTATTTGGTTGTAGTTCAGTTTCCTGTTGTTGCGCCAATTGCCATACCTTTAGGTCAATCATTGGGCGAAACGGTTCCATCAGGTCATCGACTAGGCGCATGGCGTTGTTGGCATTGCTGTGATACAAACTGAGCGTGGGGTGCAGACCTGCTGCGATGACAGAGCGGGCGGTACAGGCGCGTAGAATAGTGTAGCCGTAGTTGAGCATGGCATTGATGCCACCACTGCTTTGATCGCGTCGAAATTCTTTGCCCATGAGTTGTGTCCAGTACAGACGAGCGGCTTGGGCTTCAATATTGCTGGGGTCACCTGATTTGATTTTACCCAACATGGCATTGAGTGGAATGGGATTATCACCTATGGCTTCAATGACGGAGGCTTGTTGCTGAACTTTGCTGCGAACAATTTCTGCCCACATTCGTTTATGTGTCGGCTTGCTGGCGGCAATCTGTGCATCAAAGCGTTTGGCTTGGTTGTAATTGCCATCTACGGTAATGAGCATGCCCGCCGGATTGTGGTTAGCGCCACAAAGCACAACGGGCGCACCACGCTCGGCGAGTGCGATCAGTAGGTTATTGGTATAACTCATGCCATGCGCATTGGCAATCACAGCATAGATATCGTCAATTGGTACTTGGCCAATTTCTTTGCGCGTTTGCCCCGTATCGCTTACGACCATGAAGCCACGCTGTAGAGAAAGGTGACGGTTGTCATCGGCAATTTCTACAATGCGACCTATCATGATTGGTGCTCCTTATTTGTTTAGTTCACCGATGGGCGAGACCATTACTTTACGGGCTTGAGTTTTTTGTAGTGAACCAGGGGTTTTATAAACGTAGGCGAAAAGAGACTCTTTATTTCGATTCCTTGCATCTACATTTGCCTCGTTATGCTCAGCGAGTGATATTGTTCCAACAGCAGCCATTTTAACTACTCGCATCAAACACCAACGCTCATCCACCATCATCCACAGTGTATCGTCAATCTGCAATCGCATCACCAACGGTTTGCCTGAAATGCTGGTGGTGCGTGAATACAGACGTTCTTCACCTTTGGTTTTACCCAGTTCACGAATGAGTTGATAGGCCGTATAGGTGGAGACCACTTCACCTTCCCATTTACCTTTATCATTGCAAATAATATCAATGCAGAAATTGCTGCCACCCAAATAGCCTTTATAGGCTTGTGGCTGACCATTCTCATCCAGTCCGTGCCGCTTGAGATCACGCGTGCTGTTAAATGGGATCACGTTGAGTTTTTTGTCTTCGCGCTCTCTCCCTCCATCTTCATTACGCACTCGTCGACTGGCAAAACCATCAGCACGCAAGCCCCATGCGGTTTCTTCGTGCATCGCGCCTTCATAACTGTGATCGGGTTTGTGACTAACGTAAATATGATTCACTGCGCGTTGTACATGATCTCGGTAGGTTGGCCACGGGTCAGGCATGTGTTCAACCAGTTTATCCATTTGTTTTTGTCGTGCAGAGGCGCTGGCATTGGCGAACCGTTGCAGTAAACCTTGATCGGTCACGCCAATCACGCAGGCATCAATCGCATGATGTCGGTGATCTTCACGATTTTTCAGACCGTCTAAGCCCAAAATATTATTTAAGCCAAATTTTGCGCGCATTAATGCCGTCATTTGCCCAGGAATCACACGGGTGTTTTGCGGACAAATCAGCGTGAGGTATTCTTTCGCTACCCGCGACAAATAGCGCGTATCGTTCAAGGCGCGTGCGAGGAAGTCCTTATCTTCCCTGAGCCATTGCGTATAGCCATCTTGGGCAAAACGGTAACGCTTGCCTTTGGGTATCAATTCAGCGCGTTGCAAAATGGCCTCGTAATTAAATCCATCGATGGTTCGCTCACCAAATGCTTGCCACGGGGTCATATTGCCCTTGATGCGGTTCGCACTGCGCATGGACACGGTTTTGTTGTTGAGACTATCGTCCAATGTGATGGAAAAAGGAAGAATATGCTCTATCTCAACTTGATCAGAAAGTAACATTTCAGCAGAAATAGGACGACCGGTATAGGGACAGAGGCGTTTCACCGGATCAAAACTCAATTCCTCCCACAGAATCCATTTTTGAATATCATCGTATTTCACCAAATATTCATTACCACCGAATTTGATTTGTGCGATTTCAGTACGAATACGCTCATTGCGTTTTTGATTTTGTGCCTGGCGCTTGGTGTCCTCGTCGCGTTGTGCCTTACTCTGCTTCAGTTCGCGCGCCACTTCGACGATCACTTCGGATGGATGACCATAGCGTTTGATCAGTGCATTCACCACCGTGCGAACTTGATTCAAGCCCACATGCACCGTCGGGTTGGCAATCCGACCAAAGCGTTTTTCTGGGCGATCATCTAACTTACCCGTACCAAAGCCGACAAAGCGCTGTAGCGGTTCACCGTAGTACGGCAACTCAGGCAAAATTTCGCCACTGACTTTAGAAGGGTTCAAATGACTGTGGTGATCGAAACCCGCATTCACTACCGCTTTATCGTAGGTAATCACCGATTTGCGCAACTCGGGTAAAATTCGTTCAATCGCTTTGAGGCTGAGATTGCCATAACCATCGGGTAAATTGACATTGGCAATACGTTCGGCACTTGGCTCATCAATGCCGGTATGACTCATTAACCACTGAATCAATGTTCCTTCGTTTTCCTCCTTGAGCAATTGCCAGACGATCTCATCTTGCCTGCTTTCGGTGAATTGATACCATGCGTTACCAAAGTATTTGTCACTGCCTAAAATTGCACTGGTGGTGTTGCCTTTGAGTTCTTGACGTTTGGGATCCTCAAAATTAAATTGCGTTGCACCACTGAGATTCAATAGTTTTTTAATCTGTGTGAAGGTACGTTTGCTGTTGTGCTCCAGCGCGTGAATCAACTCATTGCGCTGTGGTAACGTCAATTCATTTTCAGATAATTGCTTGCCCAACAGACGCAAATGATTCACCTCCTGATACATGCGCATCCGCTGCACGCTCGGTAATGCCAGCGGTGCGCGCTCCTCATCGGGTAGCAGGGTACAGCGTCCCGCCAGCACTGGGCGCAATTTGCGTTGGAACAATAAAATATCTTTGAGTTCAGCGCCTACCTTCTCATTAAATCGTTCGGAGTTAAAATTTGCTTGCGTTGTCCACAGCGCATCGAACTCCTCCTCAATCATTTTGCGATCAATATACAAATCGTAACTTTTCTCAATGCGTTTTTTACCTTCCTCGGTGACGTATGGTTTCTGACGAAAACGCGCACGCACGCTTTCTCCGGCCAGATGGCGTTTATACAGCCATTCACCCACGGTGCGGCATTGCTCGTGTGCCAAGGTGGTTCGTAATGCACTGATCGCCGTTTTTAATGCGCCGGATTCATTATCGGCTTTATCGGTTTTGCGATTACTTTTAAAACCACGGCGTTGATTGATGTGAAATAAAGCGCGGGCAAATTCGGCGGGTGAAAGTGCATCGCTCAATCCTTTGGCTCGCAATTCGTATGGATTCAAATCAGCCAAAGATTTGCGCTCCTCCTCATCTGCTGGGAAAAAACCGTGTCGGATCAATGCCGCCATCATGCGCTCTTTGCGCTTGAGCAGACGGTCGCGGCGGCGGCGCATCGCACGCGCATTGCGGCGGGTTACCGCCAATGAAGAACCATCCTTCGGATTGCGTCCATCTGAAAAAATTCGCACACCGGCTTTGATGATGGCGACGGGCTGATTTTCAACGTTGAGTTTAATCAATGCCCAGCCGAGCGAAGTTGTGCCTAAATCCAAAGCGAGACGGTAGTTCATTTGTGTTCCTAAGTTGTTGAGATCTATCAAAATGCGTATTAAAAATCTGCTTGCATTTTATGCCTGTTTCGGTAGAATGTGAACCACTATCCTACTGGGAAATGTGTACTGGATGCTAACAAGCTGAAAGATGCACCAAATGAAAAGCCACGCAACGCGTGGCTTTTGCTTATTGTAATTTTGCCGCTACACGCGGCTTTTTTATTGTGCATTCATCCGTCGGTTCTGTTTTTGAACAGCAACTGCGCCACGACCTGCCCATGATCGGAGGTGTGGGGTTCGCGGCTGTGTAGGTGGTCGTTCAGGCAGTAGACTTCGCGTACTTGGGCGGTTTGGTAGCGTGATTGGGGGTGAAATTCTTCGGTGACGAAGATGTGGTCGAGCACTTCGAGTGAGCCTTGGTGAATATTGGAGTAGACGACGTTGCGCATGGGGTCGTTGCGCGTTTGGATGCGTTCGGCGTCGAAAAATTGGCTGTCATAAAAGGTTTTGCCAAAGCCGCCGGAGCCGGCGATGATTTGTGAGGTGACGGATTTGGCGTCGTCGTTAAAATCGCCGGCGATGATGCAGGGGATGCGGTTGCCTTTGAGCAGTTGGTTGAGGTAGCGGCGCAGTGCGACGGCGTCGGCGCCACGGCGCATGAGTGAGCGATAGGTGGCGAGTGCGAGGTCGTTGGCGTTGTCCGCGACTTCGTTGCTGAGGTAGTCGGGGCGTTTGGATTTGAGGTGGACGCCGAGGATGTGCAGTGGGTTGCCGTTGTAGGCTTTGACGGTGATGTGCGGCACGGCGCGGGTGATTTGGGTGACGGTTTGGCCGTAGTCGGGTAGTATGAGTTCGTGCCCGTAGTCGCTGACCCAAATGGGTTCGGCGAGCAGTGGGAGTTTGGTGGCGATGGCGACTTGTGGCACCCAGGTGTTTTTGGGCGGCATTTTGATGGCGTCGCGCGCGATGAGTTTGGCTAGATTCATCGTTTTGCTGGCTTGTAGGGCTTCGTGCAGTGCTTGAACTTGAAAGATTTCTTGAAATATGATGATGTCGGCGTTGATGGCGTCGATTTGGCGGGCGGTCCAGTCGCGCTTGGCGTAGTAGAGGTTTTCGTCGTAGGGGTCTTGGTTGTCGTAGAATTGGAAATGGGGCAGGGCGCAGTTGCGCAGATTGAAGGTGGCGATTTTGAGGGAGGTACCGAATTCTTCTCCGCGATCGCGTTGGTGGTTGGGTTGTGGGTACATGGGGTTCCTTTGTTTTGTGCTGGGTGTGGGGCGCTAAAGTATTTGAGTAATTGAGGCCATTGTAGCAAAAAGTTTTTTGACGTTGGTGGATGTGCTGGCTACAATGCGGGGATTGTTTTTGCTGAGGGATATCATGAATGCTTGGTTGAGCGGTGGTTTTTGGGTGGTGCTGGCGTATTTGGTCGGCTCGGTGTCATTTGCAATTGTGTTGTCTAAACTGTTTGGGATGGCTGATCCGCGCTCGTATGGCTCGAATAATCCGGGTGCGACGAATATGTTGCGCTCGGGGCGCAAGGAGGTGGCGTTGTTGACCTTGCTCGGCGATGCGTTCAAGGGTTTTTTGCCGGTGTATTTGGCGGCGCGCTGGGGTGAGTTGTCGCCGGTGGCCTTGGGTTGGGTAGCGTTGGTGGCATTTTTGGGGCATTTGTATCCGGTGTTTTTCCGTTTTCAAGGCGGTAAGGGCGTGGCGACGTTTTTGGGTGCCGTGTTGGGTTTGTCCGCGCAGATCGGTCTGTGGGTCATTGGGGTATGGCTGGTAATGGCGGTGCTGTTTCGTTATTCGTCTTTGTCGTCATTGACCGCCAGTGTCGCGGCATTGATTTTGTTTGCGGCTTTTTGGGGAATCGGTTGGGTTTTGTTGCCGATTATGTTGATGGTGGTTTTGATGTTTTATCGTCATCACAGCAATATTCAGAATTTATTGGCGGGCAAAGAGCGGCGTCTATTTGCACCAAAGCAGTGATCGTTGCATCAATTGCACCATTTAGGTGCGTTATGAATTGAGTTTGCACCAAAAAAGACACGGCTTTCATGCGTTGATTGGTACACTGTGGGCTATGTTTTGATGATGTTTTTTGAGGTTTAATGTGTTTTTTGTGAACGCTTTTTTCAGGAGCTATATATGAGTGATGTTGCAAAAGTCATGCAAATGGTCAAAGACCATGACGTTAAGTTTGTGGATTTTCGTTTTACCGATACTAAGGGTAAAGAACAGCATGTTTCCGTGCCTGTTTCAGCGTTTGACGAAGATAAATTTGAATCTGGCCAAGCATTTGATGGTTCGTCCATTGCGGGTTGGAAAGGCATTGAAGCCTCAGATATGTTGTTGATCCCTGATCCAAAGACTGCCAACATTGATCCGTTCACCGCAGAAACCACTTTGATTCTGACCTGTGACGTGATTGACCCGGCGGACGGCAAAGGCTATGAGCGCGATCCACGTTCATTGGCACGCCGCGCGGAAGCGTATTTGAAATCAACTGGTATCGGTGACACGGCGTACTTTGGTCCTGAGCCAGAATTCTTTATTTTTGATTCGATTCGTTACAAAACCGATATGCAAGGCTGTTTCGTGCGAATTGGTTCGGACGAAGCGTCTTGGTCGTCTTCTGTGAAACAAGAAGGCGGCAACTTGGGTCATCGCCCAGGTGTCAAAGGTGGTTATTTCCCTGTAGCGCCGGTCGATACATTCCAAGACATGCGTTCTGAAATGTGCTTGTTGCTCGAACAAATGGGTGTGCCTGTGGAAGTGCATCACCACGAAGTAGCGGGTCAAGGCCAAAATGAAATCGGTACGAAATTCTCAACTCTGGTTCAACGTGCTGACTGGACGCAGATTTTGAAATATGTGGTGTTTAACGTGGCTGACGCCTACGGCAAAACCGCGACTTTCATGCCTAAACCAGTGGTGGGCGACAATGGCTCGGGTATGCACGTTCACCAATCCATCTGGAAAGACGGCGTGAATACGTTTGCGGGTGACGGCTACGCAGGTTTGTCCGACACCGCTTTGTACTACATCGGCGGTATCATCAAACACGCGCGCGCATTGAACGCGATTTGTAACCCATCGATCAACTCGTACAAACGTTTGGTACCGCACTACGAAGCGCCGGTGAAATTGGCGTATTCTGCGAAAAACCGTTCAGCGTCTATCCGTATTCCGTTCGTATCGAATCCAAAAGCACGCCGCATCGAAGCGCGCTTCCCAGATCCAATGGCGAACCCATATTTGTGCTTCTCAGCCTTGCTGATGGCTGGTTTGGACGGTATTCAAAACAAAATCCACCCAGGCGATCCTGCACTGAAAAACCTGTACGATTTGCCACCGGAAGAAGATGCACAAATTCCAACCGTATGTAACAGCTTGGAACAAGCATTGGAAGCCTTGCAAGCCGATCACGAATTTTTGACGCGCGGTGGTGTGTTCACCCAAGCGATGATCGATGCGTACATTGAACTGAAAATGGAAGACGTGAAGAAAATGCGTATGAACGTCCATCCATTGGAATTTGAAATGTACTACAGCCTATAAGGTTCGGTGCATTCTCTTGTACCCTAAATACCGATGCTGGCAACAGCGTCGGTATTTTTTATGGTGTAGGGTCGGAAGTCGTTATAATATCAACCAAGCTTAATTGTGCTATTTCCTATTTCTTAACCTTCATGAACCCTTTATCGAGTTTGTCCCATCCTTCGCGGCGTTCCCATGACTATGCAACATGGGTGATGTCGCGCGTGGTCGTGGTGGGCGCTTGTGTCATGCCGTTTGGCATGGCTGATGCACAAACCGCGCCAGACGTCGCATTTGCCCAAGGTACGGTTCAGAATACGGTTTATGTGTGCGAACAGCAGGGTGTGACGGTGCTGCGCAATACACCGCCGATTGCGCCGACCAGATCAGCCATTGAACGTACGCCATGCACGCGCAAAACCATGATGACTAAAGTAACCAAGGCGTCCCCACCTCAGCCGCTCAGCCGAGTAACACGCTCAACCATGCCACCCGTGTGGAATGACCCGCAGCGCACGGCGCAAACTTTGGTGGTGGATGCGCGCGTATCGCCGAATGTGCAATGGCAGCGTGACCTCGGACGCAAACGCATTCTTCTTGCCGAACTGAGTTCGGCAGAGCAACGTTTACAAGCCCTCAACGCCGAATACCGCGACGGTCAGCCCGAGCGTTTGGGCAATGAGCGAAATTACCAAAAATATCTGGATCGCACCGCTGAACTACAGCAAAACATTCGTTTAACCGAGGCGAGCATCGCCGCGTTGCGCAGAGAAATCAATACCATCGGAGGTGCGCCGTGATGTTGGCCAAGCACACAGGGTTTGATGCGTTGCAATTGGGGCTGATCGTGCTGGATCGGCGTGTGCGTGTTCAATATCTCAATACAGCGGCGCAAATGCTGTTGCGCTCCCCGCAAAGCCATGCGCACGATGTACCGCTGACGCAGTGGTTTGATGCCGACGAGACGTTGAAACACATCATCGCCCACATCGAAACCGGCAGTGAAACGGTGTATCGCTGTGTGCTGCGCATGATTCGACAGGGTGACGGCTCCGAGTTGGATAATCCTCTGTCGGTCTATGTCGCGCTTTCGCCGATGCCGATGACAGAGGGGCAAAATGAATCCATGTATCTGCTCGAATGCTTTGAACTGGGCGCGTATGAGCAGGTACAGCAGGACACGCAATCGCGTGCGCGCACGCAGAGTCATCAACTGCTGATGCGGCAATTGGCACATGAAATTAAAAATCCGCTCGGCGGCATTCGTGGCGCAACGCAGTTATTGCAGGACGAGCTGGAAACCTTGCAACCTGAGCTGGTGGAATACACCGAAATGGTTTTGGGGCAGGTTGATCGGCTCAAAAACTTGGTCGATCAATACTTGGTGCCGTACCGTGAGGGCACGGCGCAGGCGAGTTTGATCAACATTCATGAGGTGTGCGACAAAGCGTTTCGATTGGCACAGGTCGAGTTTGGACAGGCGCAGATTGAGTGGCAGCGCGATTATGATGTCAGTATTCCGCTGGTGCGCGCGGTCGCGGATTACCTGCAACAGCTATTGCTCAACATCATTCAAAATGCAGCGCAAGCGGTGTTGGGCGTGAGCAATCGTGACCATCTCGAAGTACCCAAAATCACCTTGCGCACCCGAATTGCGCGGCATTGTCTGGTGAATCAGGTCAAACACGCGATGATGCTGGAGATTTCGGTGCTGGACAACGGTCCTGGGATTCCCGAGGAAATCGCCGATACGCTGTTTTTGCCATTGGTGACCCAGCGTGAGGGTGGCACGGGTTTGGGCTTGTCCGTCGCCATGCAAATCGCGCAACAGCATGGCGGCACAATTGAGGTCATCAGCCGTTCGCCTCGCTCTCAGCGTTCATCAGGCACGCAAATGCGGGTGTTGTTGCCATTGTAATCACCCATATATTCTCTCCAAGCCACTTATGCACCAATGAGGTGCAAATGAATTATAATTGTGCACCGAAGTGTTGCGCTGACAGAGTATACGCACGCGGATAATCACCACACGTCGAGTACATGAAATGAAGCAAGGAGGCGTTATGTATGGCTTAAACGACAAACCGACAATCTGGGTAGTGGATGATGACAAAAGTATACGCTGGGTGCTGGACAAAGCCTTGCAAAAATCGCGCTTGCCGTATCGCATGTTTGCCGATGGGCAGGAGGTTTTGGACGCTTTGAATCATTGGCACGCGCAAGCGGAGGGCAAACGCCAGCCGGGTGATTACCCCGCGCTCTTGCTGTCGGACATCCGTATGCCGGGTGTTTCGGGAATCTCGCTGTTGCGCGATTTTAAAAAGCTCGCGCCAGATGTGCCAGTGGTGATGATGACCGCGCATGCCGATTTGGAAAATGCCGTTTCGACGTTTCAAGAAGGCGCCGCTGAATACATCGCCAAGCCGTTTGACACCGAAGAATTGGTGGGTTTAATCAAACGATTTGTGCAGCCGAGCAAAACCACGTCGGATCATACCAACAATACCCATGCGTCGAACGATACCGAAAGCTTGGCGCAGCGCTATGGCCTGCTCGGCACCAGCCCTGCGATTTTGCAGGTGCTGCGCACCATTGGCCGACTGTCGGCAACCGAGGTCAATGTCTTGCTCACCGGTGAAACCGGCACTGGCAAAGAGTTGGTCGCGCGAGCGATTCACACCACCGGTGCGCGTGCCGACAAGCCCTTCATCGCCATCAGCACGGCGGCGATTCCTGCGTATGTGCTCGAATCCGAACTATTTGGTCACGAAAAAGGTGCGTTTTCTGGTGCAGGGCAGGCGCGCATTGGACGCTTTGAAGAGGCCGAAGGCGGAACCCTGTTTTTGGACGAAATCGGCGATATGCCGCTGGATTTACAAGCGCGGTTGTTGCGCGTGTTGTCCGAAGGTGTGTTGTACCGCGTCGGCGGTAGCGAATTGGTCAAAACCAATGTGCGCATCATCGCCGCGAGCCATCAGAACCTCGCGCAACGGGTCGCGCAAGGACTGTTTCGAGCCGATTTATACCACCGCTTGAATGTGGTCGGCATACAATTGCCCGCTTTGCATGATCGCGCGGAAGATATTCCTTTGCTGATGCAACATTTTCTCAATCAAGCGGCCAAAGACCTGCGTCTGAGCACGCCAAAAACCCTGTCGCCGAGCGCCATTGAAGTTTGCCAAAAAGCGGTCTGGAGCGGCAACGTACGGCAATTGGACAATGTGTGTCGTTGGCTGACTGTGATGACGCCGACGCAGGTGATTAACGAAGCTGATCTACCCGCCGAAGTGCGCGAGCATACGCCGCTGATTGGCATGAGTGCAAACAGCGCCACGGCAGGCGCGGTGACTGGTACGAATACTTGGCAGGAATTGCTGCGCGTCGCGGTGCGTCAAGGGCTGAACGATCAAGTGCCGGCGGTTATGCTCAAACTGCAAGATCAGTTTGAACAAGTGGTCATCAACGAGGCGCTCAAATACACCCACAATCATCGGCAGAAAGCCGCGCAATTGCTCGGTATCGGGCGCAATACGATTACGCGCAAGGTCAGAGACTGATAATCAGCGCTGAACTGGACAAACCCCGCAAATCGCGGGGTTTGAGGCTGTTGACAAAGTGGCACCTTTGCTTCAATAAAATTCCGTCATACACGAATGGTTTTAGCACACTGCTGTCCGAGATAAAATCAAATTGATCTACTCTCGAATGAACGGACGCCGATCAACGTAAAAAAGAGGGAGCGTTCTCGTTCCCACGCTCCAGCGTGGGAACGAAAAATAGCGGGATATCATATCCACGAAGTTGAGCCATGTCGCTGTAATGCTAATGAACGCTGTTGTTCAATTAGGCGGTTTGCTATCTGAGCGTTTGGAACAAACGCGAGTTTCAAACCGCCCTGATGTCAGCTTTCATTGATTTGCATTACTGCGTACTTGATCTTTTTGAATCCTTTTTGTATCAAGACAAAAAGGATTCGCCCCGCGGCGGAGAGCGGAATATCGAGAGAATGGCGATGGTTTGTCACGCTACACCCTATGCATTCCCACGCTGGAGCGTAGGAACGAGAAACAACCATCGGCAGAAAGCCGCGCAATTACTCGGCATCGGGCGCAATACGATTACGCGCAAGGTCAGAGACTGATAATCAGCGCTGAACTGGATCAACCCCGCAAATCGCGGGGTTTGTTGGTTATTGGGCAAAGCTTACGGTACAATGCCGAATCGTCGCGCCTTTGTGCGCGATATCCTTAACGATGGTTTTACCGTTTTTACCCCATAAAAATATGAATCAGCATTATTCAGAAACCGACATACGCGTACTCAAGGGCTTGGAGCCAGTCAAAGAGCGTCCGGGCATGTACACCCGCACGGAAAACCCGCTCCACATTATCCAAGAGGTGATCGACAACGCCGCCGATGAGGCGCTGGGCGGCTTTGGTTCGAGCATTGACGTGGTGCAACACGCCGATGGCTCAATCACGGTGGAGGATGACGGGCGCGGGATTCCGATTGGGATTCATCCTGAAGAAGGTGTGCCGGTGTTGGAGATCGTGTTCACCCGACTGCATGCGGGCGGTAAATTCAACAAAGCCGATGGCGGCGCATATGCCTTCTCTGGTGGCTTGCACGGTGTCGGCGTGTCGGTGACCAATGCGCTGTCGACGAAACTGGATGTGACCGTTTGGCGCGATAAACAGGTGGCGACGATTGGCTTTTCGGGCGGAGACGTGGTTGCGCCATTGCAAACGCGCCCTGCGACGCGCGGCGAGAAGAAAAACGGTACGCGGGTACACATCGTGCCAGACGTTAAATATTTTGATTCGCCGAATATTCCACAGGCCGAATTAGAGCGCCTGCTGCGTGCCAAAGCGGTGCTGATGTCGGGCGTCAAAGTCACGTTGACTAATGAGAAAACGGGGCAAACGCAAACGTGGTTGTATCAGGACGGTTTGCAGGGTTATCTGCGCGAACATTTGGAGCAGGATGCGCTGATTCCGCTGTTTTCGGGCAGTTCATTTGCCGGCGCGAACGATGAGCAGTTTGCCGAGGGCGAGGGCGCGGAATGGGTGTTGACTTGGACGCGCGAGGGCGGTTTACTGCGCGAGAGTTATGTCAATCTCATCAGCACGCCAGCGGGCGGTACGCACGAGGCGGGCATCCGCGAAGGTGTATTCGGCGCAGTGAAAAGCTTTATCGAATTACATGCGCTATTGCCCAAAGGGGTGAAATTGATCTCCGATGACGTGTTCAGCCGAGCGTCGTTTGTGCTGTCTACAAAGGTTTTAGACCCGCAATTTCAAGGGCAAACCAAGGAGCGTTTGAATAACCGCGATGCGGTGAAATTGGTCGCGCAGGCGACGCGCCCAGCACTGGAGTTGTGGCTCAATCAGCATGTGGATTATGGCAAAGCGTTGGCCGAACTGGTGATCGCGCAGGCACAGGCGCGCAACAAGGCCGCGCAAAAAGTGGAGAAGAAAAAAAGCTCTGGCGTGGCGGTTTTGCCGGGCAAGCTGACCGATTGCGAATCGGATGATATTGGGCTGAATGAGTTGTTTTTGGTCGAAGGGGATTCGGCTGGCGGCTCGGCGAAAATGGGACGCGACAAAGAGTTTCAGGCGATTTTACCCCTGCGTGGTAAGGTACTGAACACATGGGAGGTTGACAAAGACCGCTTGTTCGCCAACAACGAGGTACACGATATCGCGGTCGCGATTGGCGTTGATCCGCACAGCTTGAACGACACGCCGGATTTATCGGGCTTGCGCTACGGCAAAATTTGCATTCTGTCCGATGCGGACGTGGATGGTTCACACATTCAGGTGCTGTTGCTGACACTGTTTTTCAAACACTTTCCCAAACTCATTGATGCAGGGCATGTGCACATCGCACGACCGCCGTTATTCCGTGTGGATGTACCCGCGCGTGGTAAAAAAATGGCGCAAAAGGTGTATTGCCTTGACGTGGATGAATTGAACCGCACACAGGATAAATTGCTCAAAGATGGCTTGAAGGATGGCTCATGGCAAGTATCGCGTTTCAAAGGTCTGGGCGAGATGAACGCCGAACAATTGTGGGAAACCACGATGAATCCTGATACGCGCCGTTTGGCACAAGTGATCGATGATGGTGACAGCCGCAGCATGATGCACATGCTGATGGGCAAATCCGAGTCACCCGCGCGGCGCGCTTGGCTGGAGGAAAAGGGTAATTTGGCGCAGGCGGATATTTGACAAGGTTGATTGCACAGGCAAGTGTCAATGTATATATCTCTCGATAAAATGGTGTTGATGAACCTAAGTGTTTGTTTTTAAGGTAGAATGCGAAAAATAACTGATTTTTGAGATATGCACGCATTCAATCCACGGTTGCTTGGTAGGCTGTCATATCTCTTTTGATATGAATAGTGTATATGATGATTAAGACACCGAAATTTCGCTGTGCATGGTTGACGCCGATTCTACTGGGCTTGTCGATTGGACAAAATGCTTGGGCGAGCGAAGCAGCGAATGACGATTTAACCACGCCACCAGCATTATCCGCTGTGCCAGCGCTTGCAAATAGTTCAAACGCGGATATGAGCAACGACGTGATTGTGCTGAACCCACGCTCTGATTTGCTCCAGCCTGCAGCGCCGGTTAAAGCGGAAAAATCTACCAAAGTAGCCAAAAATACCAAAAGCGCTTCTGAGCGCACATCCGCCCAAGACAAAGCGAAAAAAACCACCGATAGCGAAGTCAGCGTATTGGGTGGGCTATACGTCTACGTCGATGAAATGGGCGTGCCGCACTACTCATTGCAACAAATCGATGAACGCTACCAACTCTTTGCCAATGCTGGCCCCGTACTGGACAGCGACATCAAATTAGCAGTTGGAATGCCCGATACCAATTTGGGTAGTTTTGATGCCTACGGCTATGGCGGCGCATCGGCTACGGTACAACGCCGCTTGCTCAATAGTCCAAATTTGGCTCGATTCGAAGCCACTATTCGCAAACATGCGAACACACACGGTGTTGACATCAATTTGGTTAAAGCCGTCATGGCCGCCGAATCGGGATTCAACTCCTCTGCCATTTCACCGAAAAATGCGATGGGACTGATGCAAGTGATCCCACCAACGGCGGCACGCTATGGTGTTTCCGCCGAACAATTGATGAATCCCGAGCGCAATATCTACGCCGGTGTGCGCTATTTGCGCGATCTCTCACGCATGTTTCAAGGCCGCCCCGACCTGATTATTGCCGCCTACAATGCGGGTGAAGGTGCCGTGTACAAATACAATCGTCGCATCCCACCCTATGCCGAAACACAAAACTACGTCCGTACCGTGATGCAATATTATCAAGTCTATAGCGGCAACAGTATTGGCACCAATAATCTCAACGTCAAAATTCGCAACACCTCATCGTCGCAAAAAGGCAAAGTGGTGATGACCTCTGGCCAAACCGATTCACGCCGAACCATGCAGCTCATGAACAAAACATTCTAAATATAAAAATACAGCAGTGGTAGCGAGATAGCTTATTCCTACCACTGCAGAATATTAAAAAATAAATTATTAAATCTACCCATGTCCCATTCGCTATTTCTGCACACGGGGATTTTTTTATCCAATTTTTATTGGTTAGTTAAAACTGATACCTTCAAATTAAGGTATTGATTCAGTTGGCGGATGTGTGTATGAATATGATATTACATGGCTAACTCTGACAGATTCCATTAAAATAAGCCCTTGTTTAGCCTTGCTATCAAGGGTTTTTCTTTTATTTAGGAACGTATGTCAAATTCCGAAGATTTATTGGTCGTGGAAAACGACGACAGCAGTGTATTACTGGCGCAGTACGCCGAGCGCGCCTATTTGGATTACGCCGTTTCGGTGGTGAAAGGGCGCGCCTTGCCCGATGTCTCGGATGGACAAAAACCGGTTCAGCGGCGGATTCTTTATGCGATGCATGAGATGGGTTTGGCGGCGAATGCCAAGCCAGTCAAATCGGCGCGCGTGGTCGGTGATGTGCTCGGTAAATTTCACCCGCATGGCGACTCATCGGCGTATGAGGCGCTGGTGCGTCTGGCGCAGGATTTCTCGCTGCGCTATCCGCTGATTAACGGGCAGGGGAACTTCGGCTCGCGCGATGGCGATGGTGCGGCGGCGATGCGTTATACCGAGGCGCGCTTGACGCCGATTGCCTCATTGCTGTTGGACGAATTGGACATGGGCACGGTGGATTTTGTGCCGAATTACGATGGTTCGATGGAGGAGCCTGCATTGTTGCCTGCGCGCTTGCCATTCGTTTTGCTCAATGGCGCATCAGGGATTGCGGTCGGTATGGCGACGGAAATTCCAGCGCACAATCTGAATGAAGTGGCGCAGGCGGCGGTAGCGTTGATTAAACGCCCCAATCTAGCAGATGAGGATTTGGCAGCGATTTTGCCTGCGCCGGATTTTCCGGGTGGTGGGCAGATCACCAATAATCTGGGTGAAATTGCGCAAATGTATGCGACTGGCAAAGGCTCGATCAAGGTACGCGCACGTTGGCAAATCGAGGAGCTGGCGCGGGGTCAATGGCAATTGGTGGTGTACGAATTGCCACCAAATACCTCCAGCCAAAAGGTGTTGGAGGAAATTGAAGAACTCTCCAACCCGAAAGTCAAAACCGGTAAAAAGGCGCTACTTCCCGATCAACAAAATACCAAGCAATTGATTTTGTCGATGTTGGACACCGTGCGCGATGAGTCGGGTAAAAATGCGCCGGTGCGGCTGGTGTTTGAGCCGAAATCGAAGAATATTTCGGTGGATGAGTTCAGTAACTTCTTGTTGTCCAATACCAGCTTGGAAGGCTCGGTCTCGCTGAATCTGGTGATGGTCGGGCGCGATGGTCGTCCGTGTCAAAAATCCCTGCGCGAGGTATTGACCGAGTGGGTTGATTTTCGCCGTGAGACCGTGACGCGCCGCACGCAGTTCCGCGTACAAAAAGTGTCCGACCGCATTCACATTCTCGAAGGGCGCGAAATCGTCCTGCTCAATATCGACGAGGTGATCGCAATCATCCGCGAATCGGACGAACCGAAACCAGCGCTGATTGAGCGATTTGGTTTGTCTGAACGCCAAGCTGAGGATATTTTGGAAATTCGCCTGCGTCAATTGGCGCGGCTTGAGGCGATTAAAATCGAGCAAGAATTGATGGGCTTGCGCGAAGAGTTGATGGGCTTATATGAATTACTCAACGACGACGGCGTGCTCAAACGCTTAATCATCAAAGAAATCGAAGCGGATGCGAAAAAATTCGGTGACGAACGTCGTACACTGCTGCAAGAAGCACAAAAAGCCAGCGTCAGCGTCGCAGTGGTGGATGAACCCATCACCGTGATTGTCTCGAAAAATGGCTGGGTGCGTGCGCGTACCGGCCATCAGGTTGAGGTGGATACGCTGGCGTTTAAACAGGGCGATGCCTTGCAAGGTTTATTCACCTGTCGTTCGGTGCATAATTTGTACGCGCTGGACAGCAAAGGGCGCGTGTATTCGGTGCCGGTCTCGGCTTTGCCGGGTGGACGCGGTGACGGCGTGCCGTTGGCGACCTTGGTCGATGTGCAGGACGGCGCGATTCTGTCGCAATACTTCGCCGGCGCGGACGATACCCGACTGGTGATTGCCACGGCGCAAGGCATGGGCTTTAGCTGTGTGGCGACCGATTTACAAAGCCGTGTGCGCGCCGGTAAAGCCTTTGTCAATGTGGCTAAGGGTGATGCCATTGTCAAAATGACCACCCTATCCGCAGATGACTTATATCTGGCGTGTTTGGCAAACGATGGCCGTTTGCTCAACTTCAGCTTGGTTGAGTTGAAAGAACTCAACAGCGGTGGCAAAGGCGTGATCTTGATGGATATTTCCGAGCCAACGCAATTGCAAGACGTGCTACCGAATGATGGTATTGCCTTGTTGGTGCAATTGCTCAATCGCAGTGGCAAGGTGCAGGAGTTGCGTTTGGCGGGTAGCAGTTTGCAGGCCTTCGTCGCTGCGCGTGCGCGTAAAGGCAAAGTGATTGATGCCAAACTCAAACCGCAGGGTTTGAAACGGGTAATCACGCCAACTTTATCGTAAAGGGATGTGACTTAAATACTGGTGATTTGCTGATTTTTACGGATATATTGAACTCAATTAGCACATGATTGAGTGGGTTTTTGCTTGCTTTGTGAATATTTTTTGTATATTGTTTGCCTGTTGACCTTTTACGTCAATTAATGATTATTTAATACATTGATTCAATCACACACATAACCCAATACTGAGTGGCATTGCTATTCGGTGTTGAGTTATATTAATCCACGATAGGGGTATACATGAAAAAAATCACACTATTGAAATCAGCTTTCATCACTACCAGTGCTTTGGCACTGATCGCTTGCGGTGGCGGCGACAAAAAGCCAGCCGATCAAGCGGCGGCTCCGGGCGCGGCGCCTGCGGCACCAGTTCCTGTGATTAACACGATTCAAAAGATCAAAGACACCGGCAAAGTGGTGGTTGGCCATCGTGAATCATCGATTCCTCACTCATACTTGGTTGATGGCAAAGCCGTTGGTTACTCAATGGATGTGTGCGCGGCGATTGTCGATACCTTGAAAAAAGATTTGAATTTGCCGAATCTGAAAGTGGAATACAAGGCTGTTACCTCATCTACCCGCATTCCTGAAATCCAAGCGGGCAATATTGACATGGAGTGTGGCACGACCACCAACAGCTTGAAACGCCAAGAGCAAGTGGCATTCTCCACCAACCACTATGTGACCGAAGTGCGTATGGTGGTGAAAAAAGGTTCGAACATCAAATCCATCGCTGATTTGGATGGCAAACCAGTTGTGACCACGCAAGGCACGACTTCTGATAAATACATCAAGCAAAATGAACAATCGGCTAAAGTCAATGTGACCAATGTGTTTGGTAAAGACCATGCCGACTCATTCGCGCAAGTTGAGGCGGGTTCTGCCGTGGCATTCTTCATGGATGACAATATTTTGGCCGGTTTGATCGCCAACTCCAAAAATCCAGCGGATTTTGAAATTGTCGGTCCAGTTTTGTCGGCTGAGCCATACGGCATCATGCTGAACAAAGGCGACGCGGAAATGAAGAAAATCGCGGATAAAGCCGTTTTGGCCATGATGAAATCGGGCGATATGGAAAAAGCCTACAAAAAATGGTTCCAATCACCGATTCCTCTGACCGGCGGCAAAACCACCAATCTGAACTGGCCAATGAACGAAGGCACGAAAAAAGCTTTGGCTGAGCCATCTGACAAAGGGATTTAATTCGTCGTTGTAGATGGATTATTGGTTCTTGAAATAAGGCGCATGGGTTGATGAACTGAATGCGTCTTATTTTTTCATCTTTTTTCGGAGGTCATAATGGCTCAATTGGATTGGGGCGTTTTTTGTTCACCGAGTACCGAGTACGTTGACAAGGTCGGCTGGATTGAATCTGTATGCCAGTCGGTCGGTGCGCGTAGTTACAGCACGAGTGCCGAAGAGGTGACGTGGCTGCAAATGATGTTCACCGGTATGAAGTGGCATTTTGTGGTGTTTTTCGGTGCGCTGATTTTGGCGCTGGTACTTGGTTCTTTACTGGGTGTGTTGCGCACAACGCCTAATAAATGGTTGTCCCGCTTGGGCAATGCGTATGTGGAGTTGTTTCGCAATGTACCGCTGGTGATTCAGTACTTTTTCTGGTTGTTGGTGTTTCCTAACTTTTTACCCTCTACGTTTTCTGCGGATTCGAATGCGGACGTCAGCGGCCTGTGGTATCGGCAGGTGGCGGCGGCATCGCCGTGGGTGATGGGGATTTTGGGTTTGGGGATGTATCATGCGGCGCGCGTGTCCGAGCAGGTACGCGCGGGGATTCAGACGGTGTCCACTGGTCAGTGGAACGCAGGCTTTGCCTTGGGTTTGACGCGGGCGCAGATTTATCGCTATACCGTTTTACCGCAGGCATTTCGCATCGTTTGGCCGACGCTGACTTCGGAAGTGATGAATTTGTTTAAAAATGCGTCGGTGGCCTTTGTGGTCAGTGTGGCGAATTTTTATGCGCAGACCAAAACCATGATCGAATTAACCTCGCAGGATATGGTGATTTTGACGATCACGACGTTTATTTATTTGTTCTTTACCTATTCGATTAAGGCGCTGATGGTGTGGATGGAAGGTCGTATCCGCATTCCGGGCATGATTACGGGGGGTAAATAATGAACTTTGATTTTGGCGTTTTATTCACGACCGAAGCATTGACCCTGTTGTCCAAAGGTTTGTGGTTCACTTTGCAGGTGACATTTTTGGCCTTGATCGGCGGGATGTTGATCGGTACGCCGTTGGCGATGATGCGGTTGTCGTCGAATCGGATTTTGTCGACTGCGGCGAAACTGTATGTGGATTTTTTCCGAGGTTTGCCTTTGGTTCAGGTGCTGCTGATTTTTTACTTTTTGCTTCCGAAACTGTGGGCAACGATTACCGGTGCGGATTATGTGACGCCGCTCGGTGCTTTGTATGCGGCGGTGATTACCTATGCGATTTTTGAGGCGGCGTATTATTCGGAAATCATGCGCGCGGGGATTCAGAGTGTGTCCAAAGGTCAGATGAATGCGAGTTATGCGCTCGGCATGAGTTATGGTCAAACGATGGCGAGTGTGGTTTTGCCGCAGGCATTGCGCAATATGCTGCCGGTATTGCTGACGCAGACGATCATTTTGTTTCAGGACATTACCTTGGTGTACGCGGTCGGCTTTAAAGATTTCTTGGGCGCGGGCAGTACTTTGGCAGGGATTAATAATCGCCCGACGGAGTTTTATCTGTTTGTCGGCGTGGTGTATTTCATCATCTGCTTTATGTTGTCAAGCTATGTGAAGTATTTGCAAAAGAAAATTGCGATTGTTCGCTAAGATGAGCATTCAATAAAGGATTCTTACAATGATTGAAATTAAAAATGTATCGAAATGGTATGGCGATTTTCAGGTTTTGACCGACTGCACGGCTACCATTCAAAAAGGTGAAGTGGTGGTGGTTTGCGGTCCTTCTGGTTCGGGTAAGTCCACCTTGATTAAAACAGTCAACGCACTGGAGCCAATTCAGAAGGGCGACATCGTGGTCAATGGCACGTCGCTGACCGATCCGAAAACCAATTTGAACCAACTGCGTTCGCACATTGGCATGGTGTTTCAAAACTTTGAGTTATTCCCGCACATGAGTATTGAGCAAAATCTGGCGCTGGCGCAGATGAAGGTGCTCAAACGTGGCAAAGAGGAAGCGTATGCCAAGGGGAAAAAGTTGTTGGAGCGCGTCGGTTTGGCTGCACATGCGCATAAATTCCCAGGGCAATTGTCGGGCGGTCAACAACAGCGCGTGGCAATCGCACGCGCATTGGCAATGGATCCGATTGCCATGCTGTTTGATGAGCCGACGTCGGCGCTTGATCCCGAAATGGTCAATGAGGTGCTGGACGTGATGGTTGAGTTGGCGAACGAGGGCATGACCATGATGTGTGTGACGCATGAAATGGGCTTTGCACGCAAAGTTGCGAATCGCATTATTTTCATGGATCACGGCAAAATCGTTGAGGATTGCTCGAAAGATGAGTTCTTTGGTCATCCAGAGAATCGCACTGAGCGCGCCAAACAATTTTTGTCAAAAATCTTGGCGCATTGATCGCACAATGAATGTGTTGGGTATCAGCAAAATGCCTCCGATGACTCGGGGGCATTTTTTTGAGGCTGGTGGTAGAATGGCGGCTTTCAACAATTACCTTTGGTCGCCACTATGAAACCCAATTTGCACCTGAACGCATTCCATCCCCAACCATTCGCCGCGCGGCGTGCGCGTTTGGCCGAAAAGATGCGTGAATTGGTGCCGTCGGGCGCATCGGTGGCGATCATTCAAACTGCATCGGAAGTCGCGCGCAACCGCGACGCACATTATGATTTTCGCCCAGACAGTTATTTTTATTATTTGACCGGATTTACCGAGCCGGAAGCGGTGCTGGTTCTACTGGTGACGGCGGACTCGGCGCGCAGTGTACTGTATTGTCGTGAAAAGAATCTGGAGCGCGAAATTTGGGACGGCTTCCGCTTGGGGCCGGAGCACGCGGTGGCGCATTTGCAGGTGGATGAGGCACGCGCAATCGACGCGCTGAATGCTGATTTGCCGAATTGGATTGCGAATACGCAGGCGGTGTTCGCGCCGCTGGCGGCTGAAACGGCGCTGGATACGCGTTTATCAAACGCATGGAATGGCGCGCGCGCCTTGGTACGCAGTGGGGTTGGCGCGCCTGCGACTCAGCATGATGTCTACGCGATTTTGGATGAGATGCGTTTGCGCAAGGATGCGGTTGAGCAACAGTGGCTACATGCGGCGGGCAAAATCTCTGCACTGGGACATATTCGTGCGATGGAAAAATGTCGCGTCGGCTGGCGTGAATTGGATTTGGAGGCGGAAATTCGCCACGAATTTATGCGCGCGGGTGCGCAAGAGGTCGCGTACAACAGCATTATCGCGGCGGGTGCGAACGCCTGCTGTCTGCACTATCGTGCAGGCTTGACCGAGTTAAAAGACGGCGATTTGTGCCTGATTGACGCAGGCGCGGAGTATGGCTACTACGCGGGCGACATCACGCGCACTTTTCCAGTTAATGGCAAATTCAGCAAAGCGCAACGCGAGATTTACGAATGTGTACTGGCGGCGCAAAGCGAAGCGATCGCTTTAACCAAAGTAGGAACGCGATTCGACGCGCCGCACAACGCCGTGGTACGCGTGTTGACCCAAGGTTTGCTGGACTTGGGGATTTTGGATCAAAATAAAGTGGGTTCGCTGGACGACGCGATTGCGCAGAAAGCTTATCAGCCGTATTTCATGCACCGCACGGGACATTGGATTGGCTTGGATGTGCACGATTGGGGTGCATACAGCATTGGGCAAATCGCCGATCCACACGATGTGGGCAAACAACAGCCGAACTGGCGTGTGTTGGAAGCAGGTATGGCATTGACCATCGAGCCGGGTTTGTATTTCCGCCCTAGCGCAGACGTACCTGAGCAGTATTGGAATATCGGTATTCGCATTGAAGACGACGCCATCGTTACTGAGAACGGTTGCGAATTAACCACGCGCGACGTGCCGGTTCAGGCTCACGAAATCGAACAATTAATGCGTGCATAAATTAACGTGTATCTAAGATAAGCTATTGTCCACATGCGTAAAATCATCGCTACTTCTGTAATCGGTTCCATGTTGGTAACCGCCTGCGCCGTTGCCCCAGCATTGCCACCGGAACAGCGCCCCAATGACTGGGCGAAACCAGTCGGCGGTGAAGTATTGCGCCAAGGTTTGCCTAATCTCTATCAGGTTTCCCCCGTTTTATACCGCTCCGCACAGCCCGAAGTCGAAGGGCTGTTGCTGTTAAACCAGCAATTAGCACGAACGTACGGGCTACCCGTAGAAATCAAAACGGTGCTTTCACTACGCAATAATGCGGGCGATGCCGCGTTGGTCAAGCCAAGCGGGGTACGCTATGAACAAATTCGGTTTAATACTTGGGATGTTCGGGACGAAGACGTCGTGCAGTTCCTCAAAATCGTGCGCAATCCCGCCAATCAACCTGTCCTTTTGCATTGCAAACACGGCTCTGACCGTACCGGCATGATGGTTGCCATTTACCGCATTGTCGAGCAAGGTTGGAGCAAAGAGGATGCGATCGCAGAAATGACACAGGGTGGATTTGGCTACCATCCCATCTGGTCTAATTTGATTCGTTATATCCAAAAGCTAGATGTGGCGGCTTTGAAAAAGATTTAGATTGCCTGAAACATAAACAATATACGACAATAATGGCCATGTTTTGAGGTTATGCTCCCTTTTGTTGAGTCTCCAAAAAATATCCATTGATAGTCAACCAAAGATAGACTTACTCGTTACACTGGCATCAATGTCCTTTGGCTTTTTTTGATTGGAAAGCCAGATTATTCCAAAGTCTATCATTTTAATCAGCATAATTAAATTTATATAAAATTGTTTTTTGTAGATTTTGTGCTGTATGTATACTTAAAAGGTGTCTTTTCTTTTAAGGTTTGCTATAATATACACATCAAGACATCTAATTTTCTCCGAGGTAAACCATGAACACACGCATGATAAGAATACTAATTGCAAGTATAGGCACGGCAGGGTTGCTTTTAAGTAGCGGCTGCACGACAGATGATTTCACGCGAGTGAAGACGACGGGCGGGTATTTAAGCGAAACGAAAGTAGCGCTACCAGAGCGGATATCAGAAGACATCGGGCGAGTAGTGTTCCTGCGCAAAGAAGCAGGCAACCAACACATCCCGACCGTATTCATCAACGACCGAGTACTAGGCTCATTACCACCTGAACGCTACTCAGAAAGCCTCGTCTGTCCAGGCGAACAAACCATCCGCATCGACACACGCACAGAGAGTAACCAACGCGGCACTGAGCAACGCCTCACCGTACCTGCCGGCAGCACCCAATACCTCCAAGTCTACGAAAGCAACGACACCAACTTTGACGTGCGCGAACTCACCGAAGACCAAGTCAAAGACCTCAGCAAAGGCCTGAGCCAAAGCCACATCATCAACCGACACCAACCGATCTGCAACGCCCCACTCAAAGTACTCAAACACATCAACCTCGCGGCAGATGCCCTATTCAAATTCGACTCCACCCAAATGATCCCATCAGGGCAAGCACGCGTCGACAAACTCATCCAAGACATCCAAAGCATGGGCGCCCAAGTCGAACAAATCCGCATCATCGGCTACACCGACCGATTAGGAACCGACGCCTACAACAACAAACTCTCCCATGACCGAGCCAAAACAGTCGCCGCCTACATGAAACGACACGGGCTCAACATCCCAACCGTCACAGACGGGCGAGGCAAACGCGACCCAGTCACCAACGGCTGCCGCAACATCACCAACAAAGCCAAGCTGGTCCAATGCCTCCAACCGGATCGCCGAGTCAGCATAGACCTCATGGGCACAATCGAACAAATCGAAAACAAAGGCATCAGCTCCAAATAAGAGCCAAGCAAACCCCAAATAATACCAGCCACCCCTGACGGGGTGGCATCGACGCAAATAAAGAGCAAGAGGAACCCCAGATGATCAACGACATCCAACTCATCACCAAAAGCGCCAAGACAGCAGAAGAAAGCACCGTCGTCGTCAAAGTAGGTGCCGGTAAAGCAGGTCAAGCGACCATCATCAAAGCCCAAGCGGGCGTCAGCTACGAACTACGCGACATCATCAAAAACCGCGCGCCGGATCAACTGCTCTTCAAACGCAAAGGCAAAGACCTCCTGATCCTCTTAAATACAGAAGGCAACGACACAGACAAAGACCAACCAGCAGACATCGTCATAGAAAACTACTACGGCGAAGGCAAAGTCAAACTGATCGGTCTAGCAGAAGACGGACAATACTACACCTACCTCCCGCAAGAAGGCACAACAGACCTCCTCTCATGGGAGATGGCCGACGGAACGAGCACCTACCAAAGCTTAGGCGAGTTGCATGAGCAAGTCGCTTGGTTACCGTTCGTACTGGCAGGGCTGGGAGTGGCGGCAATTGCGGCAGCTTCAGGCGGTGGCGATCCTGATCCGGTCAATAATCCTCCAGCAGCCAAAAATGACACGGTTGTGGTTGATGAAGATGGCTCTGTTACTTTCAATCCAACGAGCAATGATACCGATGCAGATGGTGACAAATTGACAGTCACACAGATCAACGGGACAGCTGTAACTCCGGGTAAGGCGCAAGATATTGCGGTACCAAATGGTGTGGTGCATGTTGCCACAGACGGCACAATGACATTTACGCCCGACCCGAACTACAACGGTTCAGTAGAGTTTCCATACACCATCAGCGATGGCAAGGGCGGCACATCCAGCGCAACAGTTCATATTACAGTGAATCCGGTCGATGATCCGAGTGTATTGAAAGCAGACGTAGGGACTACACCTGAAGACATTCCTGCAACCGGCAATGTACTGAGCAATGACAGCGACATTGACAGCACCTTGAGTGTCACCACATTCACCGTCAATGGCACGACAGTTAAAGCAGGTGAAACAGCCACGATACCGAATATTGGCACGATCACCATTGCTACCAATGGTGACTATACCTTCACGCCGATTCCGAATTGGAATGGGATAGTACCGACTATTACCTACACCACCAATACGGGTAGCAGCAGCACATTGGACATCACTGTCACTCCAAAACCAGACACACCATCGGTCTCTGACGATGTAGCAACGACGCCGGAAGATACACCGGTGATCATTGACGTATTGGGCAATGACCTAGACGTAGACGGCGACAAGCTAACCGTTAGCCAAATTGATGGTAAGGATGTCAAAGCAGGTGAGACGGTTGCGGTAGCCAATGGCACAGCCACACTCAACAGTGACGGTACCATCACCTTTACGCCAAATGAAAACTACAATGGTCCTGTCCAGTTCACTTATACAGCGACCGATGGTATGACACCAGTTGTAGGGAAGGTTGATGTCACAGTGACACCTGTGAATGATGCGCCGGATGCAGTTAACGACAGCGTTACTACGCCAGAAGACACGCCGGTCACGATTAATGTGCTGGGTAATGATACAGACGTAGATGGCAATCCATTAACAATTACGGAAATCAACGGTCAGCCGGTCAGCGATCAACCAGTCGATATCAAAGACGCCAATGGCGAGACCATTGGTACGGTTAAAGTAAACCCAGACGGCACGATCACATTTGATCCGGTTGCGGATTACACTGGTAAACCAACATTTACATACACCGTTAGCGATGGGCAAGGCGGTACAGACACAGCCACAGTGACGGTCGATGTGGGTGGAGTCAATGATGCGCCTGTTGCCGCGGACGATACCAACACAACCGACGAAGACACCCCATTGACCGTTTCAGCGGCCAATGGCGTGATTCAAAACACGGCAGGCAAAGACACAGATCTAGACGGCGATACACTCTCGGTTAGCCAAGTCAACATTGGTTCAACGACGGCAGGCGCAGGTCAACCGCTGGTAGGCGCATGGGGTACCTTAGTACTTAACGCCGACGGTAGCTACACCTACACGCCGAATGCCGCAGCACAAGCACTGGATGATGGTGAAAGCCAATCCGATGTGTTCACCTATACCGTGACCGATCCGGCCGGCTTGACCGATACCGCGACCCTGACCATCAAAGTAACTGGCGTCAATGATGCACCGGTAGCACTGGATGATGGAGCAAGCACTGGAGAAGACACACCCGTCACCATTGATGTCCTCAAAAACGACACCGATGTGGATGGTGATCCACTCAGCATCACCGAGATCAATGGTACAGCGGTTAAACCGGGTGACACCATTACCGTAAACAATGGCACAGTGACTCTGAATAACGATGGCACAGTGACCTTTACGCCGAACCCAGGTTATAACGGAGCAGTAGACTTTACCTACACAGTAAGCGATGGCACGACAACTGACACTGCTGGCGTGCATGTGGTGGTAGATGACGTGAACGATCCACCAGTAGCCGAAGACGAAACGGTAACAGGGCAAGAAGATGCCGCACTCAACTTCAAACCATTGTCCAATGACTCTGATCCAGATGGCGACCCATTGACTATTACAGAAATCAATGGCACACCGATCAGCGTGGGTACACCTGTTACGGTTGATCAAGGCACAATCAGCTTGAATAGCGATGGTTCCTTAACCTTTACCCCTAACAAAGACTACAACGGCACCTTCAAGTTCGACTACACCATTTCTGATGGACGTGGCGGTACAGATGTCGGAACGACAACCGTGATTATCCAACCGGTAGATGATCCGAGCCTCATGGTTGCAGATACCAATACCATCACTGAAGATACAATTGCGACAGGTAACGTATTGAGCAATGATAGTGATATTGATAACGATCCCCTGACAGTTGAGAGTTTTACCATTGATGGTGTTACAGGCACATTCAAAGCGGGCGATACCGCTACCATTCCGGGGTGGGTACTGTCACCATTGGTGCTGATGGCAAATACAGCTTTGATCCGGTTGATAACTGGACAGGCACCGTGCCGACCATTCACTACACTATTAATACAGGTAGTCAGAGTACATTAGATATCACAGTCACTCCAGAGCCGTTGATTAACATCACGGCTGATCCTGCGGTAGCTATCGAGGGAGAAACCACTGGCGTGGTGTTCCATATTGATCAAACAGCAGTAGGCGCACAAGACAGCACTGTTGTGTTCAAGCTCGATTTAGGAGCGCTTGAGGCTGATGACGTTCAAAGCATCACCTATACAGATACAGCAGGTGTGGCGCACACAGTCACATTGGCTGAGGCGTTGGCGGGTATCACGATTTCGATCCCGCTGGGTACAACAGCGGCCAATATGCCTACCGTAACGGTAGTTCCGGTCAATGATGATATTTATGAGCAATCAGAAGCCTTTAGTGCCACCATCAGTGCGCCTAAAGGAGCCAATATTGGTACCTCGACCGCGACGGGCACGATCGTAGACGACGGCACAGTAGACCAACCAAAAGTCAGCATCACAGCGACCGACGCCACAGCGACCGAAGGCGCGGCGGGTGACGTACTGGTATACGAAGTCAGCCAAACCAATCCGAGCAACTTCGACACCACGGTGCACGTGGCTCTGAGTGGCAGCGTTAGTGCAGCC
>CAXYYC010000033.1:0-24757 GCA_964293815.1 uncultured Burkholderiaceae bacterium
ATTTATTTTTTTGCAATCACAAATCAACAAATTAATCTCAAAACACTTCCCTCACCCTCCACTAAACTGCCGTAGCCACTCAGCGAAGAAGTGAAATTATGAACGGTTTGAATTGCTTTGTCAATAGGAGTTTGGCTGAAATTGTTAACTATTTGTGACAATGATTTATTTTTCATTTGTAATCAATTAGATAGATAAACAAACAGACCGTGTTGTTTTTACCAATTACTTTTTCGCGCATCGGCGGATATATTGGCTTGACGCTCAAAACGCGCCCATTCAAAGCACGCTCCGGGATCGGTTTTGCGTGCGGGGGCGATTTCGTGATGGCCTGCAACGCCGTTAATACGCGGATAGCGTATTTGCAGCGCTTGGGTCAACGCAGCTAACTGTGCGTATTGTGCCGCCGTGTAGGGTTTACTGTCACATCCTTCTAACTCAATACCGACGGAGAAGTCATTGCATCGAGTTTGTCCACGCCAAGTCGATGCGCCGGCGTGCCATGCGCGATCTTGCGTGGAGACGTATTGGATAAGTTGCCCATCACGGCGAATGAGGAAATGCGCGGACACTTCAAAGGTATGAATGGTGGCGAAATAGGGGTGCGCGTCAGGATCAAGTCGATTGAGAAATAGGTCGGTGATCCATTCGCCGCCAAATTCATTTGGCGGCAGGCTGATATTGTGCACGACGATCAAGGTCACGTCAGCGCCCTCTGGCCGCGCATCGCAGTTAGGCGAAGGTTGTTGCTCTGCTTGCGCGCACCAACCACTTGAGTCAATAGTGAATTCGCTGCGCGAGCTCATTGTGCGTGTTCTTTACAACAGTAGAATTGCCCGCTGATCACGACGCCTTCGTTTTCAGGGACATGCAAGCCGCATTTCTCGCAGGCGCGCATCGCATGAACCACCGCTCCCGCTGAAGTCGCGGCAGTAGTGCGCGCATAGGGGAATTCAAATGGTGTGGCGCCGTTACCACGGTCGCGTCCTGCGCTGTTGGCTTGCGTTGCGCTGGCGTTCGCTTGTTCGCTCATTTGCTTTTTGGCTTGTTTCATAACTTTGGCCGCGCCGAACAGCATTGCCCACATCTGCTTGGTCTGTGGCGAAATACTGCGCCATTTTTGATACAAGGCAGAGGCGATTAACCCCAGAACGATCAGCGTGATAATCAATTTCATAGCGATATCTCAATAAGTGCGATGCAACACTACATCCATAACAAAATGTGTGCCCGCATACGCCAAAAACAAGAGGACAAAGCCAATTATTGTCGAGCGCACCAGCATCAGCCCACGCCAGCCGCGGAATCGACGCCCAAGCAACAGCACTGCAATCACCAACCAAGCCAATAAAGTAAACAAAGTCTTGTGATTCCACTTCAAGGGCGCGCCCCAGACCGCCTCACCAAAAAACATACCGGTCAAAACCAAACCACTGAGCAATACGAAGCCCAACACCAACACGCGCACCAACAAACGCTCCATAGCCAACATCGGTGGCAGGCGACTAATCCAACCATCCTTTTCCTCATGGATCAAATCAGATGCGCTGTGTAAATGCTTGGCCTGCACATAAACCACCACTGCCAACAACAGCGCAACCAGAAACACGCCCGTCGTCAATGTAGCCGCGACCAAATGAATATCAAACAACATACCCTGCCCGTGCGCAGTTTGCGCCCATGCACTGAAAGGCGTTCCGAATAACAGCACCAGCGCAATGAGACTAACCCACGCCCGTGCGAGAAACACAGACTGACGCGGCGACATTGGGTACAATAGCGACTGTTTTGAGAAAAAAGTATTGTGCAAAAGACTCATAGCATCCTCAACGGGTTCTGCCGGCCAGCAAGCAACAACCGACAGCGAACATACCCGCACACAGTGCTATTGAATAACCATCACTGCATGCCGATATTAAAATACGGTACTTTATATTGTAACAGCTTATATTAGCACAATCACCACGCGCCACCGCATAATGCGTGCGATTCTCAACCCATAACCCATACAGGTAGAACATCATGCTTGACAACCTCAGCACCCGATTCAGTCAAATCCTCAAAACCATGCGCGGCCAAGCCCGCCTGACCGAAGAAAACACCGCCGAAATGCTGCGCGAAGTGCGCATGGCGCTACTCGAAGCCGACGTCGCCCTGCCCGTCGTGCGCGAATTCATCGCCAAAGTCAAAGAAAAAGCCCTTGGCGAAGAAGTCATCCACAGCCTCACCCCCGGACAAGCCCTCGTCGGCATCGTCCACAACGAAATGATCGCCCTCATCGGCGGCGAATACAACGCCAAAGCCGTTGAACTCAACCTCGCCACCCAGCCACCCGCCATCATCCTCATGGCCGGTCTGCAAGGCGCGGGTAAAACCACCACCGTCGGCAAACTCGCCAAATACCTAACGGCGCAAAAGAAAAAAGTCCTCACCGTCTCTTGCGACGTCTACCGTCCAGCGGCGATTCTGCAATTGCAAAATGTCACCGCACAAGCCGGTGCAGAATTCTACCCATCAACACCCGACCAAAAACCCGCCGACATCGCCTTTGCCGCAGTAGACTACGCCAAAAAACACTTCATCGACGTACTACTCGTCGACACCGCTGGCCGTCTCGGTATTGACGAAGCCATGATGAACGAAATCTCATCACTACACGCCCAACTCAAACCGATTGAAACCCTATTCGTCATTGACGCCATGGCCGGTCAAGACGCCGTCAATACCGCCAAAGCATTCAACGACGCCCTACCACTCACCGGCGTCGTCCTCACCAAACTCGACGGCGACTCACGCGGCGGCGCAGCACTCTCCGTGCGCCACGTCACCGGCAAACCGATTAAATTCGTCGGCGTATCCGAAAAACTCGCCGGTCTCGAACCCTTCCACCCCGACCGCATGGCGCAACGCATCCTCGGCATGGGCGACATCGTCTCCCTCGTCGAAGAAGCCCACAAAAACGTCGACATGGAAAAGGCCGAACAATTTGCCAAAAAAATCAAATCCGGCAAAGCCTTCGACCTCAACGACTTCAAAGAACAACTCAGCCAAATGCGCAATATGGGCGGCGTCTCCTCCCTGATTGACAAACTCCCCGCGCAACTGACCCAAGGCAAAGGCAACATCGACACCGACGCCGCCGAAAAACAACTGCGCCGCACCGAAGGCATCATCAACAGCATGACCCCGATGGAGCGCGCCAAGCCCGACCTCATCAAAGCCAGCCGCAAACGCCGCATCGCCCAAGGCGCCGGCCTGCCGGTACAAGAAGTCAACAAAGTCCTCAAACAATACGAACAAATGCGCGACGTCATGAAAAAATTCCACGGTGGCGGCATGGGCAAAATGATGAAAATGATGGGCGGCAAAGGTGGATTGAGAGGCCTCAAAAACATGATGGGCGGCAAAGGTGGCGGCGGAATGCCGTTCTAATGCGGCAAAAACCAAACAATAGGAGACAAAATGAACAACACACCGCCCAACGTACCTGATGAAATGAACAATGCTGCACCTAAAAAGCGCAGCATCGTGAAAATCACCTTATTCATTTTATGGCTGATCATCGCCATCGGCTGGTTTTATTTTATTGCGACGTGGCAGTAATTATTGCCATATACCAAAAAGCCTCTTCAGTTTGAAGAGGCTTTTTCTTAGGAGCTTCTTTGAGGAGGATTTTTCATTCTTAGTCCTCAATGTGTTTTAAAAAATGAGTAATATCAAATGCAAGATGTTTCGTCGTTGATGCGCAGCTAAACGCCTGCGTTTTAATTGTGAGGTTTGTTGTTTGAGCACTTGCATCGCAAGTGCGAGTTCCAAACCGAACCATATTCAGGCGTTGAGCGTCATGCGTATGGCGACTTGATTTTTTTGAATACTTTTTGCATCAAGGCAAAAAGTATTTGCCCGTCGCGGCATGAGCGACATAGACGATATTGGCACATAAACCCCTACAAAATAAAACAGGCGCTCATTGCGCCCGTTTTATTTTAGTTGTCCGCTTTCCCCAACTGCGGCAGCACCGTATCTTTTCCGCCAGTCAGCAAACCGGTTTGCGTATAAATCCCCAGTTTATTGCGGGTATCGACGATATCGAGATTACGCATGGTGAGTTGACCAATGCGGTCAATCGGGTCAAACGGTGCGTTCTCGACTTTTTCCATCGACAGACGTTCTGGATGATAAGTGAGGTTCGGCGACTCGGTGTTGATAATCGAGTAGTCGTTACCGCGACGCAATTCGAGTGTGACTTCGCCGGTGACGGCGCGGGCGACCCAGCGTTGTGCGGTTTCGCGCAGCATGAGTGCTTGCGGGTCAAACCAGCGGCCTTGGTACAGCAGGCGACCGAGTCTCAGGCCGTTGATGCGGTATTGTTCGATGGTGTCTTCGTTGTGAATGCCGGTGACGAGGCGTTCGTAGGCGATGTGCAGCAATGCCATACCTGGTGCTTCGTAAATGCCGCGCGATTTGGCTTCGATGATGCGGTTTTCGATCTGGTCGGACATGCCAAGGCCGTGGCGACCGCCGATGCGGTTGGCTTCTTCGAACAGCGCAACTGGGTCATCGTAGGTTTTGCCATTGAGCGCAACGGGCATACCTTCTTCAAAACGCACGGTGACTTCTTCGGCTTTGACGTCAACGCCGTCTTGCCAAAACGCAACACCCATGATGGGTTTAACAATGCGGATACCGCTGTTCAAAAACTCAAGGTCTTTGGCTTCGTGCGTCGCGCCCAGCATGTTTGAATCCGTTGAGTAGGCTTTTTCCGCCGACATTTTGTAGTCAAAACCATTGGCGTTCATGAACGCGGACATTTCGGCGCGACCGCCCAGCTCGTCGATGAATTGGTTGTCTAGCCACGGTTTGTAGATGCGCAGGTGCGGATTGGTGAGCAAACCGTAGCGGTAGAATCGTTCAATGTCGTTGCCTTTGAAGGTTGAACCGTCGCCCCAGATATTGACGTCGTCTTCTTTCATCGCGGCCACCAGCATGGTTCCGGTCACGGCGCGTCCGAGCGGCGTGGTGTTGAAATAGGTCACGCCGCCGGTTGAGATGTGGAAAGCGTTGCATTGAATCGCGGCGATGCCTTCGGCTGCGAGTTGTTTGCGGCAGTCAATCAGACGCGCTTGTTCTGCGCCGTATTCTTTGGCTTTGCGCGGAATGGCTTCGTAGTCGTCTTCATCGGGCTGGCCGAGATTGGCTGTGTAGGCATACGGCACAGCGCCTTTTTGACGCATCCACAGCAAGGCCGCGCTGGTGTCCAAACCGCCTGAGAAAGCGATACCGACTTTTTGACCTTTTGGCAAATTTTGTAAAATGGTGTTTGACATGGGTGATCCTAAGAATAATTAATTTCCGACTGCCGATGATTGGCAAAAACCTTGATATTATCGGCAAAATCGCTGTGGAAGTCCATAGAGCGGCTCTCAATTGCCTCACATCGCGCAATAATCTGCGCAAAAAAGCCACCCTAAATTTCTGGGTGGCTTTCTCAAGCATTGACGCGATGTTTTAATCGCCCTTATAGCCTTTCAACTGCAAACGCGCTTTGTGCAGCAATGGTTCGGTGTAGCCCGATGGTTGCTCCGCGCCTTTGAACACCAAGTCGCACGCGGCTTTGAATGCAATGCCGTCGTAACCCGGCGCCATCGGTGTGTACAGCGGGTCATGGGCATTTTGACCATCAACGATCACGGCCATGCGTTTGAAAGTTTCCATGACTTGTTCTGCGGTCACGACGCCGTGCATCAGCCAATTCGCCATGTGCTGTGAGCTGATGCGCAGGGTCGCGCGGTCTTCCATCAATGCGGTGTCGTGGATGTCTGGCACTTTTGAGCAGCCAACGCCGAGATCAACCCAACGCACGACGTAGCCCAAAATGCCTTGCGCATTGTTGTTCAGCTCGCGTTGTTTTTCTTCGTCCGTCCAGTCGGTGTGTGTGCTCAATGGAATGGTGAGAATGTCATCAACGTTGGTTTGCGGACGAGATTTGAGTTCGTCTTGACGCGCTTTGACATTGACCATGTGGTAGTGCATGGCGTGCAAGGTCGCGCCGGTTGGCGACGGTACCCATGCGCAGTTGGCGCCAGCAGTCGGATGACCGATTTTTTTCTCCATCATGGCGTGCATCGAGTCTGGCTCTGGCCACATGCCTTTACCGATTTGTGCTTTGCCTTGCAAGCCGCATTTCAGACCGATGTCGACGTTGGCATTTTCGTACGCGCCCAGCCACGGTTCAGCGCGCATGAGTTCTTTACGCACCATCGCGCCCGCGTGCATGCTGGTGTGGATTTCGTCGCCAGTGCGATCCATGAAGCCGGTGTTGATGAAAATTACGCGGTCTTTGGCTTCATTGATACATTGTTTCAAATTGACCGTGGTGCGGCGCTCTTCGTCCATGATGCCAACTTTCATGCTGCGCGCCGGCAAGTTCACCGCTTGCTCGGTGCGACTGAACAATTCAACCGCGAATGCGACTTCTTCTGGACCGTGCATTTTTGGTTTCACAATGTACATGCTCCCGGTGCGCGAGTTGCGCAGCTCGCCCGTACCGTCGTATTTGAACAGCATACCGGTCACGAGCGCGTCCATGATGCCTTCGAAAATCTCTTCGCCATTAACCAAGACCGCTGGATTGGTCATGAGGTGGCCAACGTTACGGATCAGCAACATCGCACGACCGTGCAAGGTCAACGCGCCGCCATTGACGGCGTTGTAGGTGCGGTCTTTGTTCAGTTTGCGGGTCAGGGTTTTACCACCTTTTTCAAACGACTCAACCAGCGTGCCGTTCATCAAGCCCATCCAGTTTTGATAGCACTCGACTTTTTCTTCCGCATCCACTGCGGCAACGGAGTCTTCGCAGTCTTGAATCGCGGTTACGGCGGATTCGAGCACGATGTCTTTCACACCGGCTGCGTCGTCTTTGCCAATGGTGCTGTTGCGATCAATTTGAATCTCAGCATGTAAGTCATTGTTTTTCAATAAAATCGCCGTCGGTGCGCTCGCCTCGCCGAGATAGCCAACGCCTTGCGCTGGGTTTTTCAGGCCGACTTGATTTCCATCAACCGTCACCAAAACCGCACCATTTTCAACTGCGTAGCCTTGTGCATCTTTGTGTGAGCCGTGTGCCAACGGGAAATGCGCGTCCAAAAACTCGCGGCCGTAGGCAATCACTTTGTCGCCACGCACTGGGTTGTAGCCCATGCCTGCTTCAGCGCCATCTTCGGTCGAAATCACATCCGTACCGTACAGTGCGTCGTACAAACTGCCCCAACGTGCATTGGCGGCGTTCAATGCGTAGCGCGCATTACGAACCGGCACGACCAACTGCGGACCAGCAATCGTGGCGATTTCGGCATCGACATTCTCGGTGGTGACTTGAAAATCCGCGCAATCGGGAACGATATAGCCGATTTCGGTCAAAAACGCTTTGTACGCGGCAAAATCCGCGCCTTTATTGGCTTGATGCCACGCATCGATTTTCGCCTGCAAGTCGTCGCGTTTGGCCAATAATGCTTTATTTTTCGGGGTTAAATCGAGCACCACTTGCTCAAAATTGTTCCAATAGGTATCGCTGTCCAAACCGACACCCGGCAAGGCGGATTCGATGAAATCAAAGAGGATTTTGTCAATGGCAAGACTGCCACGGTTGATGCGCACGGTCATGATGGCTCCTGTGAGTGAATATTTGTTATGTATTATGTCTTATATAAGACTAAAATACAAGCATAAAAGGCCGATGGCAGATCAGCACTAAAGTTCAAATAGGGGATTTGCCAGTTCGGCTCACGCATGCTGGTGCTTTTTGGGCACAGCATTGTGTTGCGATGTGTCAATTATAGCAGAGGAAAGCGGATTTTCGAATATTTTTCTGATTTTTAAATACTTACAGAGAATTTTAACAAAAATCTGAAATAATCATTATTGGAATCACGCTCGTTGGTTGGGATTAAAACGACGCCCGCACCTGACGAGTGGTGCGGGATCAAGGCTCAAAACGGTTCATAACTTAGCGCATTGGTGCGGCTTACTTCATTTGCTGCAAACTTTGACCAAACTGTGCCGGCGACTCAAAACCAACCACGCGCCCTTTTTCGCGTCCCGTTTTGCCCTCCAGTACAATAATGCCCGGCGGCCCGTAGAGGCCAAAATGTTTGAGGATTTCCGTGTCCTGCGCGGTATTTTGCGTCATGTCCACGCGCAGAAGTTGAAAATCTTGCATGCTGTGCGCGATTTGCGGATCACTGAAGGTTTTGTGCTCCATCTCAATACACGAGCGGCACCAGTCGGCATACAGGTCAATCAGCACCGGCTTGTCGCTACTCGCCACACGCGTCTGAATCTCCGACAAGCTGTACACGCGCTCAAAGGCGCTACTTTGTGTCGCCCCCTGCGTTGTGAGTGCATTCCAATATTTACCCCAAACCGGCTGCGCCACCCAAACCGCGACGCCAAGCATCATCACACCGATGAGGTTTTTCACCCGCGTCATCCACGCGCCCGACTTCGGCAGCCATTGCCCCAAGCCCGCGCCCAACAGCAACAACGGCACGCCCATGCCATAGGCCAACACCAACAACGCCAGCCCGCCGAGCGCCACCTGCCCAGTCTGCGCGATGTAGCTGATCAATCCGACCAATGGCGCGGTCACGCACGGTGACGCGATCAAGGCCGAAGCCGCCCCCATGACGCACGCGCCCCAATAACCGTTTTTGCCTTGGGTTTTGGCCTGCAACCACGATTGCCAGCGCGCCGACATTTGGACTTGAAACACATCAAACATGGACAAGGCAAGCAATACCAACAGTGCTGCAAAACCGAGCAGCACCCACGGATTTTGCAAATAGCTTTGCAAGGCCAAACCAGTGCGCGCCGCAACCACGCCGATCAGCGCATACACCACAGCCATGCCGCTGACATAAGCCAGCGCCAAAGCGAACCCACGCCAACGCGACTGCTCGCGCTGTTGTCCCGCCAGCAACACCGTCAAAATCGGGAACATCGGGAACATACACGGCGTGAGCGAGAGCAATAGCCCCAAGCCAAACACCACCAGCAGCGCCCAAACGATATGATTCTGCGCAAATAAATTTCCGGCAAAACTGCTGTTATCCAAGGTTTTCGATGATGCAGACGCTGTAGACGTCACAACACTTGGTTCGATACGAACCGCCGCATCCGCAGTCGCTCCATCATTCAGTCCAGCCGTGCTGTTGCTCGGTTTGATTTCAATCACGGGACTGAGTTGTTCGGATGAATGCATGTTGTCCGGCGCAGATGAGTTGGTAGATGCCCCATTTGAGCCAGCCGGTGATTGCTTGTGTGTGGAGTCCGCTGGTCCAGCGTTGGTATTGGCACTTGCCGCATTCGACAGCCGCGCATCATTTGTGGCTGCGGTTGGTGTGATGCGCAAAACCACCTGATTTTTGCGCGGTGGATAGCACAATCCTTGATCCGCACAGCCGCGCGAAGCCACTACGATTTTAAACGCGGCTTCGCTCTCACCCGTTGATTTGATCGGTACGTTCAAGCGCAAAGCGTTGTGGTAATACGCCACATCTTTGCCAAAATTCTCATCGAACTTGACCTGCGCCGGCGGCATTTTGACACCACCGTTTTGCGTCACGCGTCCGTCGGGACTGACCACGGTGAAGGCAAATTCATCGCGGTACATATAGTAGCCTGGCGCGATTTTGAACTCGACCTGCACCGCCACATTCGCACCGTTCTGATTGACGATCGTCGCTTGAAAAGGAAATGCCTGCTCAGGTGGCAAATACTCAGCGGCCAATACTTTGCCCGACAGGATGCAAAGCATCAGCAATAGCCATTTAGCCCAAACCAACCTAAAAACCGTCATAAACATACTTTCAAAAACCGCATCACTGTCAACGCCATGCATCATCTAATAAAAAAGCGAACCTCAAAGGGTTCGCTATTTTAACCGAGAGTTTCGATGGAAATATGGATACCACCGAAATCATCTGAGGCTTATTCCGCTTCCGGACGATCAACCAATTCGATGAAGGCCATAGGCGCATTGTCACCCACACGGAAACCGCATTTCAAAATACGGGTATAACCGCCAGCGCGTGCTGAAAAACGAGGTGCAACATCATCAAACAATTTTTTTACCGCGTCCGCATCACGCAAACGGGCAAATGCCAAACGACGATTGGCAACGGTTGGGTTTTTCGCCAAAGTAATCAATGGCTCAACCACGCGGCGCAATTCTTTCGCTTTCGGCACAGTGGTTTTGATCACTTCGTGCTGAATCAGAGACACAGACATATTGCGGAACATAGCCAAACGATGGCTGGAAGTACGGTTTAATTTACGCAAACCTGAACGATGACGCATAATAATTTCCTTTTGACAAATCTAAACGTAACTCTTCTATCCTCAAAGTCCAGCATGAGGCGGGTTCGTTGATGTGGTTAAATAAAGATCAACTCGGGAAAATAAGTCCTTGTTGATTTTTCAAAAATTTGTCAGGGATACCCTGACAAATTTTCAAACTAAAACCAAAAAAAGTAGGGTACTTTTTTTGATACTTTTTACATTTCCAAATTGGCTGGTGGCCAATTGTCCAATTTCATACCCAAAGTCAAGCCGCGCGCAGCCAGAACTTCTTTGATTTCAGACAAGGATTTACGACCCAAGTTTGGCGTTTTGAGCAAATCTTGCTCAGTACGACGCACCAAGTCGCCAATGTATTGAATCGCTTCGGCCTTCAAGCAGTTCGCTGAACGCACGGTCAATTCCAACTCGTCAACCGGACGCAACAAGATCGGATCAAATTGCGGTACTGCATTGTTTGACGCTGCCAAAGCCGTTGGATCAACGGTATTTTGCAAGGCGGCAAACACCGACAATTGCTCAATCAAAATAGCTGCCGACTGACGCACCGCTTCCTCAGGCGTAATCACGCCGTTGGTTTCGATGTGCATGACCACTTTATCCAAATCGGTGCGTTGTTCCACACGCGCAGATTCCACGCTGTAGCTCACTTTACGAATTGGAGAGAATGATGCATCCAATAAAATGTGACCGATTTTTTTGCTGTGGTCATCAGCAAACGCGCGTACGTTACCTGAAACGTAACCACGGCCTTTTTCAATTTTGATTTGCATATCCAAATCACCGCCGGCCAAATGAGCAATCACATGGTCTGGATTGATGATTTCGACTTCGTGCGAGCCTTGGATATCAGCCGCCGTCACAACGCCTTCACCTGATTTTTTCAAGGTCAAAGTGATTTCGTCGCGATCATGCAGTTTGAATACGATGCCTTTAACATTCAATAAGATATCAACCACATCTTCTTGAACGCCATCCAAAGTTGAATACTCGTGCAAGGCGCCTGCAATTTGCACTTCTGTCGCGGCATATCCCGTCATAGATGAGAGCAACACTCGGCGCAACGCATTGCCCAAAGTGTGACCATATCCACGTTCAAAAGGCTCTAACACGACTTTTGCGCTGTACTCACCCGTTGCTTCAACCTGAATGTTGCGTGGCTTTAAAAATGCATTGTTAGACATGGAATTCCTTTCAACAAAACCGCAAGTGTCGTCCTGAACACCCGCGGCTGGTGGCGATATGAACAACTCTGCATGTGATCAGCATGCAGAGGTACAGCATTGATTAACGTGAGTACAACTCAACGATCAAGTGTTCGTTCACATCATGTGCCACGTCAGAACGATCCGGCGTTGCTTTGAATACGCCTTCCATTTTCTTAGTGTCTACTGAAACCCAAGAAGGCATACCCACTTGCTCAGCCAATTGCAATGCTTCGGCGATACGCACTTGCTTTTTCGCCTTTTCAGTCACGCCAATCACGTCGCCCGGACGCACTTGGATTGAAGGAATATTCGCAACTTGGCCATTCACAGTGATGGCTTTATGACTCACCAATTGACGTGCTTCTGCACGAGTTGAGCCGAAGCCCATACGATAAACCACGTTGTCCAAGCGTTGCTCTAACAAACGCACCAACAACTCACCGGTGTTGCCACGCAGACGTTCCGCTTCCGCGAAATAGCGGCGGAATTGACGCTCCAACACGCCGTACATACGTTTGAGTTTTTGTTTTTCACGCAACTGAACACCATAGTCCGACGTACGCGCACCTGATTTGGCGCCGTGCTGACCCGGTTTGGTTTCAATTTTACATTTTGAATCTAAAGTGCGACGTGCACTTTTCAAGAATAAATCTGTGCCTTCACGGCGAGCCAATTTGGCCTTTGGACCGATATAACGTGCCACAATGTTTCCTTTTAGTTAATACGCACAACCATTCGCAGTCATGCGCACGTTTCACCAGAATTTCTGATAAAACAGTGGTCTTAAAAAACAAACTTCAATGGATGCCAATGAATACGCATTTGCGCTGAACCTCAAAATCATGCAAAAAGGCAGTCATCAAAGCGCATTTTTTGGCGAGACATTTTGCTCATAATGCGTGATTGATACAACCCCACACACAAGCAAAACAAAAGCGTAATCGCAGATTTTACACGGCGATTACGCAAATGTCAAATGAAATCAATTAGATACGACGACGTTTCGGCGGGCGGCAACCATTGTGTGGTACCGGAGTCACATCTTGAATGGATGTCACTTTGATGCCCAACGCATTCATCGCGCGAACTGATGATTCACGACCTGGACCTGGGCCTTTGATGCGCACTTCCAGATTTTTGATACCATACTCTTGAGCCACTTTACCAGCAGCTTCTGCCGCAACCTGAGCCGCGAATGGAGTCGATTTGCGTGAACCTTTGAAACCAGCGCCACCAGCAGTCGCCCATGACAATGCATTGCCTTGGCGATCAGTAATGGTAATGATGGTGTTGTTAAAAGACGCGTGGACGTGCAAAATACCGTCGGCAACGTTCTTTTTCACTTTCTTGCGCGCGCGTGCCGCGGCGCTATTTGCAGCTTTTGCCATATCAATAATTCCTTACAATTATTTTTTCAATGCATTATTTTTTCAATGCAATACCTGCTTTACGCGGACCCTTACGAGTACGTGCGTTGGTTTTGGTACGTTGGCCGCGCACAGGCAAGCCTTTACGATGACGCAAACCACGGTAGCAACCCAAATCCATCAAACGTTTGATTGACATAGTCACTTCACGACGCAAGTCACCTTCGATGGTGAATGAGCCAACCGCATCACGCAGTTTTTCCAAATCAGCATCGTCCAAATCTTTGACTTTTTTCGTCGCAGGAACGCCAGTTGCCTCACAAATTTTCAGTGCGCGAGGACGACCGATACCATAAATCGCAGTCAAACCAATACAGGTATGTTTGTGCGGCGGGATATTAACACCAGCAATACGAGCCATTTATATTTCCTTTTACTTAATTAACCTTGACGTTGCTTATGACGTGGGTCACTTGAGCAAATCACGCGCACAACGCCATTGCGACGAATAATCTTGCAATTGCGGCAGATGCGCTTCACAGATGCGAGAACTTTCATTAAAACACTCCTCAACTAAATTTCTATCCGTTACTTGGAACGGAATACGATACGGGCTTTTGACAAATCATACGGTGTTAATTCAACCGTCACTTTGTCTCCAGGCAGAATACGAATATAGTGCATTCGCATTTTGCCGGAAATGTGCCCCAAGACCATGTGGCCGTTTTCTAACTTTACACGGAAGGTGGCATTCGGTAAATTCTCCACCACCTCACCTTGCATTTGAATTACATCATCTTTAGCCATGATTCGCCTTTATTTCAAACCTTTGAAATTCGCTTTGCGCATCAAAGATTCGTATTGCTGACTCATCATAAATGCTTGTACTTGCGCCATAAAGTCCATCGCAACCACCACGATAATCAAGATGGAGGTACCACCAAAAATCATGCCGGATGAAGTTCCCAAAGCCATCATGAAGAACTCGGGCAACAAACACACCAAAGTCAAGTACAACGCACCGGTCAGGGTCAAACGCGTCAAAATCTTGTCCATATAGCGCGTCGTTTGCTCGCCTGGGCGAATCCCTGGAACCACTGCGCCTTGCTTTTTCAAATTATCTGCGGTTTCACGACTATTAAACACCAGCGCGGTATAAAAGAACGCGAAGAAGATAATAGCAGCGGCATACAAGGTCATATACAACGGACGCCCCGGAACCAATTGAGCCGTCAAATCTTTCACCCACAACAAATTGCTGGAGCTAAAGAAATTCATGATGGTCGCTGGCAGCAACAAGATCGATGAGCCAAAGATCGCAGGGATCACGCCGGACATATTCACTTTCAGTGGCAAGAACGAACTTTGACCACCCATCATGCGATTGCCCACTTGACGTTTTGCGTAGTTGATCGGAATCTTACGCTGACCACGCTCCACAAACACGACGAAGAACACCACACCAACTGCCGCGAGGATAATACCCAAACCCAACAGCGGTGATACTTGACCAGAAGCCATGCCTGAGAACAGACTGTATACACCCATCGGCAAACTGGAGACAATACCAGCAAAAATGATGATAGAAATACCGTTACCCAAACCACGTTCGGTGATTTGCTCACCCAACCACATCAGGAACATTGTACCCGTCACCAAACTGATCATTGCCACACCAACAAACCCCCAGCCCGGATTCGGCACAATGGTTTCGCCCAAGCCTTGCATATTTTGAATCTGTGATGCAATGAAATACGACTGCACAATCGCCAAGCCCAAAGTCAGATAACGGGTGTATTGCGTCATTTTACGACGCCCCGCACCACCTTCCTTTTGCAAAGCGTGCAATGATGGAACCACCACGCCGGCCAACTGCATCACAATCGATGCAGAAATGTACGGCGTAATCCCCAAGGCGATGATCGATGCACGAGACATCGCACCGCCTGAGAATAAGTTCATCATCGCAAACAAACCACTGCCTGCGCTATTTTGCAAAGAGTGCGCCAGTGCCGCTGCATTCACGCCCGGAACCGGAACATGCGCCAACACGCGGTACACCAACAACGCGAGAATCAAAAACGTCAAACGTTGTTTCAATTCCGGCGAGGTTTGCGCTTTAGCCGCTTGCGATTTTACTTGATTGGATAATTTGGCTGTAGCCACAAATACCTCTCAATTACTCGTCTGCAACAGAGCCGCCAGCCGCTTCAATCGCTGCGCGCGCGCCTTTAGTCGTCAAGAGACCTTTCAAAGTCACTTTACGAGTAATCTCGCCCGTCGCAACTACTTTTGCACTGGTAGTCAATTCACCCAACAAACCAGCTTGTTTCAATGCCAACAAGTCGATTTCGTCCACAGGCAATTTGTTCAAGTCATTCAAATTGACTTCGCCAACAAAACGACGGGTCAATGAAGTAAAGCCACGCTTAGGCATACGACGGTGCATAGGCATTTGACCGCCTTCAAAACCAACGCGGTGAAAACCACCTGCGCGCGATTTTTGACCTTTGTGGCCACGACCCGCTGTTTTACCCAAACCTGAACCGATACCGCGACCAACACGACGTTTTGCGTGTGTTGCGCCGTCAGCAGGGGCAATGGTATTTAAAAACATAGTATTTCCTCCGTGCCTAATTAGTCAACGATGCGGACTAAGTAAGCCACTTTGTTAATCATGCCACGAACCGCTGGAGTATCTTGCAATTCGCGAACCTGACCAATTTTTTTCAAACCCAAACCCAACACGGTATCGCGGTGGGATTGTTTTGTACCAATCACGCTTTTTACCAAGGTGACTTTAACAGTTGATTCTGCCATGATCTGCTCCTTAGCCTGTGATATCTTCAACTGACTTACCGCGTTTTGCGGCAATATCAGATGGGGTTGATTGTTTGCGCAAGCCATCAAGCGTTGCACGCACCAAGTTGTATGGGTTAGAAGAACCCAAAGACTTGGCAACCACGTTGTGCACACCCATGACATCGAATACCGCACGCATTGGACCACCCGCGATCACACCAGTACCGTCTTTGGCTGGCGACATCAATACACTAGCGGCGCCGTGTTTACCGGTCACTGTGTGTTGCAACGTACCATCTTTCAAAGGCACTTTGAACATTGAACGACGTGCTTGCTCCATGGCTTTTTGAACCGCCACAGGTACTTCACGCGCTTTACCTTTGCCCATACCAATGCGGCCATCGCCATCACCAACTACGGTCAGCGCGGCAAAACCCATAATACGACCACCTTTTACCACCTTGGTGACGCGATTCACTGCGATCATCTTTTCGCGCAAACCATCATCTGCCTGGCTTTGGTCTTTAGATTGAACTTTAGACATAAATATTCCTTGTTTGTCGTGGTATCAATTCGGCTTAAAACTGCAAACCAGCTTCACGAGCCGCTTCAGCCAACGCTTTTACACGACCATGAAATTGGAAACCCGAGCGATCAAAAGCGACTTGAGTCACACCAGCAGCTTTTGCTTTTTCTGCAATGGCCGCACCTACTGCTTTGGCCGCAGCCACGTTACCACCGTTGCCGCCGATTTGCGTGCGCAAAGCAGCTTCAGCAGACGATGCCGTAGCCAATACTTTATTGCCTTCGGCAGAAATCACGCTGGCGTAAATATGCAAATTGGTACGATTGACGACCAAACGGTTGACTTTCAACTCAGCAATTTTGGCACGGGTTTTGCGTGCTCGGCGCAAACGCGCTTGCTTTTTGTCTTGCATCATAATTCCTTTTAAGAACGATAATCAGTGTTTGCATCCACCTCGGAGTTAACCTCGTACAGATGCCAACGTTAACGATTATTTTTTCTTGGTTTCTTTCATAATCACCACTTCACCCGCATAGCGAACACCTTTGCCTTTGTACGGCTCTGGTGGACGGTAGCCGCGCACTTCAGCTGCAACTTGACCGACTTTTTGCTTGTCAATGCCTTTAATGATGATTTCAGTTTGACTTGGCGTTTCTGCTTTGATGCCATCTGGCAAAGCGTAGTTCACGTCGTGCGAAAAACCCAATTCCAACTTGAGAACGTTGCCTTCCGCTTTCGCGCGATAGCCGACGCCGATCAAGTTCAATTTCTTTTCGAAACCCTTGGTAACGCCTTGAACCATATTGGCCAGCAACGCACGAGTGGTGCCTTGCAACGCATTGGATTCACGGCTTTCGTCTTTACGCTCAACGATTAATTGACCGTCTTTGCTTTCAATCGCCACTTTATCGCTAAACGCGGCTTCTAAAACACCCAAAGCACCTTTAACGGTAACAACGCCGTTGGCCATGCTGACTTCAGCGCCGTTTAACGCAACTGGATTTTTACCTACTCGAGACATATCTTTTCTCCTTATCCGTTACGCAACAACGCACAACACTTCACCGCCAACACCCAGCGAGCGCGCTTTACGGTCGGTCATTACGCCTTTTGACGTAGAAACGATCGCAACACCCAAGCCGTCCATGACGTGAGGAATGCCTGCACAATGACGATAGATACGCAAACCGGGTTTAGATACACGTTCAATACGCTCAATCACAGGACGACCTGCGTGGTATTTCAATGCGATATCCAAAACAGGCTTGGCTGCTTCGCCGCCCACTTTATACTCTTCAATATAGCCTTCTTCTTTGAGCACGTTCGCAATAGCCACTTTCAATTTAGAAGAGGGCATAGAAACGGCGGTTTTTTCCACCATTTGTGCGTTGCGAATACGCGTCAACATATCGGCGATTGGATCACTCATACTCATTTTCGTTTCTCCTTTGCCAATTACCAGCTTGCTTTGGTCAAGCCTGGGATTTCCCCAGCCATGGCCGCATCACGCAATTTTGAACGCCCTAAGCCAAACTGACGGAATGTGCCACGAGGGCGACCTGTCAATTGGCAACGATTGCGCAAACGGGTTGGGTTTGCGTTGCGTGGCAATTGTTGTAACTTCAAGCGTGCTTCATGACGCTCGTCTTCAGACTTTGATTGATCTTGAATGATTTTATTCAAATCAGCGCGTTTAGCAGCAAACTTAGCCACCAAAGCCTCACGCTTTTTTTCACGATTGATCAGGGATAATTTAGCCATTATCGATCCTCAATTACGGAATGGGAATTTGAAAGCCGCCAACAATGCTTTGGCTTCCTCATCGGTTTTCGCAGTCGTGGTCACACTGATGTTCAAACCACGCAACGCGTCGATTTTGTCGTATTCAATTTCGGGGAAAATAATTTGTTCTTTTACACCGATATTATAGTTGCCACGACCATCAAACGAACGACCATTCACACCACGGAAGTCACGTACGCGAGGGAATGCAACGGTTACCAAACGATCCAAGAACTCATACATTTTCTCACCGCGCAAGGTCACCATACAACCGATCGGATAATCTTCACGAATCTTGAATCCTGCAATCGCTTTACGCGCAACAGTCACCACAGGCTTTTGACCTGCGATCTTCGTTAAATCAGAAACCGCGTGCTCCATCACTTTTTTATCAGCAACAGCTTCACCCACGCCCATATTCAAGGTGATTTTGGTGATGCGCGGCACTTCCATAATTGATTTGTAGCCAAACTGACCCATCAATTGTGGAACGATTTTTTCTTTATAAATATTTTGCAAACGAGCCATGTGCTTCCCCTTACGCTACGGCTTCGCCGTTAGATTTAAATACGCGGATTTTCTTGCCATCCACTTCTTTAATCCCAACGCGATCCGCTTTTTGGGTTTTGGCATTAAACAATGCCACGTTAGACACGTGAATCGGCATGGTTTTGCTCACAACGCCACCCTCAACACCAGCCATTGGGTTTGGACGTTGATGCTTCTTAGCCACATTGACGCCTTCAACAGTCACATAATCAGCATCCACACGACGCGTCACCACGCCAGTTTTGCCTTTATCTTTGCCTGTCAAAACCACAACAACATCGCCTTTACGAATTTTTTCCATGTCGCCCCCTTACAGCACTTCTGGCGCCAAAGACACGATTTTCATGAACTTCTCGCCACGCAATTCGCGCGTGACCGGTCCAAAAATACGTGTGCCAATCGGCTCTAATTTGTTGTTCAACAAAACAGCCGCATTGTCGTCAAATTTAATGCGTGAACCATCAGCGCGACGAACACCACTGGCGGTACGAACCACCACAGCGTTATACACTTCACCTTTTTTCACGCGACCACGAGGAGCTGCTTCCTTAATACTAACCTTGATGATGTCACCAACGCCAGCATAGCGGCGCTTTGAGCCGCCCAACACTTTGATACACATTACGGAACGTGCGCCGGTGTTGTCGGCCACATCCAACCTACTTTGCATCTGAATCATGATATCTTTCCCAACTTAATCGCCAAGCCATCAGCTATAACGGTCAGTTTTGGTCTCTCTACATTCCGTTACAAACTTGCTGCCTGCTTCGAAAGTAGCACTGGAGTTGAATCTCTTGCGAGATTTTGAATTCGAGTCCATCAAACATCGATTTTCTCAAACGAGACGAAGATTATATTCGATCTTTTGAATTCTCTCAAGCATTTTCTGAGCAATCGCTCACAATTGAAACAAACCTTGAGAATTTTCGTCTATTTTTACTGCTATTGTGCATATTTAATACAGTACCAACCAAAAAACTGGGCAAACAACCCCAAATTGAGATTGCTTGCCTCAGATTCGATCAATATCGATTAAATAACGCGAGCCGCTTCGAGAAGCTTCGTCACTTGCCAAGATTTGGTTTTTGACAATGGACGGGTTTCTTCGATTTCGACCAGATCACCTTCATTGTATTGATTGGCTTCGTCGTGCGCATGGTATTTTTTCGATTTAACGATGAATTTACCATACAGCGGGTGTTTCAAACGATGCTCAACCAGTACGGTCACCGTTTTGTCCATTTTGTTAGACGAAACACGACCGACCAAGGTACGAGTTAATTTAGTTTCACTCATTATTCACCTGCCTTTTGTTGCTTTTGGTGCATCACTGTGCGCACACGAGCGATGTCACGACGCACTTTGCTCAGCTGGTTCACGTCATTGAGTTGTTGCATGGCTTTTTGCATACGCAAATTGAATTGCGTTTTCAACAATGCATTCAACTCCTCTTGTAACGCCGCGGCGTCTTTGGTTATCAATTCTTTAGCACTCATGTTCACTCCTTAACCGCCAATGGTACGCGTCACAAAAACGCATTTGATCGGCAGTTTGGCTTGCGCTAAACGGAATGCTTCACGTGCCAATTCTTCTGGTACGCCATCCATTTCGTATAACATTTTGCCGGGTTGAATTTCAGCAACATAGTATTCGGGATTACCCTTACCGTTACCCATACGAACCTCTGCAGGTTTGTTGGAAATCGGTTTGTCTGGGTAAATGCGAATCCAAATACGGCCACCTCGTTTGATGTGACGAGTCATCGCACGACGCGCAGATTCGATCTGACGCGCTGTGATACGACCACGACCAATGGCTTTCAGGCCAAAATCGCCAAACGATACCTCTGCACCGCGTGTCGCCACGCCGGTGTTGCGACCTTTTTGCTCTTTACGATATTTTCTACGTGCGGGTTGCAACATAATTATTCTCCTGCACTTTCAGTTTTAGCTTCAGTTTTGCGTGCGGTACGACGACGCGCTGGAGCATCACCATCACGACGACGATCACCCGAAGGACGACCTTCGCGACGCGCTGGTTTTTTGTCATCTTTACCATCGTGCTCATAGCCTGTGCCTGGCAATGCTTTACGGCTGAGCGTATCGCCTTTGTAGACCCAAACTTTGATACCGATGATGCCATAGGCGGTCAACGCGGTGCTGGTTGCGTAGTCGATGTTTGCACGCAATGTGTGCAGAGGCACTCGACCTTCGCGGTACCATTCTGAGCGCGCAATTTCAATACCATTCAAACGGCCTGAGCTCATGATTTTGATACCTTGAACGCCCAAACGCATTGCGTTTTGCATTGAACGGCGCATCGCGCGGCGGAACATCACGCGTTTTTCCAATTGTTGAGCGATTGAGTCGCCGATCAATTGCGCATCGATTTCAGGCTTGCGCACTTCTTCGATGTTCACGTGTACCGGCACATTCATCAATGCTTGCAATTCTTTGCGCAACACTTCAATGTCTTCGCCTTTTTTACCAATAACCACGCCCGGACGCGCTGAGAAAATCGTGATACGCGCCGTTTTGGCCGGACGCTCGATCAAGATGCGCGCAACCGATGCGTTTTTCAGTTTTTTCTTGAGGTATTCGCGAACTTTCAAGTCTTCGTTCAATGTTTGTGCGAAGTCTTTGTTGCTCGCATACCAACGCGAGTCCCAATCACGGGTAACCGGTAGACGGAAGCCTGTAGGGTTAATCTTTTGTCCCATTCCTTGCTCCTTATTGACCAACGGTCACTGTGATGTGACAGGTTTGTTTTTCGATACGATTGCCACGGCCTTTGGCGCGGGCAGACATACGCTTGAGTGAGGTACCTTTATCAACAAAGATACGAGTCACACGCAACTCATCAATATCCGCACCATCGTTGTGCTCTGCATTGGCAATTGCTGATTCCAATACTTTCTTGATAATGACAGCCGCTTTCTTTTGTGTAAATGTGAGCGTATTCAAAGCTTGCTCAACTTGTTTACCGCGAATCAAATCGGCCACCAAACGACCTTTTTGAGCAGACAAGCGCACGCCACGTAAAATAGCTGTAGTTTCCATGACGCTTCCTTATTTCTTCGCTTTTTTGTCAGCGACGTGACCTTTAAACGTACGGGTCAACGCAAATTCACCCAACTTGTGACCAACCATATTTTCAGAAATATAGACCGGTACGTGTTGGCGACCATTATGTACAGCGATTGTTAAGCCGATGAAATCCGGCAAAACAGTCGAACGACGAGACCAAGTTTTGATTGGTTTCTTATCACGATTTGCAACCGCCGCTTCCACTTTTTTCAATAAGTGAGCGTCGCAAAATGGACCTTTTTTAACTGAACGAGCCATTTGTTACTCCTTATTTGTAGCGACGTTTAACAATCATGCTATCTGTACGCTTGATGCTGCGTGTGCGATAACCTTTTGTTGGTTGACCCCAAGGTGACACTGGATGACGACCACCCGATGTACGACCCTCACCACCACCGTGTGGGTGATCGACAGGATTCATCACCACACCACGTACCGTAGGACGAATACCGCGCCAGCGCGATGCACCTGCTTTACCAATTTGGCGCAAGCCGTGCTCTTCGTTACCCACTTCACCGATGGTTGCGCGGCAGTCAACGTGCACTTTGCGAATTTCGCCTGAGCGCAAACGCAATTGAGCATAGATGCCTTCACGAGCCAACAGTTGCACCGATGTACCTGCTGAGCGCGCCAATTGCGCACCTTTACCAGGTTTCATTTCGATACAGTGAATGGTTGAACCCACTGGGATGTTGCGGATAGGCAAGGTGTTACCTGGTTTGATTGGGGCTTCTGAACCACTCACCAATTCTTGACCAGCCACCACACCACGCGGTGCGATGATGTAACGACGTGTGCCGTCTGCGTACAACAACAAAGCAATGTTTGCTGAACGGTTGGGATCATATTCCAAACGTTCTACTTTTGCCACGATGCCGTCTTTGTCGTTGCGTTTGAAGTCAATCAAACGATAATGGTGCTTGTGACCACCGCCACGATGACGTGTGGTGATGTGACCATTGTTGTTACGACCTGCGTTTTGCTTTTGCGGTTCGAGCAAGGGTGCGTGAGGCGCGCCTTTGTGCAAACTTGCATTGACCACTTTAACGAGACCACGACGACCTGGCGAGGTTGGTTTTACTTTTACGAGTGCCATTATTTCACCTCCTCATCGAAGCGAATTTCTTGACCTTTTTTCAGACCAACGTAGGCAATACGGACGTTATTACGGCGACCTTGGCCGTATTTTGTGCGCTTGCTTTTGCCTTTGCGATTGACCACACGAACCGCATCCACTTCAACTTTAAACAATAATTCGACTGCCGCTTTGATTTCAGGTTTGGTCGCACAAGGCATGACGCGGAAAGCAACTTGCTCATTTTTTTCCGCAATCATGGTGCTTTTTTCTGAAACAATCGGCGCCAAGAGTACTTGCATTAAACGTTCTTGATTCATGACAAGATCTCCTCGATTTGCGCCACAGCACCTTTAGTCACCACGACTTTTTTGTAGAACAACAAAGACAGCGGATCCGCATATTTGGCTTCGCACACATATACGTGCGGCAAATTGCGAGATGCCAAGAACAGGTTTTCAGAATAGTCGTCAGTGATAATCATGACCGATTCCGCACCCATGGCTTTCAATTTATCGGCAACCAATTTGGTTTTTGGCGCTTCGACCACGAAGTCTTCTACCACCACCAAACGGTCATCACGCACCAATTGCGAGTAGATGCTGCACAATGCGGCACGGTGCATTTTGCGATTCACTTTTTGAGAGAAATTCTCTTCCGGTGAATTCGGGAACGCACGTCCACCTCCACGCCAAATCGGCGAAGATGTCATACCCGCACGCGCGCGACCGGTACCTTTTTGACGCCAAGGTTTTTTGGTCGAGTGCTTAACGGTTTCGCGGCTTTTCTGAGCGCGATTACCAGAACGTGCGTTGGCTTGATACGCCACGACGATTTGGTGAATCAATGCTTCGTTGTATTCGCGACCGAAGATTTCATCAGAAACCGCAACGGTTCCTGCTTGCCCCAGGAGCTTGATATCCATTATTTCGCCCCTTTCGCTTTCACCGCCGTGCGCACGATGATGTTGCCGTTTTTAGAGCCGGGAACCGCACCCTTAACCAACAACAAACCGCGCTCTGCATCCACACGAGCGATTTCTAAATTTTGTACTGTACGGTTAACGTCACCCATGTGACCCGTCATGCGTTTACCCGGAAATACACGACCCGGATCTTGCGCCATGCCGATAGAGCCCGGCACATTGTGTGAACGCGAGTTACCGTGTGATGCGCGGCCTGACGAGAAGTTGTAGCGTTTGATCGTGCCTGCGTAGCCTTTACCGATGGCAACGCCAGAGACATCCACTTTTTGACCAACTTCGAAGATTTCAACCGATACATTTGAGCCGGCGGACAACTGAGACAATGCCTCAGCATCCATACGAAACTCTTTTGTGAAAGAACCTGCTTCCACGCCCGCTTTAGCCAAATGCCCAGCTTGAGCCTTTGCCACACGAGACGCACGGCGGGTACCGTAGGTCACCTGAACAGCAGCATAGCCGTCTGCTTCAGGCGTCTTGATTTGGGTAACGCGGTTGTTCGATACATCCAACACCGTTACAGGAATAGACTCGCCATCCTCTGTAAAAATGCGGGTCATACCGACCTTGCGTCCCAATAGACCCAGTCCATTGTGAATCATTTTTAAACTCCATTCCCGACTACGATTGGTCGAGGTAGATTACCATTTTGCGTTATTGTGATTAACAACGCCTCTAAAAACCTTTTTACATGCAAAACAAAAAGGTTAGCGTTGTATGATAGTACAGTTTAAGGCAATATGCAAGGCAAAATACCGACTAAATGCTTAATTTCTAATACTTTTGTACATTTTAGAGACGGTTTGTTTGCGGCGGTAGATCATGAATCTTGGTCACAGCTGGTTTGTGTTTTGCCATCCTTTTTTGATTCACCACCCCATTTGATGCACTCCAAAACAATCCGCTATCCCCAACCAATTAGACTCACGAAAAGATTACCACGGCGTAAAATAAACCATTGGGATACACATTGATCTGCCCTCGATTTGACGGACACCTATTAACGTAAACAAGAGGTGTCAAA
>CAXYYC010000034.1:0-20196 GCA_964293815.1 uncultured Burkholderiaceae bacterium
CTCAGTTTTTGCAAAACGTCTTGTTGATGACCGCATTGCTGACATCTATAGGCGTAAATGGGCATATCCTATATTCCTCATGATTCAAAAACAAACACCACATCGGTTTATAGAGATGATCTCATGGGCGTAAGTCCATGAAATTACGTCTATACGGATGTGGTAAAGCATTCAGTATTATACGGCGAAAGTGGTTTTTTGACAACGCGCTCATGCGGTTGTTGCGCGCTAATTGCTTGAATGAATCCAGATTTTATGCGGATTTGACGTTGGTCGATGGCGCTTGCATGGCGACCGTGCCTTGATAGACCGCGCCAGGCTCCACTTGGAGGATGTGTGCTTCAATATTGCCGTAAATCTGCGCAGATTGCTTTAGTTGTAGCTGGCGCGCATGGATATTGCCATCCAAACGACCAAACACAACCAAATCAGCACAGCGCACATCGCCCTGAACATGACTTTTTTCACCAATGATAACGCTGCCTTCGATGTTCAGATTGCCTTGAATCTCACCATCAATTTTGATGGAGTCTTTCGCGCTGATGTTGCCTTCGATGCGGCAACCTTCGCCGATAAGCGTGCTGATGTTGGTATTGCTGATATTCAAATCTGCGGCTTTTTTGTTGTTGAACATGGTGTTGGATTATTGCGTTGCAAGGGTTAAAAATTGTTCGGGGTCAATTGGTGTGCCGTTTTTCCGGACTTCGTAGTGTAAATGCGGGCCGGTGGAGCGGCCAGTCGAGCCGACTTTACCAATGATGTCGCCGGAATTGACCGTTTGGCCATTTTTCACGTCGATTTCAGACAAATGCGCAAAAAGAATTTCGTAGCCGCTTTTCAGGCTGATGCGCACGATGTTGCCATAGCCGTTTTGTACACCAGCAAAATTAACCACGCCGCTGGCAGTGGCAGCAACTGCGTCGCCAATTTGGCCACGAAAATCCAAACCGGAGTGGGCTTCTGCTCCTGCGCCAGAGAATGGATTCGCGCGCGAGCCAAAGGTTGAACTAATTTCCGTTGGCACTGGCGCACCGAGTGGGGTGGCTTTGAGAGCTGCTAATAGGTTTTGTGTGTCTTGCGCGTAGCTACCCATGAATGGCACGGGTGCAGAGACTTTCAATACCGCAGCAGGGCCGCCCGCCGCATCATTCGGCTTTCCCAGCTCTTCTCCTTTTTTCGCCGGGACGGTGTATGCACCACGCTCCTGCAAATAGTTTTGCAATTCTAAAACGGCTTTTTCTGATTTTTTCAGCTCGGTCAATTTGGCGTTGACCTCAGCCGAGGTGAAGTTTTGTAAATCAGTGACTTGCTGTTGCAATTGTGCGTTTTGTTGTGCGGTGCTGTGGTGTTTGTACAGTAGGGTAGCAAAGCCAGCGCTCAGCGCCAGTGTGGTGATACTCAGACCAATAATGGTTGGTTTGATGTAACGCAATAGTTTGGCGTTCACTCGCACCATTTTGGTTTGATTTTGCTCAATAATCAGCACCGTTGAACGGTCTTGTTTGGTCATAATAAAAATGCCTCAACAATGTAATCGGTTTTATTGCCGATTGGTTGTGTTGAATTCTATAAAAAAATACTGCCGTCTCAATAGGGAACGAGCAGGTGGAAAGTCACGCGATTGTAAAACAAATGCAACCGAACGTTTGTAAATATTTGCAAAGTTAAACGTTCGGCTTTATGAAGAAAAAATTAAAAAATTATTTAAAATAATTGGTTAGAATGATTATTTAAAGTAATTATTTAATAAAAGTTTTCTTTCTTATTTGCCACTGCGCATCATCATATCGAAAAATTCCGCATTATTTTTGGTCTGGCGCATTTTGTCCAAAATGAATTCCATCGCGGCGATGTCGTCCATCTCGTATAGGAATTTACGCAGAATCCAGACTTTTTGCAGCACATCGGGTTTGAGTAGCAATTCTTCGCGGCGCGTGCCGGAGCGGTTAAGCGAAATGGTTGGGTAGACGCGTTTTTCGGACATCTTGCGATCCAGCAGCAATTCCATATTGCCCGTGCCTTTGAATTCTTCAAAAATCACGTCGTCCATACGCGAGCCGGTGTCGATTAATGCGGTGGCGATGATGGTCAATGAGCCACCTTCTTCGATATTGCGCGCTGCGCCGAAGAAGCGTTTCGGGCGTTGTAAAGCATTGGCATCCACACCGCCGGTCAACACTTTGCCGGATGATGGGATGACGTTGTTGTACGCGCGCGCCAGTCGGGTGATGGAGTCGAGCAAAATCACCACGTCTCTGCCGGTTTCGGCCAAACGTTTGGCTTTTTCAATCACCATTTCGGCCACTTGCACATGGCGTGTAGCGGGTTCATCAAAGGTGGAGGCAACCACTTCGCCTTTGACCGAACGTTCCATTTCAGTGACTTCTTCTGGGCGCTCATCAATCAGCAGGACAAATAAATTGATGTCAGGGCGATTGGCGGTAATGGCGTGGGCGATGTTTTGCAACATCACGGTTTTACCCGATTTGGGTTGCGCGACGATCAAACCACGTTGCCCCAAGCCAATCGGCGCGATCAAGTCAATAATCCGGCCAGTGATGTTTTCTTCAGCGCGGATGTCGCGCTCCAACGGTAATAATTTATTTGGGTGAATCGCAGTCAGGTTTTCAAACATGATGCGGTGCTTGGTGTGCTCCGGCGGTAAACCGTTGACTTTGTCCACTTTGACCAAGGCGAAATAGCGTTCGTTGTCCTTTGGCGTGCGCACCTCGCCCTCAATCGTATCGCCCGTATGCAGATTGAAGCGGCGAATCTGTGCCGGTGAGATGTAAATATCGTCGGTGCTGGCCAAATAGGAGGTGTCGGGCGAGCGCAAAAATCCAAATCCATCCGGCAATACTTCCAAAGTACCGTCACCAAACACGGCCTCACCAGATTTCGCGTGGCGTTTGAGGATGGCGAACATGAGCTCTTGCTTGCGCAGGCGGCTGGCATTTTCGATGCCCAGCTCCAGAGCGTTATCAACCAGTGATTTAATGGGTAATGATTTGAGTTCGTTTAAGTGCATGGTGTATTTGTTTTGTTGGTCTTTGGAAATAGAAAGGGATGATGCGAAGATTCCGTGCGGCCAAGTATGATGCGCCGATACAATGGGATTAAATAACTTTAATAGTGCTGTATCGGAGGAGTTGGCGAAAAATTTTCGGGGCTTTATTGGAAGTTGGCTGGTGCAATGGTGCAATCAATTGCGAAGAACCCGTGACTCAATGTGGCGTGATTCGTTGCCTGAGAAGTATGGTTTTATAAACAGAGATCTATAAATCGATGGGGCGGATTATGCCGATTTGAGCGTTATTTGTCAAATCGGCATGATGTGCATTGTGAAATTAGATGTGGCTGTCAATGAAGGCGGCCAATTGGGATTTGCTGGCTGCGCCGACTTTGGTACCCATTAATGTGCCGTTTTTGAACAGCAACAGGGTTGGAATACCGCGAATGCCGAATTTGGCTGGAGATTCTTGGTTTTCATCGACGTTGACTTTAACGATGCTGACTTTGCCTTCGTAGTCTGCGGCCAATTCGTCCAGAATTGGGGCGATCATTTTACAAGGGCCGCACCATGCCGCCCAAAAATCGACCAATACAGGTACGGAAGATTGCAAAACATCGCTTTCAAAGGATGCGTCGGTAACTTGTTTGAGTGAGCTCATGGTTTCGTCCTTGTGTTCAGTTTAAATGGTAATTGGTAATCAAATGACTGTTACGTTTTTCTGTGATAACAGCCATATGAAGCAAAAAATGGTTTTTTCAAGTGCGCACATTTTAAACTGTTTTTTTAAAACGTGTTGGCCTTGCGTATGGGTTTATTTATTTAGTTAAACGGTACTCAATGCGGCGGTTTTTTAGACGACCGGTTTCGGTGTCGTTACTCGCTACTGGTACGGATGAACCGTAGCCTTTGGCGCTGATGAGTTCCGCCGGAACCTCTTGTTTGACCAAGAAATCCCGTACCGCTTTGGCGCGCTGCTCAGACAGTTTCAGATTATTGGCTTCATTGCCCACATTGTCCGCGTGGCCAGACACCTCAAAGGCGACGTTCTTGTCCTTGAGCAAGGCCGCTGCCTTTTTCAAGATGGCTTGATTTTCTGCCGGAATTTGGCTCGAACCGCTGGCGAAGTTGATGATTTGCATATTCATAGCGTTCAAAATAGCTTGCGCGTCGGAGTTGGTCGATAGGCTGTCCATCGCTGACTGGGCGTTGCTGTTGGCAGTTTTGACATTGCTGGCAATGTCCAGAGCCTTGACCGTGGTTCCGTCGCCGATGAATTCAACCAGATTGTCTTTCAGTGAAATGGCTGTGCCAGAGAGTGTCAAAGTGTCACCGTTCGCAGTCAACTCAGCGCCGGGTAATTTGAAAAAGCCAAAAAAGCCTTTGAGGTGCTCCAGCCATTTGGCGGGTTTGATTTGGTCGTTGATGGTGAGGTTGTTGGTGTAGTGACCATCGCCGAACGTTGCGCGCAATTCGTTATCAATACTCATTTTGATCGCTTCGCTCGGGACGCTGCCGCTGATCGTGAGGTGGTTCTGCGCATTGGACGCGGTCAAATTCATGGCGGCAAGCGCAACAGCGGCTTTCGGCTTTTCGGCAGGCGCAGGTGCGGTGATGGCGGGTTTACCACTTGGAATCGGTTGGTTCAAATTTGTTCCGCCATTGAGTAATAGTAAAACCAACAACGCGCTCACTGCCGCGCCAGTGTACTGTGCAATCGTTGGAATATCGCCCAGCAGGGCGTGCAGGCCGGATTTTTTGGTATTCAATGGGGTATTTTGGCTCATAATTTGGACTCTTTGGGTTGCTGAGTTAAATGACATTTCATTATTAGTGTAACCGATGTGCGCTGATTTTGGCTGAAAATCTGCCGCGCATGCGGTGCAACGACATCTATTTTTTGATTTTAGGTCATATATAAGACACAAGAGTAAAAAAATCGGATAAACTTGCGCCAAATCAATGCGAACTCAACGAATAATCGAATCGTCGTCTGATTTTTGGTCAGTTTGATGTAGGGTATTTGATGCTAAAATACCATCGGTTCTCAATGATCATCCGCTGAGTGATTTATCCCAAGTGCACTCTGTTTCTCTGGTTTTATTGGGCTTTTTTTATCGATATTTTCAAAGGAAGATACCATGTTACAAGCATATCGTGAACACGTTGCCGAGCGCGCCGCGTTGGGCATTCCACCTCTCCCGCTCACTGCCAAGCAAACAGCGGATTTGATCGAATTATTGAAAAACCCACCAGCAGGTGAAGAAGCGTTTTTGGTTGATCTGTTGACCAATCGCGTACCGGCGGGTGTGGATGATGCGGCTCGTGTTAAAGCCAGCTATCTGTCTGCGGTGGCGCACGGTGACGAAAAATGCGCGCTGATCTCTGCTGAACGTGCAACTGAGTTGCTCGGCACGATGCTCGGCGGCTATAACGTAGCGCCGTTGGTTGATTTGTTGGACAACGCGACCGTGGGTACGATTGCTGCGGATGCGTTGAAAAAAACCTTGCTGGTATTTGATCAATTCCACGATGTGAAAGACAAAGCCGATAAAGGCAATGCGAACGCGAAAGCCGTTTTGCAAAGCTGGGCGGATGCTGAGTGGTTCACTTCACGTCCAGAAGTGCCTGAAAGCTTGACCATCACCGTATTTAAAGTAACCGGTGAAACCAACACCGATGACTTGTCACCTGCTCCGGATGCGTGGAGCCGTCCTGACATTCCATTGCATGCTTTGGCTATGTTGAAAAATAAACGCGATGGCATTGAACCGGAAGAAGATGGCAAACGCGGCCCAGTCAAATTCCTCGAAGACATGCGTGCAAAAGGCAATTTGGTTGCCTATGTGGGTGACGTTGTCGGCACGGGTTCTTCACGCAAATCTGCGACCAACTCGGTATTGTGGTTCACGGGCGAAGACGTGCCGTTCGTACCGAACAAACGCTTTGGTGGTGTATGCTTGGGTTCAAAAATTGCACCGATTTTCTACAACACGATGGAAGACGCAGGCGCGTTGCCAATCGAGTTGGATGTGACTCAAATGAATATGGGTGACGTGGTTGAGTTGCGCCCATATGATGGCAAAGCGTTGAAAGACGGCCAAGTCATCGCTGAATTTAAAGTGAAATCCGATGTGTTGTTTGACGAAGTGCGTGCCGGTGGCCGTATTCCATTGATTATCGGTCGTGGCTTGACTGCCAAAGCGCGCGAAGCTTTGGGCTTGCCTGTATCAACCTTGTTCCGTTTGCCAACCAATCCGGCAGACAGCGGCAAAGGCTTCTCCTTGGCGCAAAAAATGGTCGGTCGCGCATGTGGCTTGCCTGATGGTCAAGGTATCCGTCCAGGTACGTACTGCGAACCAAAAATGACCACGGTGGGTTCACAAGACACCACCGGTCCAATGACTCGTGACGAGTTGAAAGATTTGGCGTGCTTGGGCTTCTCAGCAGATATGGTGATGCAATCATTCTGTCACACTGCCGCGTATCCAAAACCAGTGGACGTGAAAATGCACCACGAATTGCCAGACTTCATCAGCACGCGCGGCGGTGTCGCTTTGCGTCCAGGTGATGGCGTGATTCACTCATGGTTGAACCGCTTGTTATTGCCTGATACCGTTGGTACCGGCGGCGACTCACACACCCGTTTCCCACTCGGCATTTCATTCCCAGCCGGTTCTGGCTTGGTGGCGTTCGCGGCGGCGACTGGCGTGATGCCTTTGGATATGCCTGAATCAGTGTTGGTACGTTTCAAAGGCACACTCAATCCGGGCGTGACTTTGCGTGATTTGGTCAATGCGATTCCGCTGTACGCGATCAAAGCCGGTTTGTTGACTGTTGAAAAACAAGGCAAGAAAAACATTTTCTCAGGCCGCATTCTCGAAATCGAAGGTTTGCCTGATTTGAAAGTGGAGCAAGCATTTGAATTGTCTGATGCGTCTGCTGAGCGTTCTGCCGCTGGCTGTACCGTTCACCTGAACAAAGAACCGATCATCGAGTACATGAATTCGAACATCACCATGATGAAATGGATGATTGCCGAAGGCTACCAAGATGCCCGCACTTTGGCGCGTCGCATCAAAGCGATGGAAGACTGGTTGAAAGATCCGCAATTGCTCAAAGGTGACGATGACGCGGAATACGCAGCAGTGATCGACATTGATTTGGCTGATATTCATGAGCCAATCGTTGCTTGCCCGAACGATCCAGACGACGTGAAAACCTTGTCTGACGTGGCTGGTGCGAAGATTGACGAAGTGTTCATCGGCTCGTGCATGACCAATATCGGTCACTTCCGTGCGGCGTCTAAATTGCTCGAAGGCAAACGCGACATCCCTGTGAAATTGTGGATTGCGCCACCGACTAAGATGGATGCGAAACAATTGACCGAAGAAGGCCACTACAACGTCCTCGGTACTGCCGGTGCGCGTATGGAAATGCCAGGTTGTTCATTGTGTATGGGTAACCAAGCACAAGTGCGCGAAGGTGCGACCGTGATGTCGACTTCAACCCGTAACTTCCCGAACCGTTTGGGTAAAAATACCTTCGTCTACCTCGGCTCGGCTGAGTTGGCGGCGGTGTGCTCGAAACTGGGCAAAATCCCAACTCGTGAAGAGTACTTGGCTGAAACCGGTGTGTTGGCGCCTGCCAGCAAAGATATTTACAAATATCTGAACTTTGACCAAATCAAGGACTACACCGACGTGGCCAGCGAAGTCAAAGCGTAATTTTTTGACAGCGTGACCCAGAGAACGGCGAGCAGAAATGCTCGCCGTTTTTGCTGCTGTGCTATTGCATGATGGCTCTTGCATGAGGTCTTGCATAGACCATTGATTTGCGCCAAACTTCGTGCATCCATTCTTGTACATAAAATATACTCTATGATAGTATTTGCTTAAATAAAAATTTGCATGAGCGGGCGTCAATTCATACGCCGCACAAAGGAGACCAAATGGATGTTCAGCAACAACAGGTGGTTGGCGCGGCGCTGACAGCGCATGAGGGGATGGTGGGTGCGTTATTACCGATCCTGCATCAGATTCAAGCCGCATTGGGTTTCGTTCCACCCGCGTGCGTGCCGCAAATCGCGCGCGCTCTGAATCTGTCGAGCGCACAGGTGCACGGCGTGCTGTCGTTTTATCACTTTTTCCGTACTGAGCCATTGGCCTCGAAACATCAGATGCAATTGTGCGTCGCTGAGGCATGCCAAGCGCGCGGTGCGCTGAAATTACAAGCGCAGTGCGATGATTTGGTTCAATCTTTGGGTGAAACTAAATTAAGCGTCGAACCAATTTACTGCCTTGGTCAATGCGCCACGGGGCCTGCGGCCATGCTCGATGGTCGGCTCAAAGCGCGTTTGACGATTGAACAGGTGCAGACTTGGTTGGATGCGGAGGCTTCAGCATGAAAACCGTTTACATTCCGATGGATTCAGCAGCCTTGAGTTTGGGTGCGGATGAATTGGCCGTCTCATTGCAGGCGTGGGCATCCGCGCATGATGAGGACATTCGCATCGTGCGCAACGGCTCGCGCGGTATGCTGTGGTTGGAGCCGCTGATTGAGGTGCAAACCGAACGTGGGCGCGTGGGGTACGCATGTGCTCAGGTGGATACCTTGACGCAGTGGCTGGATGCGGGTTTGCTCGATGGCGCACCATTGGACAGCTCAATCGGCGTGGTGGAGGAGCATCCGTATCTGCGCGGACAGGAGCGCTTGACCTTCGCGCGCATCGGCGTGACCGATCCGCTGAGTTTGGCTGAATACGAGGCGCATGGCGGTTGGGCGGGGCTGCGGCGCGCGTTGACGATGGATTCTGCAGACATGGTTCAGGCGGTGCTGGACTCGGGTTTGCGCGGGCGTGGCGGCGCGGCATTTCCGGCGGGGATTAAGTGGCAAACGGTGTTGGCGCAAAATGCGCCACAAAAATACATTGTGTGCAATGCCGATGAGGGCGACTCGGGCACGTTTTCTGATCGTTTGTTGATGGAGTCCGACCCGTATATGTTGATCGAGGGCATGGTCATTGCCGGATTGGCGGTGCAGGCGACACAGGGCTTTATTTATGTGCGCGCTGAGTATCCGCATTCGATTGCGGTATTGCACACGGCGATCGCGCGTGCGCAAGCGGCCGGCTGGCTCGGTGAACGGATTCAAGGGACGGCGCATACCTTTCATTTGAGCGTGCGTCAGGCGGCGGGCGCATACATTTGCGGCGAAGAAACCGCGTTGTTGGAAAGTATTGAGGGCAAACGCGGCATCGTGCGTGCCAAGCCGCCGCTACCGGCGATTCAGGGTTTGTTTGCTCGGCCAACGGTGATTAATAATGCGATTACTTTGGCAACCGTGCCGCTGATTTTTGCCAAAGGTGCCGAGTTTTACCGTGATTATGGTTTGGGGCGTTCGCGCGGCACTTTACCGTTTCAATTGGCGGGCAATGTGCGCCAAGGCGGCTTGGTGGAAAAAGCCTTCGGTATTACCTTGCGCCAACTGGTGATGGATTTCGGCGGTGGCACGGCTTCAGGCCGACCGATTAAGGCGATTCAGGTCGGCGGGCCATTGGGCAGTTATGTACCGGAATCGCAATGGGATGTGCCGATGGATTATGAACAATACGCGCAAATGGGCGCGGTCGTCGGGCATGGCGGCATCGTGGTGCATGACGATACGGTGGATATGCGCGATATGGCGCGGTATGCGATGGCGTTTTGTGCGCTGGAGTCGTGTGGCAAATGCACACCGTGCCGCATTGGCTCGGTGCGTGGGGTTGAGGTGATAGATCGTTTCGTATCCGAACCGGCGCAGGCGTCAGTGCACGAGGTGCTGTTGCGTGATTTGTGCGATACGATGGTGAGTGCGTCGATGTGCGCGATGGGCAGTATGACGCCGTATCCGGTGCTGTCCGCGTTGAATCATTACCCCGAGGATTTTCAAGTGAAACCGCATGAGTCAGCGGTGAAAGGCACGGCATGAATACCATAGAAATTGATCGTGGGACACCGGCGCGTCACAGTACAGAGCAGGTTGAATTGACCATCGATGGGCAAACCATCCGTGTGCCTGCGGGTACGTCGATCATGCGCGCGGCTTCATTGCTTGACACCCAGATTCCGAAACTGTGCGCGACCGATTCATTGGAGCCGTTCGGATCGTGCCGCATGTGTTTGGTGGAAATTGAAGGGCGGCGCGGCTTTCCAGCCTCGTGCACCACGCCGGTTGAGGCAGGTATGCAGGTGAAAACGCAGAGCGAGAAATTGCACCAACTGCGGCGCAATGTGATGGAGCTGTACATTTCCGACCATCCGCTCGATTGCCTAACCTGTGCGGCCAATGGCAATTGCGAATTACAAACTGTCGCCGGTGTGACCGGTCTGCGTGAAGTGCGCTATGGTTTTGCGGGGGATAATCATTTTGATGCCGCGCACGCCGCGCCGAAAGACGAGTCCAATCCGTACTTTACCTATGATTCGTCCAAATGTATTGTGTGCAATCGATGCGTGCGTGCCTGTGAGGAAACGCAGGGCACATTCGCCTTGACGATTGACGGGCGTGGTTTCGCTTCGCGCGTGACGGCGGGGCAAAAGCAGGACTTTTTGGCTTCGGATTGCGTCAGTTGCGGCGCGTGCGTTGATGCTTGCCCGACGGCGACATTGACCGAAAAAAGCATTATCCAATGGGGTCAAGCCGAGCGTAGCGTCATCACTACCTGCGCGTATTGCGGCGTGGGCTGTAATTTCAAGGCAGAAATCAAAGGCGAACAAGTGGTGCGCATGACGCCGTGGAAAGCAGGCAAGGCGAACGAAGGCCACGCCTGCGTCAAAGGGCGCTTTGCCTGGGGTTACGCCACCCACAAGGACCGCGTGACCCAGCCGATGATCCGCGCGAGCATTCACGAACCGTGGCAAGAGGCCTCTTGGGACACAGCGATTGCCTATGTGGTGGACAAATTCAGCGCGATTCAAACGCAATACGGCAAAAATGCGCTCGGCGGCATCACCTCATCGCGTTGCACCAACGAAGAAACCTATTTGGTACAAAAATTCATGCGCGCCGTGCTGGGTACTAACAACGTTGATACCTGCGCGCGGGTGTGCCATTCGCCGACCGGCTACGGTTTGGGGCAGGCGTTTGGCACATCGGCAGGCACGCAAACCTTTAAATCGGTCGAACATGCCGATGTGATTGTGGTCATCGGTGCGAATCCGACCGACGCGCATCCGGTGTTTGGCTCGCGCTTGAAAAAGCGTTTGCGTCAAGGGGCGCGGCTGATTGTGATTGACCCGCGAGCGATTGATTTGGTCGATTCGCCACAGATCAAGGCTGAATACCACCTGCAACTGCGCCCAGGAACCAATGTCGCGGTCATTAATGCCTTGGCGCACACGATACTCACCGAAGGCTTGTACGACCGAGCGTTTGTGGCGCAACGCTGTGACAATGCCTCGTTTGAGTTCTGGCAAAAATTCATTCGTCAGCCGGAAAATTCACCCGAGGCGCTCGCCGCGATCACTGGTGTGCCTGCTGAAACCATGCGCCAAGCCGCGCGTTTGTACGCCACCGGCGGTAATGCCGCGATTTACTACGGTTTGGGCGTGACCGAACATGCGCAAGGCTCGACTGCGGTCATGGGTATTGCCAATTTGGCCATGCTCACCGGCAATATTGGCCGCGAAGGCGTCGGCGTGAATCCATTGCGCGGGCAAAACAATGTTCAAGGCTCGTGCGATATGGGTTCGTTCCCGCACGAGTTTCCGGGCTACCGCCATGTGTCCAATGACGCCGTGCGCGCGCAATTTGAAGCCGGATGGGCCTGTGCGCTTGACGCCCAGCCCGGTTTACGCATTCCGAATATGTTTGACGCCGCCTTGGCAGGGCAATTCAAAGGAATGTATTGCCAAGGCGAAGACATCGTGCAGTCCGATCCGAATACGCAACACGTCACACACGCCTTGGCGCAACTCGATTGTCTGGTGGTGCAGGATATTTTCCTCAATGAAACGGCGAAATACGCCCATGTATTTTTACCCGGCAGTAGCTTTTTGGAAAAAGACGGCACGTTTACCAATGCCGAGCGACGCATCAATCGGGTGCGCAAGGTCATGACGCCGTTGGCTGGCTACGCGGATTGGCAAGTCACGCAAAAACTCGCGCAGGCATTCGGCTACCCGATGAATTACGCGCATCCGAGCGAAATCATGGATGAAATCGCGCGTCTGACGCCGACCTTTGCTGGTGTCAGTTATGACAAATTGGAGCGATTGGGCAGTGTGCAATGGCCGTGCAACGACAGCACGCCCGAGGCGGGCACGGCGATCATGCACACCGAATCGTTTGCGCGCGGCTTGGGACGGTTTTTGGTCACGCAATACATCCCGAGCGACGAAAAAGTCACGCCGAAGTTCCCCTTATTGCTCACCACTGGACGGATTTTGTCGCAATACAACGTCGGCGCACAGACGCGGCGCACCGCCAACAGTGTTTGGCATGAGCAAGACTGGCTCGATATTCACCCCGAAGACGCGAAAGAGCGCGGCATTGCCGATGGCGACTGGGTGCGCGTGCGCAGTCGCGCTGGCGAAACCATGCTCCAAGCGAACATCTCCGAGCGCATGCAACCCGGTGTGGTTTACACCACTTTCCACTTCCCCGAATCGGGCGCGAATGTGGTCACCACCGATAATTCGGACTGGGCGACCAATTGCCCCGAATATAAAGTGACTGCGGTGCAGGTTCGGCGCGAGGACGACGTATCGGTTCGGCCATCGGCGTGGCAAAGCTTTCAAGAAATGCAAATGCGTTTTTGGCAACAACGTAAGCCTTTGGCAGAAAAATCGTCGAAGTCATGAGTGAGTTGACCAAAACCGCCAAGTCGATATGTTCGTCAATGGATGAGGAACATGAGCTGCACGCCATGCGCCCAGCCCGAATTTGGCCGATACGCGCGGGGCAATTGCACGCGCCCGCCGATGATGTATTGGCCTGCGAAGAGCCAATTGCGCTGGAAATCAATGGCATTTCGCACGCGGTGATGATGGCGACGCCGAGCGATTTGACCGAGTTCGCGCTCGGTTTTGCCTACAGCGAGGGCATTATTGAACGGCGAGCGGATGTGTATGACATCGAGATTGAGCCGCAAAACCTCGGTATTCTGGTGCGCATGACCGTGAGCAGTGCGCAGTTTGAGCAATTAAAAGCAGTGCGACGAACTCTGCTTGGCCGTACCGGCTGCGGGCTGTGCGGCGTGGATTCGCTGGCGTATTTTGAGCAGCAACCGGCGGCGAATCCCAATCGCGTGGCATCACGCTTGGACATCGGGCTATTGGATGAGGTGCTGGCGCGATTTGAGCATTTGCAAACCATGCGCAACCAGACGGGAACGACCCACGCCGCCGCATGGGTGAATTGGCAAGGCGAAGTATTATTGATTCGTGAGGATGTGGGGCGGCACAATGCGCTGGACAAACTCATCGGCGCGCTGATCGATAGCGACGCCCAGCCGCATGAAGGCTTTGTGCTGGTGAGCAGTCGCGCCAGTTACGAAATGGTGCAAAAAACCGTGCGCTGGGGCGCGAGCTGCTTGGTGTCGGTGTCCGCCGCGACCGCCAAAGCGGTAGATTGGGCGCAGAGGTATCAATTGCAACTGATCGGCTTCGCCCGACCGAGACGAGCAGTGTTGTACACGGACGTTTCACAGCAAGAGATTTTTAAGGAATAAACATGAATGTCACCACGGAGCAGCGCGAAGAGGGTGCGCAATTGATCAAAATGGCCAATCAAATCGGCCAGTTTTTCGAGACGAACGGTGCGCCGGAGGAAATGGGACAATATGCGATTGCGCACATCGACGCATTTTGGGCACCCATGATGCGCGTGCAGATGCAAGCACTATTGCAAACGGGTCATACGCAGGGATTGAGCCCATTCATGCAGGCCGCATTTGTGCGGGCGGGTTGGGATCAAGTATGAGCAACCGAGGGTAATTGAGCGCAAAAATGGCGATCAAGCAATCTATTCTGCACGATCATCAAATACAGATTGAAGTTTTGAATCCGGCAGATAAAAAAGGAAAAGCTTGCTATAACTTTATCTGAAACAGGTATATCCTGTGCGTAGCATCATCTTCATTCATCTAAAAACAAAGGAGAGTTCTATGCGTCACACACTGATGTTTCGTTCTGCACTGATGGCCGCTTTATTGGCGGTATGTACCATCGCCTCGGCTAAAGGGCCTAAAGTACCGTACACCCATCCTGGTATGACCGAAAATGATCGCACCCATGAAAGTGAAGTGAATTGGGTTTCGGTAGCGGATATAGAAAAAAGTTTGCAAGGCAAACGCAAAATGACGGTCGGCTTTGATATTGACGACACGGCATTGGTATCGAGCCAGTGTCTTTACTATGGTAAAAATAAATATTCGCCGACCAACTACGATTATTTGCACAACCAAGAGTTTTGGGATTACGTCGCTGATGGCTGCGATCTGAGTTCGATTCCAAAAGAATCAGCGAAAAAGCTCATTGATATGCACGTCAAGCGCGGTGATCAAGTGGTATTCATCACCGGCCGCACGCCGCACAGCAGTTACGATGGCAAATCAATGGACTCTTTGTCTTTGCTGATGCAAAAGACGTTCAACATTCTAAATATGAAACCGGTGATTTATACCCGTGATGAGGTGGTGAAACCGTATCAACACGATAAAAGCTACTACATCAAACAGGCCAACGTCAAAGTCTTTTACGGCGATTCAGATGGTGATATTTTGTCTGCGCGCGAAGTCGGTGCTCGCGGTATTCGCGTGATTCGCTCGGCGGTTAGCACCAATCGACCTTTGCCGATGAACGGCGGTTACGGTGAGGAAGTGGTACGCGATTCGTGGTATTAATTTGCCCGTATTTAAAAAGCGGTCATTGGATATTCCAATGGCCGTTTTTATTCGGCTGGTCAAAGGGTGGCGGGTATAATGAAAACTTAAGTCATGGAAAGAATATTAATGGACACAAGAGAAATGAAATTGTTTGCGGTGTATCTTGGCGGTCGTGCGCCTAAATGCAATACGGAGTTGCACGACGTGGTGTTTGTGGTGGGCGAACGAATTGAGGATACCTACGCGCAGTTGCTTGAATTATGGTTCGGTTCGCGCAAGGGTTTGCATATTGATTCGTGGTTGGCATTGGAGGTGATTGATGGCTATCGCGTGTCCTTGTCACGCACACCACTGAATACCAATGAAAAGCTGTTTTTCGTGAACTTGGGTGCGTATGCCGATGGGCAATTTACCGAAATACATGAAAATGTGTTTTTGGTGGGAACGGATATTTTAGCGGTGAAACAGCGGGCAAAATCAACATTTTTGCAAGGCAAATATCTATTGCACACCGACAGCCTGTTTGAGGTGGATGATTGCATACAAATTGAAGGTGCGCAGGGCTGGTTTGTGCATTTAACCCCGACCGATACACCGAATACTTGGGCGCCGTGCAATGATTACCATGTGATTCCGCAATGACTGAGCAAAATAATACCGTGCGCATCTGGGTCGATGCCGACGCCTGCCCGCGAGCGGTGAAGGACGTGATTTACCGCGCGGCGCGGCGCACGCAGGTTTTGACCACATTTGTCGCCAATCAAATGCTATTCACGCCACCATCGCCGTATATCAAGGCGCTGCAAGTGCCTGCGGGCATGGATGTGGCGGACAATGAGATCGTGTTGCGTTTGGCCGCTGAGGATTTGGTGATTACCGCGGATATTCCGCTGGCGGCGCAGGTGGTGGAGCGTGGCGCCGTCGCGCTCAATCCGCGCGGCGAGTGGTACACACGCGAGAATGTTCGTGCGTTGTTGTCCATGCGCGATTTTATGCAGCATTTGCGCGACTCGGGCACGCAAACCGGCGGACCGGCGGCGTTGTCGGCGCGTGATGTGCAAAGTTTTGCCAATGCGTTGGATGCTTGGCTGGCGAAACGGCGCTGAGGATGTGAAGGATGTGAATGAAAGCCAAGGGCGTCCAATAAGTGATCCTTTGGCTGCCTTTTGGATATTATTGAGAATAATATTGAGAAAAGGCTTGATGTGCAGTCACTTTCCGATCTCTCGATAATTAGGAAATACGACCGGCAGCAGGTGATTGGGCAGATAGTAGCGCGAAAAACAGCGTGAGCTTGAGCCAGCGTGTACCAAGTGCAGACACAGTCCATCGGTATCGGGCATGGTGATGACGGCGCAATTGGCTTTGAGCAGTGCTTTAGTGAAAAATTCGTCTTCGCAAAAACTCACCGCTTCGAATGGATAACGCAGGCCGATTTCTCGGCGATAGACGTATGAAAATCCATAAAACACAATAAAATCTGCGCCAATTTGCATCTTGTCATGAAACACAACGTGTTCGATTTCTTCGCGGTTGAGGATGTAATGGTGGCCGGTTTTAGCGGTTAAGTCCATGTAACCAAAGAAATTTTGTGTCGGTGCACGCAGATAAAATGCTGAGAGTTTGATCAAATCAGCCTGATTGTCAATCAAGTTTCCCACCATCACGCGCAGGTAATCGGGCGCGTAGTGGTCGTCATCGTCAAAATGCGCGATGTGATCGTATTGCGCCCGCTCAATCAATTCGTTGCGTTTTTCCCCGATGCTCACGGGCGTGGCGCTGTGAATATAGGTGATGCGCGTGTCTGTCTGCGCCAGTTGCATCATCCACGCGTCGGGTTGCGGTGTGTCGTCAAACACCAGCCATTCCCAGTTGACCGCGCGCTGTTGGCAAATGCAGTCGTATAGTGCAGGCAGGTAATGGCTGCGATTGGCGGTTGGGGTGATGAGGGAAACGTTAACCATGTGCATTTAGCTTCGTACGGCGCGCCACCATTTGCGCAGTGGTGCAATGCTCACCAGCCCTTCGAATAATTCAGCCGGATCTTGCGCGATCACCGTGAGTAAATCGGCGCGCAGGTTCATCAACGTATGCCAACTGCGCATGGATGTTTGTTGTGCTTTGCTGAGAGCGTGGTAGTGCGTTTGGTAGCTGGCCAATTCGGTTTGCGCATGGCTGATCAAACGTTCCAATAGCGGTTGGAGCTGTTGCGCGCGGTTTTGAGGCGATGATTGGTGCGATAGCACGATATGCGCGGGCGTGTTGGTTTCCTTGAGCCACTGCATCGGGATCCAAATGCGTTGATTGCTCAAATTGTGTCCGATGTGGCGAATGTGATCAATCCACCACAGCGCACGACCGGCCGATTGGCTCAATTCGTCGGGAATTTGCGCATGGACCAACATGAACCACAGCCGCGCTAATTCACCGCCAATCGCGTCAATGGTCGGTTGTAGCTGTGCCAAATCCTCCACGCGATTTAAATGATGCCAGTGCATGTGACCGTGCAGCAGCATTTGCAGGGCTTCGGCGTGTTGATTCGACCAATCGGCCGTGTACAAGGCACGCAGAGCTGGATGCTCAATGGCTTTTTCGGGTGCTTTTTCCAGCTCATGATGCCACCAATTGAGCGTGGTCACGGCCTGATGATTGTCGGCGTAATTCGCCGCATCGCGCCATTTATGGTGCAGGGCGTACAGCCCGAGTAGCGGTTGATAGGCGGATTCGGGTGCTTTGTTCAGCGCATAGTAAACGCTGCTGGCTGAGTAGGGCTGCGGCTCGATGGTGAGAAGGGGTTCGGACATGGCTTGGTTGAAAAACGATTTATTTGGATGGTGACGATTTTAACCGTTTCGGACGCGGGGCGTTGGTCGAATGTTGTGCGGATCGTTGTTTGGGTTGGTGGTTTGTTCGTTGTGTTTGTCGTTGCATTGGACGGCGTGAACTTTTGGATGTTGGCGCGGGTGTGCTGGTTTGGTCAACCCAAACCCATTGTCCCAAATCCAGTGTTTGCGCCATTTCTGTGTGTGACCATAGGCTGTAATCGCCGATGTGCGTGCGAATCAAGCGCAGGGTCGGCAGGCCAACAGCGGCAGTCATACGGCGCACTTGGCGATTGCGTCCTTCGGTCAGGGTGATTTGTAGCCAGTGCGTTGGGATATTTTTGCGCTCACGAATGGGCGGGTTTCGCGCCCACAGCCAGTCGGGTTCGGCAATGATCTGTACGCCACACGGCTGCGTCAGGCCGTCGTTCAGCTCAACCCCACGTCGTAATTGTTCACATGCTGCTTCGGATGGTGCGCCTTCAACCTGAACACAGTAGATTTTAGGTTTTTTGTGCGTGGGATGGCTGATTTGGTGTTGTAAGCGACCATCGTCGGTCAGCAGTACCAAGCCCTCGGAGTCTGTATCCAAACGTCCGGCAGGGTAAACATTGGGTATATGCACATAGTCTGCCAAGCTCGCGTGTTGCTCGTGCGGGGAGAATTGACAGATTACGCCGAAGGGTTTATTGAGAAGTAGCAGCATAAACGATTTAAAATTTCATATTATAAAAAAACATTGTACATGATGACAAAATAATTGGTATTTTGCTTGCAAATGGGGTGCAATGCAAAGCAAAATGGGGCATAATTCAAGCTGATCACTCTTATACAAGACCTATCCAACGATCAACGAACGAACACAAAACATGCGTGCTCCGATTAGCTACAAAAAGAGTAGCCCAAGGTAATGCGGTGATGCATGTTTTTCAATTCGAGATATATCCATCCAAATATAAAGGAGAGACCATGTATCAACATGTCAAAGTACCCGAAGGCGGCGAGAAAATCACTGTAAACTCAGATTATAGTTTGAATGTTCCCCATAATCCGATCATTCCGTACATCGAAGGTGACGGCACAGGTTTTGACATCACACCGGTTATGCTCAAAGTGGTGGATGCAGCGGTACAAAAAGCCTATAGCGGCGAACGCAAAATCCATTGGATGGAAATTTTTGCAGGCGAAAAATCCACCAAAATTTATGGTCCAGACGTGTGGTTGCCGACTGAAACCATGGAAATTTTGCGTGACTATGTGGTCTCAATCAAAGGTCCTCTGACCACGCCAATCGGCGGCGGTATCCGCTCGTTGAACGTGGCCTTGCGTCAAGAATTGGATTTGTACGTGTGCTTGCGCCCAGTGCAATACTTCACCGGCGTGCCTTCACCTGTGAAACACCCTGAAAAAATCGACATGGTGATTTTCCGTGAAAACTCAGAAGACATCTACGCGGGTGTTGAGTGGGAAGCACAATCTGAAAAAGCGAAAAAAGTCATCAAATTCCTGACCGAAGAAATGGGTGTAACGAAAATCCGTTTCCCTGAAACATCAGGTATTGGTGTAAAACCGGTGTCGGTAGAAGGCACGACCCGCTTGGTGCGCAAAGCGATTCAATACGCGATTGACAACAAACGTTCGAGCGTGACCTTGGTTCACAAAGGCAACATCATGAAATTCACCGAAGGTCTGTTTGCGAAAACTGGCTACGAAGTGGCGCAAAAAGAATTCGGTGCAGAGTATTTGGACGGTGGCCCTTGGATGGTAATCAAAGCACCGCACGGTGAAGTCGTTATTAAAGATTCGATTGCCGACGCGTTCTTGCAACAAATCCTATTGCGTCCTGCTGAATACGACGTGATCGCTACGTTGAACTTGAATGGCGACTATATTTCTGACGCATTGGCGGCGCAAGTCGGCGGCATCGGTATTGCTCCGGGCGCGAACTTGTCTGACTCTGTGGCGATGTTTGAAGCTACTCACGGTACGGCGCCGAAATATGCGGGCAAAGACTATGTGAATCCGGGTTCGGAAATTTTATCTGCCGAAATGATGCTGCGTCACATGGGTTGGACCGAAGCGGCTGATTTGATTTTGGCAAGCATGGCAAAATCCATTGATGCGAAAAAAGTGACGTATGACTTCGCGCGTTTGATGGAAGGCGCGACCCAAGTGTCTTGCTCACAGTTCGGCCAAGAAATGATCAACAATATGTAATTGGATCGTGAACGCATCCATTAATAGATCAAAAAAGGCAGTCAATGACTGCCTTTTTTATCCGCCATCCATTGTTAAATAGGGCAAAATATTCGTAAAATGCCGTATGGGTTTTATCTTTAACCGTAATCATCAACCGTATTTCACCATCCACTCATTATGACGCAAGCGAATGCTGAGCCAGGGCAAACACCCGCAGAGCCATCGGCCAAATCCTTTCCCAGTTCACCTCGCTTGAATGCGCGGCGAGTGAGTGCTGAGCATGAGCCAATGCACACATC
>CAXYYC010000035.1:0-18845 GCA_964293815.1 uncultured Burkholderiaceae bacterium
GCCGCCCCAACGGGCGAGGCCAGCACAGTGACGGTGAATGAGTATTCAGCACACGCAGCCCCCAAAAAGCCGAAAGATTTTTCGCATTTTTTCCCGAATCATTTGGGCGGGCAGCATGACTATCAATTGAGCAAGCTGCGCGTCGCCAATCGTGAGGTGTTTGCACTGACTCGACGCCAATCGAAATGGCAAGATTTTTACCACGCGAGCATGACCAGTCCGTGGTGGCAGTTCATTGCGTGGTCGGCCGCGGCGTTTCTACTGATCAATGTGGTATTTGCCTTTCTCTATTTTTTGAAAATAGATGGCATTGGCAATGTCCCGCATGGCAAACCGTGGTTTGTGTTTTTCTTCTCCGTTGAAACGTTTGCGACAGTTGGCTATGGCAATATGTATCCGATCAGTTTTTATACGCACACGATTGCGATGATTGAGTCGTATTCGGGCTTGTTGTATTCGGCAGTGATTACCGGCTTGGCATTTGCACGCTTTGCCCGACCGCGCGCGCGGATTATTTTTGCCAATCAGGCCGTCATCGGTCGGCACGAAGGTCAAATGATGTGGATGACGCGCGTGGCGAATGAGCGGCACAATCACATCAATGGCGCGGAGGCCAAACTTTGGCTGGTACGCACGGCGGTGAACGAAGAAGGACAGACCTTCCGCCGCTATACCGAATTGGCACTACGCCATAAATCCAACCCGATGTTTGTCTTGAATTGGACCATCATGCACCCAATCACGCGCAATAGCCCGCTGTATGGCATGAGCGCAGAGGACTGGGCGCAGGAGGATTTTTTATTCGTACTGGTGCTTGATGGTACGGATGAAACCATTGGCCAAAACATTAATGCGCGCCACACCTACCACCACAAAGACGTGCGCTGGTACGAGCAATTCGCTGATATGATTGAGAAAAGCCACGATGGTAAAAATATTATCAACTTTCAACGGATTCACGATACCTACGAACAACCGTATGATCCGAAATATGACGCCGCACCGCGAAAAGGTAGTGATACGCTTGAGCAAGCGGGTGAGCGTAAAGAATAAACCATTTTTATTTGATAAGGAGCCAATATGAGCATCGCCACCACTGATTTATGCGACCAGTTTGAGAACGACATTCACGCCGGATTGATTCATGTACTACCGCCGGTTTTTCAGAGTTATGGTCAAGCACAGGCATTTCATGGTCAAGCAGTGACCTTCAAGGTATTTGAAGACAATACGCTGATTAAAAAGGCTTTGGAAAACGACAACGGCACGGGGAAAGTCATGATCGTCGATGGCGGCGCGAGCGTGCGTTGTGCGCTGGTCGGGGGCAATATTGCCAAGGCGGGTACGCAAAACGGTTGGGCGGGCATCGTAGTGGATGGCTGCGTGCGCGATACGGGTGAAATCAATGAGCTGGCCATCGGCGTTCGAGCGTTGGCCGCCATGCCTTTGCGTTCATTGAAAAAGGGCGCAGGCGAGCGTGATTTGGGCGTGTACATTCAGGGGGTACGTGTGAATCCGGGTGACTGGGTGTATGCGGACGCGGATGGCGTTGTCGTTAGCCCCAAAGCATTGCACGAGTAAAATAATCTGTACTTGATTGGGCGGTTTTTATCTGGCTTTTTATCGCCAATCCAATCAAAATAGGTTATCATTTAGTCACACCGTTTGAATGATTTTTGGGTGGTGGTTTTGCGGTAGCGGTCTCGTCAAGCGTGAAACCATGAGTTATAAAAATTACTTTTTAAAGGACAAAGACATGTTTCCAGAATACCGCGATTTGATTAGCCGTCTCAAAACTGAAGACGCTCATTTTCATCATTTATTTGAAAAACATCATGAGCTGGATCACAAAATCAAAAATATGGAAACGCACGTGATTCATGGGACGCACGAAGAGATCGAAGAGCTGAAAAAAGAAAAACTGCATTTGAAAGATCAGCTGTACGCGATTTTACGAAAGGCTTCTACCGCGTCGTAATGAATCAAAAACGGGTTTGAGAGATCAAACCCGTTTTTTATGGCACGCTCAATACTTGATTTTGAGCGGTGTGAGCAGGTGCTTGCTATATCTGCTATAGTCAAGGCATGTCCGCCACACGGCATTGCTCGTGTGGTTGAGGCATCATACAACCAACAATCACACAATCTGTATTCACAAAAATTCACAAAAGGAGCTTGCTATGGAATGCGAATTTCCAACCGTTAATGCCTCTTCGGAAGACGTCCGAGCGATTTTCAACGAGGTGAAAACCATCGCCGTGGTCGGTTTGTCGCCCGACCCGAGCAAAGATAGCCATCATGTGGCGGAATATTTGCAACAAGCGGGTTATAAAATCGTGCCAATTTATCCCAAGGACATCACGATTTTGGGCGAAAAAGCCTATCCTTCATTGGCTGATGTGCCGTTCGCCATTGATATGGTGGATATTTTTCGCAAACCCGAGGCTTTGGATGCGATTGCTGATGCGACCATTGCGCGGGGCGATGTGAAGGTCTTTTGGTCACAATTGGGTGTGGTCAATAATGCGGCGGCAGAAAAAGCCAAAGCCGCAGGAATGCGCGTGGTGCAAAACAAATGCACGATGGTAGAGCATCGTAAACTGGGCGTATGATGGCACGTCAGAGTGCCTGCCTGCGCGCACTCTACAACGTACACCGCACAGAGTTAAGGTCAAAATGACAAAAACTCAGATCGCCACATTGCTTGCCTATGCTGCATTTATCGCTTATGAGCTTTATTTGGCGAGCTTGTCGACACAGGGAAATATTCGCATTGATTGGGTGATTTTTCCGCCGATACTGATCGTGTTGAGCTTGGTATCGCTGTATCAATATATGCGCAAGTAATTAGGCCTCGGCGCTCATGCTTTGCCAATAAACTAAAACGCACCGATGAGGTGCGTTTTTTATCTGAAAATGTTTAGAAAACCGTGTGCGCCGGTTCGTAGTGAATGACTTCTTTAATTCGATTGTGCTCACCCATAATCACCACATTGGGGCGGTGCTGTGCCAGTTCGTCATTGCTTAACTGCACATAGGACATGATAATCACCACGTCGCCGGTTTGCACCATGCGTGCTGCCGCACCATTCAGGCAAATCACGCCTGAGCCGCGTGTGCCCGCAATGGCATAGGTTTCAAACCGAGCACCGTTATTGTTGTTCACGATCTGTACTTTTTCGTGAACGGCAATATTCGCAGCATCCAAAATGTCTTGGTCAATGGTAATGCTGCCGACGTAATTCAGGTCGGCTTCAGTGACCGTCGCACGGTGAATTTTGCCGTTAAGCAGGGTACGCAACATCATGTTTAGACCACGATGGTGGGTGCTTCACCCGCAGGTAGGGCGCGAATTTCGCCCAACGTGAATACGGTTTCGCCTTGCGCGCTCAGAATTTCACGCGCTTTGTCCGCGTCATTGGCAGAGGCAATCACCACCATACCAATGCCGCAGTTAAATACGCGGTGCATTTCGTCATCAGAGATATTGCCTGCGGTTTGCAGCCATTGGAACAGCGGTGAGCGTGTCCATGAGTTGCTGTGGATGACGGCTTGTAGACCTTCGGGCAGCACGCGCGGCACGTTTTCGGTCAGACCGCCACCGGTAATGTGCGCCATGCCTTTGATGGTAACTTGCTCCAACGTGGCCAAAATGGGTTTGACATAAATGCGGGTTGGGGCGCTGATGGCTTGTTGCAATGTGACGCCGCCCATATCCATATTCAGATCGGCTTGTGATACTTCCAATACCTTGCGCACCAGTGAGAAGCCGTTGGAGTGCACGCCGTTGGAGGCCAAGCCCAAAATCACATCGCCCGCAGTGATGGTGCTGCCGTTGATGATTTTGTCCTTTTCCACCGCGCCGACCGCGAAACCTGCGAGATCGTATTCGCCGTCTGGATACATGGTGGGCATTTCGGCGGTTTCGCCGCCGATTAGGGCGCAATTAGACTGCTCGCAACCCTGTGCAATGCCTTTGATGACGTTGGCAGCCGTTTCGATATCGAGTTTGCCGCAGGCGAAGTAGTCGAGGAAAAACAGCGGTTCGGCGCCTTGCACCAAAATATCATTCACGCTCATCGCGACCAAGTCGATCCCGACGGTATCGTGAAAGCCCCATTCAAACGCGAGCTTGAGTTTGGTTCCGACGCCGTCGGTGCCAGAAACCAGTACAGGATTTTGGTATTTTTTGGAGATTTCAAACAGCGCGCCAAATCCGCCCAAACCATTCAGTACGCCTTCGCGCATGGTTTTTTTGGCATAGGGTTTGATGCGTTCGACCAGCGCATCACCGGCATCGATGTCCACACCGGCATCTTTGTAGGATAATCCGGTGTTTTGTTGATTTTCTGTATTGAGAAGTTGGGGCTGATTCGCCATAATGCTTAAAAGTCCTATAGAATATGGGTTTATTCGGGTTTGCGCGATGTCGCGCGATATATTGCGATGTATTGGTTTGATTTAAAGGAAAAGCGATGAATTTGAAAGACAGAAATGCGTGGAAGCAGTTGGTTTTTGCTGCTCTCGTATTAGTCGCTATTGTAGCGTTTTTCTGGTTTTTATGGACAATAAAGGGTGTCATTTTGCCATTAATTTTTGCGGCATTTTTGGCATATTTGTTGCATCCCTTGGTCTATAAGTTGCAAAAAATGGGGCTTCAGCGCGGTATCGGCGCTTTGGTTGCGGTCAGCTTGGTGTTGTTGGCATTGATTTTTATGGTGTTTATTCCGTGGCCGATCATCAGTTCGCAATTAGATATTTTGCAACAGAAATTGCCGGAGATCGTGACCAAGGCGCATCGTCTGTTGGTCAATTCTGGCGTGATTCAGAACTTTCTGCCTGAGATAAACAATGGTAATTGGTTGCAGCAGTTGCAAGATTTCATCGCGGATAAGGTTAATTTTTCCAAGCTGGGGCAAGACGTTTGGCGTTATTTGATGCAAGGCGGTTCGGTGTTGCTCAGTACCTTGTCTTGGGCGCTTCTGGTGCCAATTTTGACCTACTTTTTATTGGTGAGCTGGCCTGAGCATGTCAAACAGTGGCGTCAGTTGTTGCCCAAACGCTGGCGTGCGGGTTTTTGGCGTGTCAGTCAGGAGATGGATGAGGTGCTCTCGCAGTATATGCGCGGACAGGTTTTGCTGATGCTGAGTTTGGCGGTTTATTACGCGGTGACACTCAAGCTGATTGGCCTACAGGTGGCGATTCCGGTGGGGATTTTGACCGGTTTGTTTGTGATTATTCCGTATTTGGGCTTTAGTTTGGGCTTTGTGTTGGCGACATTGACCGCGTTGTTGCAGTTCGGTTTGACGATTCCGTTCTTTTTGGTATTGACGGTGTACGGTGTGGGGCAGTTGCTGGAAAGTTATGTGTTGACGCCGCGTTTGGTGGGTGAGCGCATCGGTTTGTCACCAGTGGGCGTGATTTTGGCATTATTGATTTTTGGTAGTTTGTTCGGCTTTGTGGGTATGTTGTTTGCCTTGCCAGTGAGTGCGGTATTGGTGGTGTTGACCCGTTTGGCTCGTGATGCTTATTTTAACAGTGCCTTTTATCTGGCTGAAGCAACGCCAACGGTGGTGGTGTCGGTTTTGCCGGATGCTGCTGTTGAACAAGATGGAGCTGCACGCAACGGTACTGAGCAAGGTACGACCAAGGAGCAGGGTTAATTTGATGATGTATCCGCAATTTGCTTTGGAATTGAGTTTGAGTGATGAGCCGCGATTGGAGAATCTGATTGTCGGGCGTAATGTCGAGGTACTTCGGCATTTGTATGATTTGATCGCTGACCGTTTTGAACCGATGGCTTTGTATCTGTGGGGCGCTGGTGGTGCGGGTAAAACGCATATTTTGCGCAGTTTGGCCGTGTCGGATCGGGCGGTGTATTTGACCGCGAGTGATTTTGATGATGAAGTCACTTTAGGCGATTTTCGCTGGTTTTTGGTGGATGATGTCGATGGCTTTAGTGCGCGGCAACAGACTCATTTGTTTCATCTGTTCAACGCGATTCGCTCCGAGCGAGTCGGCGATACCCATGATGAGCGGCATATGGTGCTGACCGCGAATTGCTCGCCGGTGCATTTGCCGCTCGATTTTTTGCCGGATTTGCGCACGCGCTTGGCGTGGGACTTGGTGTATGAGTTGCATCTGCTGACCGATGATGAAAAGGCGCAGGTGTTGTTTGAACAGGCGGAACAGCGCGGGTTGACCCTCGGTCATGGGGTGATTGATTACATGCTGCGTTACTCCAGCCGTGATTTGTCAAAATTGCATGAGTGTTTGGTGCAATTGGATCGCTATGGTCTGCAAAAAAAGCAGGCAATCACCGTGCCTTTGCTCAAGGAGTGGTTGAGCGCTGATGCACAAGAGATGCGTAGCGCTGATAAGTCAGTCGCCAATAAGTGATGCAAATAAATGATACAAATAGATGACACAATTTTGGGAATATGATGAAGAAGACAATAGCCTTATTTGATTTGGACAAAACCTTGATTCCGGGCGACTCGGATCACGGTTGGGGGGCGTTTTTGGCTCAAAACGGCTTTGTGGATGCGGTTGGTTTTAAGAATAAGCACGATTACTTTTATATGCAATATTGCGCGGGAACATTGGATATTATTGAGTATTCGGAATTTGCCTTTGAAGTGCTGACTCAGCATCCGATGGCGGAGTTGTTACAATGGCGCGAGCAGTTTATGGCTGAATTCATTGAGCCGATGATTCGCCCTGAGGCGCTGGATTTGGTGAAAAAGCATCAGGATGTGGGTCACGAATGTGTATTGATTAGTGCAACCAATGAATTTGTGATTGAGCCGATTGGCTGGCGTTTGGGTTTTAAACACATTATGGGCACGACACCTGAGCAAAAGGATGGGCAATTCACCGGTAAGGTTTTTGGTGTGCCAAGCTTTCAAGCGGGTAAAATCACGCGCGTGACGCAGTGGTTGAATGAGCACGATGCGGATTGGAACAGCGTAGTGACCTTTTTTTACTCGGACTCAATGAACGATGTGCCGCTGCTGGAAAAAGCCACATTCCCGATCGCGTGTAATCCCGATGACACCTTGCATGGGATTGCATTGGCGCGCCGTTGGCCGATTTTAAAATTATTTGATATGCAGTAAAAAACGATAGATAAAAATGATAAAAAATTTTATAAAACAATTATTTACACCCAAAGGGCGTCAGGTGAAAACCTCGGCGACTGATGAGTTGAATGCAGTAGATCGTCCCAGTGGAACGGCAGGTACTTCGCGCGAAGCGCGCAAGAAACTCAAAGCCCGTGCGGCAAAATCCGTTGTACATAAAGCGCACTCGTATCCGGCGAAAAAGCACGGCATTAATCCACGCTACATCCCCGAGTCGGCGCGCGTGGTCAGCGAAATTTTGAGCGAAGCGGGTTTTGAGGCGTATGTGGTCGGCGGTGCGGTGCGTGATTTGATGCTCGGTCACATTCCAAAGGATTTTGACGTGGCGACCAATGCGCGTCCTGAGCAGGTTTTGAAACTGTTTCGCCGCTCGCGCATCATTGGGCGACGTTTTCGCATTGTGCACGTCATGCACAAACGCGATTTGATCGAGGTGACGACGTTTCGCTCGGATAATTTAGAGGATCAGGAAACCGATGAACACGGGCGTGTGCTGCGCGATAATGTGTATGGCAATATCGAGTCCGACGCCTCTCGCCGCGACATGACCATCAATGCGCTGTATTACGATGTCAAACGTCAAGTGGTTTTGGATTACCACGGTGGCGTGAGCGATCTGAACGATCAGGTGCTGCGCATCATTGGCGATCCAGAAACGCGCTTTCGTGAGGATCCCGTGCGGATGTTGCGCGTGTTGCGTTTCATGGCGAAATTCGGTTTTGAAGCCGAGTCACATACGCTTGAAGCGATGCAGGCCAATCGCGGCTTGCTTGGTAATATTCCTTCGGCGCGTTTGTTTGACGAGACATTGAAATTTTTCACTACGGGGCATGCGCTCAGAAGCTTCGAAGTGTTGCAAAAATACGGTTTTACCGCTTATCTCATGCCGGTCTTGCACGATGTGGTACAAAGTGAGCGTGGTATGGACTGGGTGCGTTCGGTGTTGGCTCAGACCGACGAGCGCGTGCATGAGGACAAATCGATTTCGCCGGGCTTTTTGTTTGCCGCACTGATGTGGTTGAAGGTTGAAGAACGCTGGTTGGCACATCGGGCACACAATCCGGTGGTGGTTGCGTTGGATTTGGCGATGGGTGAGGTGATTAATCAGGATAAAGAGCAAGTCACCATGACCAAACGTTTTGTCAGCGATATGCGCGATATCTGGAGCATGCAACCGCGCTTGGAGCGTCGTTTGCCGCGCCAGATTCAGCGCGTGTTAGAAACTCCACGTTTCCGTGCTGGTTACGACTTTTTGCTTCTGCGTGCGCAACGTGGTCATCTGGGTGAAGAGGGCGAAGAAATCGCCGCATGGTGGGGCGATATGTATGCTGCCAATGGCGCGGAGCGCCAACGCATGATAGAAGCGTTGCGTCAGCAACCGAAAAAAGCCAGTACGTTGACGACCGCAACGACACCAGCAGACGGTACAGATAAACCGAAAAAACGCCGCCGTCGCCGCAAACCAAAAGCGAAAACTGCGGATACGGCGAATGGTGGCGTGGCCGCTGAACACAATGCGCCATCGACAAACGAGGCCTCATGAGCGCGATGAATCATCCTGCGGTGACGGCATTCATCGGTATTGGCGGTAATCTCGGGCAGGCGCAAACCACTGTACTGGCGGCGATTGACGCCTTGGCGCAGTTGCCGCAAACACAGCTAATCGCTCGCTCGCCGCTGTACGGCAGTGCGCCGCTTGGCGAAAATGCCGATGGACCGAACTATGTCAATGCGGTAGCGCAACTGCACACCACTTTGCCTGCGGATGCGCTTCTGCGCGAATTACACCGCATCGAAGGCGAGTTTGGCCGTGCGCGCAGCTACAAAAATGCGCCGCGTACCCTCGATTTGGACATTTTGTTGTACGGCGACACGGTGTGTCATACCGACACGCTGCTCCTCCCACATCCGCGTATGCACGAGCGCGCCTTCGTGCTCCATCCACTGTTTGACCTCAACCCCGACATCTCGTGGCATAATGCGCTCGGACAACGAGTCTCAGTGCGTGATCTGAAAGCGCAGATCGTCGATCAAGACATCACAAGATTAAATTAAAGGAGAATACGATGAGCCAAAATGCTGCGTATGGAAATGCCGAAGCGCCAAGTCAAGGCGCAGTAGAGAGCAAACCGCTCAAGCCGATTTCCCTGACCGTATTGCAGGAAATGAAAGCCAAGGGCGAAAAAATCGCCATGCTGACCTGCTATGATGCGTCTTTTTCCGCCTTATTGGACACGCAACACGTTGATTGTATTTTAGTCGGCGATTCGCTGGGCAATGTGATTCAAGGTCAACGCACGACGATTCCGGTGCAAATGAATGACGTGGTGTATCACACCAAGGCCGTGTTACGCGGGCTATACACCCGCCCGCAATCGCGTGCGTGGGTGGTTGCCGACATGCCATTCGGCTCGTATGGCACGACCGAAGACGCGCTGCATAACGCAGTCAAACTGATGCAGGCGGGCGCGCACATGGTGAAAGTCGAAGGCGGCGCGTGGCTGGCCAATACGGTGCGAACCTTGGTTCAAAACGGTATTCCGGTCTGCGCGCATTTGGGTTTGACTCCACAATCGGTGTATCAATTGGGCGGATTCAAGGTGCAGGCGAAAACCAGCGCGGCCGCCGATCAGTTGTTGCAGGACGCTTTGGCCTTGCAAGAGGCAGGCGCGAGTATGCTGGTGATCGAAGCCGTTCCGATGCACGTCGGCAAATTCGTCACCGAGCATGTGAAAATGGTCACCATCGGCATTGGTGCGGGTAAAGACACCGACGGTCAGGTATTGGTATTGTACGATATGCTGGACGTATTTCCGGGCAAAAAGGCGAAGTTTGTTAAAAATTTCATGCAGGGCAAATCCAGCATTGCAGAGGCGGTTGCCGAGTATGTGGCGCAAGTCAAATCCGGTGAATTTCCACAGCCAGAACATGGCTTTACGGGAGGGGTATGATGTTACGCAAACTGAGTTTATCCGTAGGGATTGCCGTGCTGTTAGCGGCGTGTCAAACGCCGCCGCAATCATCTGAACCTAAGCCGCAAGTCCAGCCAACCTTGCCAACGGGGATGAAAATCTGTAAATTCCGCCCTGATGCCTGCACCATGCAGTACGAGCCAGTTTGTGGCTATGATGCCGCAGGGCGCCAGTTGCAAACCTATGGCAATGGGTGTAGTGCCTGTGGTCAGCCGGAGGTTCATGGCTTCATCGGCGGTGAATGCAATGGCATGAATGACACTAAAGGCTCAAAAAGCCAATAACAATAACTTAAACAATTTTTATATAGGCTTCAGGAATCACCATGCGAATTATTTCCGATATCAATGAATTACGCTCACAAATGCACGGACAGAATCGTGTCGCCTTTGTGCCGACGATGGGCAATTTGCACGAAGGGCATTTGAGCTTGATGCGCTTGGCGGCGGTGCATGGTGACCCTGTGGTGGCGAGTATTTTTGTTAATCGCTTGCAGTTCGGCCCGAATGAAGACTTTGACAAATACCCGCGCACCATGCAGTCGGATGTGGATAAGCTGGAAAAGGAGCATGTGTACGTCCTGTTCGCACCGACTGAAAAAGAATTGTACCCAGAGCCGCAAGAATACCGCGTTCAGCCGCCGCATGATTTGGGTGATATCCTCGAAGGCGAATTTCGCCCAGGTTTTTTCCAAGGCGTGTGCACCGTGGTGTTGAAACTGTTCTCCTGCGTGCAGCCCAAAGTCGCGGTATTTGGTAAAAAAGACTATCAGCAGTTGATGATTATCCGCTCGATGTGCCGTCAATTGGCCTTGCCGGTGGAAATCATCGCGGCAGAAACCGTGCGCGATGCCGACGGATTGGCGCTGTCCTCACGCAACCAATATTTATCCGCTAATGAACGCGCCGAAGCGCCACGTTTGTACCGCGTGCTCAATCAGGTGCGTGAGCGACTGCTTGCACAGGTCAAGCAGGTCGAGCAGGTCAAACAGGGCGCACAGCAGTTGACGCCATTGGCACAATTAGAACACGACGCCGTGAACGAATTAAGCGCGCATGGCTGGAAGCCCGACTACATTGCCATTCGCCGTCAGCATGATTTGCTGGAGCCAAGTGCGGAGCAGGTGCTTGCTGGCGAGCCGCTGGTGATTTTGGCTGCGGTACGTTTGGGCACAACCCGATTGATTGATAACTTAGAAATTTAAACAGCACTGATAGAAATGGAGATTGATATGATTCAACGCATAGACAGTAACAACCGCATGAGCCAAGCCGTCGTTTATAACGGCGTTGTGTATCTCGCCGGTCAAGTGGACGAATCGGCTACGCCCGATGCGCCGGGTACGGTTTTGCAACAAACCGCCAATGTATTGGCGCAAGTTGATGGTTTGTTGGCAAAAGCAGGCACGGATAAAAGTCGCTTATTGACGGCGACCATTTACCTGACCGATATTGCCACCTTTGGCGAGATGAATCAGGCGTGGCAAGCGTGGGTGTCGCCACAAGGTCTGCCCACACGCGCGACGGTGGAAATCGGCGCGTTGGCGGGGGCTGAATACAAAGTTGAAATCGTCGTGACCGCCGCAGCGGCTACCGGCGCGTGCTGTGCGGGCGAATCAGATAGTAAGGGTTGCTGTGCCTAAGCGGTAAATGCAGGAATAAAAATGCCCAAGTCTCTGCTTGGGCATTTTTTTTGTTTCCATGCGCGCCAATCGGTTCAATCCGATGCGGTTTTGCGCATTGCCACTTTAAATAGTTCGCTGATGGCTGTATCGCGTGCGCCGTGCACGAGGGTGAACGCTTCGCCCGCGCGCAGCGTGCCGGTACGAACCACTGCGAGATAAAAGCCGCAATATCCAGTGTGCGCCATCTTTTTCGCGGCGCGTTTGTCATTCATCACCGCGTTGAATTTAAAGCATGGTTGGCGCGGTTCGGTCACGCGCAAAATGCAGTCGGCAAAGTGCAATTCGTCGCCGACATAGACATCGTGTTCCAACAAACCCGCGAGCGTTAAATTCTCACCCATGCTACCGTAGGGCAGTGGATTGTCCAATCCCAATTGACTTTGCTGCTCACGCCAATACGGATAATGCTCCGAAGGGTAGGCGTAAACAGCTTTGGATAGGCCGCCATGTACGCTCAAATCAGCCTGTTCGTCGCCATCCAGTCCCAGTGGCTTGACCGTGACTGCGCCGGATACGCTGGTTTTATGAATCGCACTCAGCACCTGTTGACCACTGATATTCAGCGGTTTGGCGCAGGCAATTTGAATGGACAATAGTGTTAAGTGGCTCATCTTGTTGCATTCCTGTGTGCAATGTGTTGAATGGATTTTAATACGAGTGAGCAAACAAACCACGGCTTTTTTATCGATTGATGGTTTAATTTTGTGAAAAACTCGGCCACTCAACCGCATCCAGCATATTTTTGACAATCAGCCCCAGTTCGGTGTCGCCGTCAATGGATGAGGTGCGGTTGAAAAATAGAGTGTCAGGGGTTTCTTGGCGCAAACCGAGTGGTATAAAAGCCGAAATTGTGGCGTGGAAAAAGAAACGCTGTCGTGGGTTTATCATTGCTGTATCAATTGGGTTTTGGTACCAGCTCATGTTAAAATCCGTCTGTTTTTGCGCTTTAACGATCAATTGTTCAACAGGAACTGGAGGGCTTATGAACGGTGTACAGGTTGCGGATGTCAAAATAGAACCGAGCTGGAAAGCGGCATTGGCATACGAGTTCGATCAGCCGTATTTCGCCCAAATCAAAGAGCAATTACTTGCCGCAAAAAATGCAGGGAAAACGGTTTATCCGCGCGGCAGCTTGATTTTTAACGCGTTCAACACCACGCCGCTGTCCGAGGTGAAGGTGGTTATTCTGGGGCAAGACCCGTACCATCAGCCGAATCAAGCAATGGGCTTGTCTTTTTCCGTGCCGCATGGCGTGGCGATTCCGCCGTCTTTACGCAATGTGTATAAAGAGTTGGCGCGCACGATTGAGGGTTTTACCATTCCGAATCACGGCGATTTGACGCATTGGGCGCAGCAAGGCGTATTTTTGCTCAATGCGGTTTTGACCGTGGAGCAAAGCCGTGCGGCAAGTCACGCCGGTTTGGGCTGGCAAAATTTCACTGATGCGGTGATTCGCACGATCTCCGAGCGCAATGAGGGCGTGGTTTTTATGCTCTGGGGTAATTTTGCCAAGAAAAAAGCCGAGCTGATCGATGCGGGCAAACACCATATTTTAACCGCTGTACATCCGTCACCATTGGCTGGAAACGGTTTCTCGGGCTGTAATCATTTTGCGAAAGCCAATGAGCTTCTGCTGGCGCAGGGCAAGCAGCCGATTGATTGGCAAGTTTGACCGAGAAGCCTCAGTCGGAGCGGATAAATCGCGCTTACCGCATCTAAACTATGGGAAATGAAGCGTCCTTCCTTTATAATAATAAGCTGTTTGATTTCCTCTTTTAATGGTGTGCCTCACCGTTTGACACAACCTAAATGGTCTAACTATGAAATACATTTCAACCCGTGGTCACGCTGCCGGCGAGCAGTTTTGCGATATCTTATTGGGCGGCTTGGCGCCAGATGGCGGTTTGTACTTGCCTGAGCAGTATCCGCAGATTTCTAAAGAAGAGTTATCTGCGATGCGCCACCTGTCGTATTCTGAATTGGCATTCGCGATTTTTCGCAAGTTTGTCACTGATATTGCGCCAGAGGAGCTTGCACCATTGGTTTCAAAAACCTATTCGCCGCAGGTGTTTATCAATGCACGCGGTGGACAGTGGATTGAGGACATCACGCCGTTGACCCGTTTGGGTAAAGAGAAGGGTACGAATTTGTCATTGCTGGGTTTGTCCAATGGTCCGACGCTGGCGTTCAAAGACATGGCGATGCAATTGCTCGGTAGCTTGTTTGAATACGTTTTGGCTCGCCGTGGGCAGACGCTGAATATTTTGGGCGCGACTTCAGGCGATACGGGCAGTGCGGCGGAATACGCGATGCGCGGTAAACATGGCGTGAAAGTATTCATGCTCACGCCGAAAGGCAAAATGAGCCGTTTTCAAACAGCGCAAATGTACAGTTTGCAGGACGAAAATATTTTCAATATCGCGATTGAGGGCGTATTTGACGACGCACAGGATATTGTCAAAGCGGTGTCGAACGATCATGCGTTTAAAGCGGCGCATCAGATCGGTACGGTTAATTCGATCAACTGGGCGCGTGTGATGGCGCAGGTGGTGTACTATTTCAAAGGCTATTTCGCCGCAACCGAGTCCAATGATGAGCGTGTGTCGTTCACCGTGCCGTCGGGTAATTTTGGCAATGTTTGTGCAGGTCATATCGCGCGTCAAATGGGTTTACCGATTGACAAACTGGTGGTCGCGACCAATGAAAACAATGTCTTGGATGAGTTTTTCAAAACCGGCGTGTACCGCGTGCGCGGTGCGAAAGATACGCACCACACCAGTAGCCCGTCGATGGATATTTCCAAAGCCTCGAACTTTGAACGCTTTATTTTTGACTTGATGGGACGCGACGCAGGCAAAACCCGCGCATTGTTTGAACAAGTAGAAAAAACCGGTCAGTTTGATTTGTCCGGCACACCTGAGTTTGCGAAAATCCGTGAGCAATACGGTTTTGTTTCGGGCAGCAGCACGCACAATCAGCGTTTACAAGCGATCCGTGAAGTGTTTCACGACTATCGCGAGATCATTGACCCACACACGGCCGATGGTGTGTTCGTCGCGTATCAGTATTTGGAAAAAGACGTACCGATGGTGGTTTTAGAAACCGCACAGGCAGCGAAATTCGAGGATACGATTCAGGAAGCTTTGGGCGTGCGTGCGCCGCGTCCTGACGCGACCCGCGACATTGAATCATTGCCGCAAAAAGTATTTAACCTGCCGAATGAGGTGGAAGCGATCAAACAATTTATTCACGAACACGCTTGAATAAACGGGCTTGAGCCTTATATACAAGACAGTATTTGATTTTTTTATGTTCAATGGAATAAAGAGTGCGATATGAACGAGCAAGAGCAAAATAACCCAAACAACGCCGAAACACAAAACACCGATACAGCGCCAACGGCTGAAAATTTAGACGAAGTGCGTTTGGATTTCGATCAGGTTTCAGAAGACCCTCAAGTTCTGTTAGAAGACGAAAACGGTCGGCTGAAAGACCAGTTGCTGCGTCTGGCCGCCGAGATGGAAAATGTTCGTCGCCGCGCGGCTGACGATGTGAGTAAAGCGCATAAATTCGCGATTGAGAAATTTGCCGAAGCGCTGGTTCCCGTGCAAGACAGCTTGGAAAAAGCCATGCAAGATCAAAGTGGTGATATCAACGTCATGCGAGAGGGCGTTGAATTAACGTTTAAACAACTGATCGGCGCGCTGGAAAAAGGCGGTGTGGTAGCGGTTGACCCGAAAGGTGAAAAATTCGACCCGCATTACCACCAAGCGATTTCGATGGTGCCATCGGATTTGGACAGCGGTATGGTGGTGGAAGTCATACAAAAAGGCTTTAAAATCGCGGATCGCGTCCTTCGTCCGGCTTTGGTCATTGTGGCACAATAATCAACGAATTGAAAAAGGTGGGGGTTCCCGCCTTTTTTATCATAACGACGCAACACATTGCCAATCATCTATGGAAAAAACCTTCCTATTACACGGTTTATGGATGTCCGGCTATGCTTGTCTGTATTGGCAACGTGCAATGCGCGACGCGGGCATGGAATCGGTGGTTTACTCCTATCCAACAGTGTTCAAGCAAATGGATCAGAACGCAGATCGGCTGTTTCGTGCGATCAAACGGTCGGAGAAAAATACCGAGAAAATTCACTTAGTCGGTCACAGCATGGGCGGCATGGTCATTATGCACATGCTGCGTCGTCATGGTCATGAATTTGGCAGCGCAGGAATACCCGCACTTGGGCGAGTGGTGCTGTGCGGCAGCCCGATTAACGGCTCGTATGCAGCACGGACCGTACATCATTGGCCGCTACTGGGGCGAGCCTTAGGGCGGTCTATTTTGGATTGGCACGGCGTGACGCGCGCAGAGTTGCCGCAAAATATACAAATCGGCGTGATCGCAGGTACGCGTAATTTAGGCTTTGGCCGCATGGTTAAAACCCTACCGCAGCCAAGTGATGGCACCGTCAGTCTGGTGGAAACCGAACTCAAAGGCGGCGAAACCGATCGCGTGTGTATGAATATCAGTCATACGGAGATGCTCATCGCGCCAGCGGTGAATGCGCAAATCATTCATTTTTTGCAAAATGGGCGATTTTTGCATGAATATTTATAATTAAAATTGATTTTGAATACCTTATTCAAATAAAAAGATCGTATTCATTATCCCTTAACGCTAAAAATTTCATTTTAGCGGTATTCTTATTAACAATCATAAATTCATTTATTTTTACCATAAATGTAACTGCTAATTTTAAATAAAATAATAAAAAACTCTGTTTTATTTGATTTTTGTAGGTTATTAATTGATTAGTAGTGCAATTCCACATTAACTTCACAATTGAATGATATTTTCAAACGTTAAGTAAGTGTAAACAATACAATATAAATGATAATAATAATTAATTATGATGTTTGTGTATACGATTAACTACTTGATCTAAATAAGTTTTTTTTCTAAAGAACCCCGCTAATGTATGATAGGCTAAAAAAAGGAAGTCATTTTGTTGATTATCTTATGTGATAGATATTAACAAAAAGATGTTATTTTTGCCTGTAATTTTGTTAAGGATTGCGCCTTAATCAAAAAATAATGACATTGGGAGGGATTCACTTATGTTAATCAATAGAGTTACAACTCTGGTGATGTCCGTTACTTTAGCGGCAACGATAGCAGGTTGCAGCACAGACAGTTTCAGTCGGGTGAAGACGACGGAGGGCTATCTCAGCGAAACGAAAGTCAAATTAGCGGAACGTGTATCAGAAGACATAGGTCGAATCGTGTTTATTCGGGAAAATGCGCAGAACAAAAATATCCCGACGATATACCTCAACGACCGAGTAATCGGTTCGTTGCCACCGCACCGCTACTCAGAAACCTTGGTCTGCCCTGGTGAACAAATCATCCGCATAGACACGCGTACCGATGCTGTTAAAGCCGGTGCAAACACCCAATTCACAGCAGAACCGGGTCAAACACATTACCTTCAAGTATATGAACTCAACGAGAAAGACTTCGGCGCACGCACACTCGATGAGGAACAAGTCAAGCAGTTGGCCAAAGGTTTATATCAAAGTCATATCATCAACCGCCACCAACCGATTTGCAACGCGCCACTCAAAGTCATCGAGCAAATCAACCTCTCGGCAGATGCATTATTTAAATTTGATAAAACCGAAATGCTGCCATCGGGTCAAGCAAGCGTACGTAAGCTGGTGCAAGACATTGCCACGCACGGAGCCCAAGTGGAGCAAATACGCGTGATAGGCCACACGGATCGACTGGGTAGCGATAACTACAACGACCGTCTCTCACTGGCGCGCGCCAATACTGTTGCCAACTACATGAAGCAGCAAGGTCTGCAAGTACCGGTAGTTGTGTTCGGAAAAGGCGAACGTGAGCCGATCACTCGAAACTGTAGAGGCGATAAAGCCACCGCACAATTGATTAAATGCTTGCAACCGGATCGCCGAGTCAACATCGAACTGATGGGGCTGGTCGAGAAGATAGAGCACAAAGGCGTTAGCTCACAATAAAGAGCCATAAGCCAACGGAATTAATAATTGAAATGACGTACTCATTGCAAGAGTAAGGCAAAGGAAAAAATCATGATCAACGATATCGAAATCATCACCAAAAGCGCAAAAGCGACCGAAGAAAACACCGTAGTCGTCAAGTCTGGCTCAGGCAAAGCAGGGCAACCGACGATTATCCAAGCCAAAGCAGGTGTTACCTATGAGCTTAGAGACGTGATCAAACACCGAGCGCCGGATCAAATTCTCCTCATGCGCAAAGGCAAAGACCTGTGGATTCTCCTCAATGCTGATGGCGAAGAGACCGATCAGGAGCAACCAGCGGACGTCATCATAGAAAACTACTACGGAGAAGGCAAAGTCAAATTGGTTGGTGTGGCCGAAAATGGAGAATACTACACCTACCTACCACAAGAAGGCACAACCGATTTACTCTCGTGGAGTGTCGCAGATGGCAGCAGTAGCTACCAAAGCTTAGGGCTACTACACGAGCAAATCGCATGGTTCCCATTCCTACTGGGGGCAGCGGCGCTTGGTGGTATTGCCGCTGCAGGAGGAGGTAGTGACCCCAAACCGCCGGTTCAGCACGCACCGATCGCAACACCAGATACAGCCATAGGCAGCTTCAGTGCAGAAGGCATTGCGCAGCCAGTGACAATCGATGTACTGGAGAACGATACCGATGCAGACAACAACATTGACCCAAAATCAGTCAAATTAGTCAATCCACCAGCAGGCAGTACACTGAGCAATGATGGCAAAACCCTGACCGTACCAGGTGAAGGCACATGGAGCGTCAACCCGAATACTGGCGCGATTACCTTCACACCGGAAGCAGACTTCAAAGGCGACCCGAAGCCGATCAGCTACACCGTCAGCGATACAACTGGATTGACCTCAAACCCAAGTAGCGTGACCGTTGATTACCCGCAAGACGCCCCGATTGCCAATACCGACACGGGAATTGGCAGCTTCGATAACAACGGCATTGCCCAACCCGTCACCATCGACG
>CAXYYC010000036.1:0-15218 GCA_964293815.1 uncultured Burkholderiaceae bacterium
GCGTTTGTCCCAAACGCTCAGACAGCAAACCGCCCAATCGAACGACAGCGTTCATTAGCATTACAGCGACATGGCTCAACTTCGTGGATATGACATCCCATCATTTCGTTCTCACGCTGGAGCGAGGGAACGATAAATACGCCCAATATCACCTAAATTAGTCTAAGGATTTGAAGTGTCAGGCTATTTTTTGTGGGCTGAACGGCGGTAGCAATGATAAAAAAGCGCACGAGGATATTCGTGCGCTTTTGGGCTTTTGGGTTTAAGCCGGTGATTAGCCTTTGAGTTTGGCGAGCAAAATCTCATTGACCTGCGCCGGATTGGCTTTGCCTTTCGAGGCGCGCATGACTTGACCGACGAGGAAGCCAAAGCTCTTTTCTTTGCCCGCGCGGTATTCTTCGACCACGGCGGCATTGGCGGCCATGACCTCTAACACGATGGCTTCGATTGCGCCGCTGTCGGAGACTTGTTTCAGGCCGTGCGCGTCAATGATCGCGTCAATTTGTGCGTCGCCTTGATCGGCTTGCTCACCCGTCCAAACGGCGTTGAATACTTCTTTCGCCAGTTTGTTCGACAGGGTGTTGTCTTGAATTTTCGCGAGCAACTGCGCCAAGCGTGCGGCTGAAACGGGGCTGTCGCTCAATTCCAAACTGTCTTTGTTCAGCGAGGCGGCCAGATCGCTCATCATCCAGTTGGCGACCAATTTGGCGTCGGGCTGGTTCATGGTGGCGACGGCGGTTTCAAAGTAGGCGGCGTGCGCTTTGCTCATCGATACTTGCTCGGCGTCGTACTGCGAAAGGCCGTATTGCTCGGCAAAGCGTGCTTGCAGGGCGGCGGGCAGTTCGGGCATGGTGGCTTTGACTTGCGCTTTCCAGTCGTCAGAAATCATGAGCGGGAGCAAATCTGGGTCGGGGAAATAGCGGTAGTCGTGCGCGTCTTCTTTGGTGCGCATCACACGGGTTTGGCCGCTCGCGGGGTCAAATAACACAGTGGCTTGTTGGATTTTGCCGCCGTCTTCGATGATGCGAATTTGCTCGTTGATCTCGTAGTTGATGGCGTCTTCGAGGAATTTGAATGAGTTGAGGTTTTTGATTTCGCGGCGTGTGCCCAGTTCGGTTTGACCGACGCGGCGCACGGAAACGTTGGCATCGCAGCGGAATGAGCCTTCTTGCATATTGCCATCACACACGCCGAGCCAGACCACGAGTTTGTGCAGTTCTTTGGCGTAGGCCACGGCTTCGGCGGCGCTGTACATCACGGGTTCGGTGACGATTTCGAGCAACGGCGTACCGGCGCGGTTCAGATCAATTCCGCTTTCGTTGTCGAACAGCTCATGTACCGATTTACCGGCGTCTTCTTCGAGGTGGGCGCGGGTGAGTTGTACGGTTTTGCGGTAGGCTTTTTCTTTTTCACCGACATTGAACGAGAGCGTGCCGCCGATCACCACGGGCAGTTCAAATTGTGAAATCTGGTAGCCTTTGGGCAAATCGGGGTAGAAATAATTTTTGCGCGCAAACACACTCACGGGGGCGACTTCGGCGCCAATGGCCAAGCCAAAAGTGATGGCTTTTTCCACCGCCGTGCGGTTCAATACGGGCAATACGCCGGGCAATGCGAGGTCAACCGCGCAGGATTGGGTGTTCGGCTCGGCGCCGTAGGCAATTGGCGCGCCGGAGAAAATTTTTGATACGGTGGATAATTGTGCGTGGGTTTCTAACCCGATGACGACTTCCCAACTCATGATGCATCCTTGTGTTTAGCGTGTTAGCGTGTGGTGTTTTGCGCGCAACTACCGGTGCGCTCGTTCAGCAAAATTGGCAAAATCCGGTCATTTTGCGCGCACACGGATTTGCAATTGAGCACCGAAACGCTGACGTATTGGTCATTTTCCCAAATATAAATGTGGCAACGGCGGTCTTTTTTCGACTGCAAATCGGTCTGCGGACGGGTTTTCACCTGCGTGAAGTCAGCCAAGTTGAATTGGCAACGGCCTTGGCGCGGATTGGCCGTCCATTCGAGTTGCTCGACCACGTTGCTGTTCACCTTTAATTTGATGAAATCGTAGTAGCCGTCTTCCTCGCGTTGCTCGCACGCGCCGTTGATGGTGACATCGCTGGAGCGCGACGACGGCACGATGGTGCTACAGGCGTTCAGTACCAACACGGCGCCGACCAATGCGAGGCCAGTCCAAAGTGAGCGTGTGCGGATCATTGTGCGACCTCCGGTTTGCGTTGATGCCAGTCGGTGACCGACTGAAAGGCGTGCGCGATTTGCAACAGACGCGCTTCGTCAAAATAATTACCAATGATTTGCAGGCCAATCGGACGCTGATCTGCCGAAAAACCACACGGTACGCTCATGCCTGGCAAGCCAGCCAAGTTGAGCGAGAGCGTGTAAATATCCGCCAAGTACATTTGTACCGGATCGTCGGATTTTTCGCCCAAACGCCACGCAGGCGTTGGCGCAACTGGCCCCATAATCACGTCGCACTGCGCCAAGGCGTTTTGGTAATCCTGCGCGATCATGCGGCGCAGACGTTGCGCTTGTAAATAATAGGCATCGTAGTAGCCGTGCGACAACACATAAGTGCCAACCAAAATACGGCGTTTGACCTCCCAGCCAAAGCCCTCGGAGCGCGATTTGCGGTACATGTCTTCGAGATCGCTGTATTGCGCGGCGCGATGGCCGTAGCGCACGCCGTCAAAGCGCGACAGATTGCTGGAGGCTTCCGCCGGTGCAATCACATAATAAGTCGGAATGGACAATTCGGTGTGCGGCAAATGCACGTCCACGACGGTGGCGCCGAGTTGCTCGAATTGTTTGATTGCGGCTAAGGTAGTGGTTTTTACATCTGCATCCAAACCGTTGCCGTAAAATTCGCTCGGAACGCCAATGCGCAAACCTTTGAGTGGTTGGGATTCGGTCGCGTCGGCTGAATACGTTTGTCCAAGCAAGCGGGTGAAATCTTCGTTATCGCGTTGCATAGACGTGGAGTCGCGCTCGTCAAAGCCGTGCATCGCGTTGAGCATCACGGCGCAATCTTCGGCGCTACGCGCCATTGGGCCGGCTTGATCGAGCGATGAGGCGTAGGCAATCATGCCGTAGCGCGATACGCGACCATACGTTGGTTTGATGCCGGTGATGCCGGTGAATGAAGCCGGTTGGCGAATTGAGCCGCCGGTGTCTGTGCCGGTCGCGGCAATCGTCAAGCCCGCCGCCACGGCGCAGGCCGAGCCGCCGGATGAGCCGCCGGGTACGAGTTCCGTGTTCCACGGGTTTTTCACAGCGCCATAGTAGGAGTTTTCGTTCGATGAACCCATAGCGAATTCATCCATATTCAGTTTGCCCAAAGTCACCGCGCCGGCGTCTTTCAGGCGCGCAACTACGGTGGCGTCAAACGGACTCATGTACTGCGCGAGAATCTTTGAACCAGCGGTGGTGGCGAAATCGCGCGTGACGAACACGTCCTTGTGCGCGATCGGAATGCCGGTGAGGGCGTTGGCTTGTCCAGCCGAAATAGCCGCATCCGCAGCTGCGGCTTGCTTAAGCGTGGCATCAGGGTCGCGGCGAATGAAGGCGTTTAAATCGGCGTGTGCGGTTGCGCGATCCAAAAAGTGTTGCGCCAGCTCGACGGCAGAGATTTGCTTGCTGTCCAATTGGGCGCGAAGCTGACGGATGGATAAGGTGTGTAACATAAAAAATCCTGAAGTCGTTTTTTTGTTCAGTGTTTTGTCCGAGGGTTGAAAATCGAGTTACTCGATGACTTTCGGTACCAAAAATAACCCTTGTTCGGCGTGTGGTGCGTTGGCCATATTCGCGTCACGATTGTTCGGCTCGCTCACTGCGTCGGTGCGCAGGCGTTGCGCGGTTTCCTGAATCATCGCAATCGGGTGCATCAGCGGGGCAATGCCGCTGGTATCCACTTGGCTCATTTGGTCAATCAGGCCGAAAATCGTATTCATCTGCGCGAGGGTTTGCTCGGCCTCATCGCTACTGAGGTTGAGCTGCGATAGGCGAGCGACCTTGTGTACATCGTTTAACGTCAATGACATAAAAACTCCATCCGTCTCGGATTTGTGTGAAATCAATAAGCCGCAATTGTACCGCAAAGCGGCATTTTGAGCGGTTCAGAATGTGGTTAAATCCATTATTCTCAGACAGATACAGCCGACTCGATCAACATCACGCCATCCTCATCATCCGGCAGTGGATGGATGCGGTACGCAATCTGATGCGCGCTCAGATAATCGTAAAAATTACGCATTTTGTGCTGAAACTTGAGCACGTCGTCAATCATAATCAAGGCGTTGGGCGCGGCCAGCGGGCGGGCGCGCAGGTATAAATCCAGCGTTTGCGCCTTTTGCGCGTCGATGAAGATGAAATCGAAGCCTTCAGACGTTTGGCTGTGAATTTGTGGCAATAGTTCCAGCGCATTGCCAAAATGTGCGTCAATCGTTGCGCCCAGTGTGGCGAAATGGTGCTGCGCCTCGTCAAATGCCGGACGCGAGACGTCCATTGTGACAATTTGCGCGCGCCACGCGCGGGCGATTTGCCACAAACGCAGGGTGGAGTAGCCGTTGGCGCAGCCGAGTTCGAGGATACGTTGAGGTCGGCGTTCACGCAGAGTCTGGTGCAATAACACGACGTTTTGCGGGCTGATATTGGGTGTGTGGCGCAGGCGCCCCAGTTGATACAGGGTATTGAGGTAGTCTTCCAGCGCGTCGTCGCTGATCGGTAGCGCAGGACGTGGCAGGCGCTCGGCCACCTGTTCGAGACTTAGATACAGGCGCTCGGCGGACTGGCCGGTCGATGTGGCGTTGTTGGTCGTGCTGTTGGCAAGATTTGAGGCCATATCACTGCCAGCGTTTGAGGCTGTCGCTGTGAATGCCGTGCTGATCGAGCACGCGCGCGACGGTCTGCTCAATGATGTCGTCAATGCTGCGCGGCTGATGGTAAAACGCCGGAATCGGCGGAAAGATCGTGCCGCCCGCGTTGGTCACGGCGAGCATATTGTTCAGGTGAATCGCGGACAGCGGGGTTTCGCGCACCATCAGTGTCAGGCGGCGGCGCTCCTTGAGCATCACGTCTGCCGCTCGGCTAATCAGATTGTCCGAAAAACCATGCGCAATCGCCGATAAGGTTTTCATCGAGCACGGCGCGATAATCATGCCGTCGCACAAAAACGAGCCGCTGGCAATCGACGCGCCAATATTATTGACCGCGTGCGTGGTGTGTGCCAGCGCGCGAATCGCGTCCTTGCTCATGTCCAACTCGTGCGCAATGGTCAGCCAACCCGCCTCGGAGACGATCAGATGCGTTTCGATCTGCGGCAGGGATTGCAAAGTTTGCAATAAGCGCACGCCGTAAATCGCGCCGGTCGCGCCGGTGATGGCGACGATGAGGCGCTGAGGGCGGGGTTGGATGGCACTCATGCGGGTGATTATTTGGTTTCGTCGATGAGCTTTTGTAATTCGCCCGATTCAAACATTTCGGACATGATGTCCGAGCCGCCGATAAATTCACCTTTGATATACAACTGTGGAATGGTTGGCCATTGTGAAAACTCCTTGATGCCTTGGCGAATGCTGTCGTCTTCGAGTACGTTCACGGTGGCAACATTGCTCGCGCCGCAGGCTTTGAGCAATTGAATGGCCTTGCCGGAAAAGCCGCATTGCGGAAATTGCGCAGTGCCTTTCATGAATAACACAATCGGGTAGTCATTAACGGTTTTTTGGATGAAGTCGTGTGCGGTGCTCATGGTTGGATCCTTTGTGTATGGCAATGAGAAAGGGTGAAACATGGCGCGTATTATACCGCCAAAGCGTGCGCTGTGTGCGGGCGTGCTGAGTCAGACGGCGTAGGTCAATGGTTGAGTTGAGGGGGTCGGTGCAACAGCTGATTGGCGCTGTAAATTTGGCTGTGCTGTTGACTGGATGAATGATGGATGCGCAATTTTGACTAATGTGTCCCTATTTAAATAAATCCATTTCCCCACTATTGTTTAATAATTATACTGACCCCAATTAATAACTATTGTCAGCTTGTGGAAACGCGGTTATAGTCTCTATCCGAATATCAATACAGTGCGTTGGTGTGTCAGCGATTGCCAGCGACTGGATCTTTTGCCTTAAATGACCAACCACCGTGCGACGCAGATGTTTGCATACGGAGAAACATGATGACAGAACAAACTATGACTTTTTATCCCAAAGCCTCAGTCAGCGAATTGGCCGTGCAGTCGGCTCTGCGCGCGCAGGCCTCGGCAGATGGCTTGTACCGCCATGACAACGAACACGACGCCTGCGGTGTGGGCTTTGTGGCGCACATCAAAGGTGAGCGCAGCCACAACATCGTCTCGCAAGGTTTACAGATTTTGATTAACCTTGACCACCGTGGTGCGGTCGGTGCCGATCCGCTGATGGGTGATGGCGCGGGGATTTTGTTGCAAATTCCAGACACTTTGTACCGCGAAGAGATGGCCAAGCAAGGCGTAACCTTGCCGCCGGCGGGCGAGTATGGCGTGGGTATGATTTTCTTGCCCAAAGAACATGCCTCGCGCCTGGCCTGTGAGCAGGAGTTGGAGCGCACCGTGCGCGCCGAAGGTCAAGTCGTGCTCGGCTGGCGCGATGTGCCGGTGAATCAGGATATGCCGATGTCGCCAGTGGTGCGCGAAACCGAGCCGGTGATTCGCCAGATTTTCATTGGCCGTGGTCAAGACATCATGGTCACCGATGCGCTGGAGCGCAAACTGTATGTGATTCGCAAAACCGCATCGCATCGCATTCAAAAATTGAACCTGAAATACGGTAAAGAATACTTCGTGCCGTCCATGAGTGCGCGCACCGTGGTGTATAAAGGCTTGCTGCTGTGCGATCAAGTGGGTGAATACTTCGCCGATCTGCGCGATGAGCGCGCCGTGTCGGCGATTGCGCTGGTGCATCAACGTTTCTCGACCAACACCTTCCCCGCGTGGGAATTGGCGCACCCCTACCGTTTTATCGCGCACAACGGCGAAATCAACACGGTCAAAGGCAATGTGAACTGGATTCGCGCGCGTCAAAAAGCGATCACTTCTGCCGTATTGGGCGAGGATTTGCACAAACTCTGGCCGCTGATTTATCCGGGTCAATCCGACACCGCTTCGTTCGACAACTGTTTGGAATTATTGGTGATGGCCGGTTATCCGCTGGCGCACGCGATGATGATGATGGTACCGGAAGCGTGGGAGCAACACGATCAGATGGATCCGACGCGCCGCGCCTTTTACGAATACCATGCCGCGCTGATGGAACCGTGGGACGGTCCAGCGGCTTTGTGTTTCACCGATGGCCGCCAAATCGGTGCGACGCTGGACCGCAACGGTCTGCGTCCGGCGCGCTACTGCGTGACCGATGGCGACTTGGTGATTTTGGCCTCCGAATCCGGCGTCTTGCCAATCGCCGACTCCGAGATCAAGAAAAAATGGCGTCTGCAACCGGGTAAAATGCTGTTGATCGACACCGAGCAGGGCCGCATCATCGCCGACGAGGAAATCAAGAACAATCTGGCCAATGCGCGCCCGTACAAAGAGTGGAGCAAACGCCTGTCGGTGAAACTCGAAGACGTCGCTGTGCCGAGCGAAGAACGCCCGACGCCGAAATCTGAATTGCTCGACCGTCAGCAGGCGTTCGGTTATTCGCAAGAAGACATCAAGGTCATTTTGCAAGCCATGGGGCAAAACGGTGAGGAAGCCACCGGCTCGATGGGCAATGATGCCGCGCTGGCGGTGTTGTCCAACAAAAACAAATCGTTCTACAACTACTTCCGTCAGTTATTCGCGCAGGTGACCAATCCGCCGATTGACCCGATTCGTGAGCAAATGGTGATGTCGCTGGTCAGCTTCATCGGTCCGAAACCGAATCTGCTGGACATTAACAATACCAATCCGCCGATGCGAATCGAAGTGGCGCAACCTGTCTTGACCTTTGAAGACATGGCGAAAATCCGCCACATCGAGAAATACACCGATGGCAAATTTAAATCCTTCTTGCTGGACATCAAATATCCGGCGCAATGGGGTGCGGCGGGCGTAGAGGCGCAGTTGGCCTCGCTGTGCGCCTTGGCCGTGGACGCGGTGAAATCGGGACACAACATCCTCGTGTTGTCCGACCGCGGCGTGGATGCCGAGCATTTGGCGATTCCGGCTTTGCTGGCGACTTCGGCGATTCACCAGCACCTCGTGGCGCAGGGCTTGCGCACCTCGACCGGCTTGGTGGTGGAAACCGCCAGCGCGCGCGAAGTGCATCATTTTGCCTTGCTGGGTGGTTTTGGCGCGGAAGCGGTGCATCCGTATTTGGCGTTCGCCACCTTGAGCGACATGGTGCACAAGGGCTTAATTAAGGACAAAAAGCCGTCCGAAGCGATTGCCTATTTCATCAAAGCGGTGGGTAAAGGCCTGCAAAAAGTCATGTCAAAAATGGGTATTTCCACCTATATGTCCTACACCGGCTCGCAAATTTTTGAGGCGGTCGGCTTGAAGCAAGAATTGGTGGATAAATATTTCAAAGGCACGCCGAGCAATGTCGGCGGTTTGGGGCTGTTTGAGGTGGCGCAGGAAGCCGTCGCGATGCACGCCAACGCCTTTGGCGAGAAGCAAAACTTGCAGGAAAAATTGGCGACCGGCGGCGAATACGCATGGCGCAATCGCAGCGAAGAGCATATGTGGACGCCGGATGCGATTGCCAAATTGCAACAATCCACCCGCCGCAACAACTACCAAACCTACAAAGAATACGCGCAGATCATCAACGATCAATCCAAACGCCACATGACCTTGCGCGGCTTGTTCGAGTTCAAAGTGGATCCGAGCAAAGCGATTGCGCTGGACGAGGTTGAGCCAGCCACCGAGATTGTGAAACGTTTTGCCACGGGCGCGATGAGTTTGGGCTCAATTTCAACCGAAGCACATTCTACCTTGGCGGTGGCGATGAACCGCATTGGCGGCAAATCCAATACCGGCGAAGGTGGCGAAGATCCGCGTCGTTACCGTGAAGAAATGCGCACCGGCTCGTCCGGCATTCAGGATGGCCAAACCATCGGCGACATCATTGGTAAAGACCGAGTGCTGGTGGATATTCCAATGAAAGCGGGCGACTCGCTGCGCTCAAAAATCAAACAGGTGGCGTCTGGTCGTTTTGGCGTGACCGCCGAGTACCTCGCCAGCGCCGATCAAATTCAGATCAAAATGGCGCAGGGCGCGAAACCGGGCGAAGGTGGTCAATTGCCGGGCGGCAAAGTGTCTGAGTATATTGGCGCACTGCGTCACTCCACGCCGGGCGTTGGTCTGATTTCGCCGCCACCGCACCATGATATTTACTCGATTGAGGATTTGGCGCAGTTGATTCACGATTTGAAAAACGTCAATCCGGTGTCGTCGATTTCGGTCAAATTGGTGTCGGAAAACGGAGTCGGCACGGTCGCCGCAGGCGTGGCCAAGGCCAAAGCCGATCACATCGTGATCGCCGGTCATGACGGCGGCACGGGCGCGTCGCCCCTGTCGTCGATCAAACACGCGGGCGGCCCGTGGGAATTGGGCTTGTCCGAAACGCAACAAACCCTCGTGTTGAACCGCCTGCGTTCGCGCGTGCGCGTTCAGGTCGATGGTCAGGTGAAAACCGGCCGCGACGTGGTCATCGGCGCTTTGCTTGGCGCCGAGGAGTTTGGTTTTGCGACTGCGCCATTGGTGGTTGAGGGTTGTATCATGATGCGCAAATGCCATCTGAACACCTGTCCGGTGGGCGTGGCGACACAGGATCCGGTGCTGCGCAAACGCTTTACCGGTCAGCCGGAGCACGTGGTGAATTATTTCTTCTTCGTCGCCGAAGAGGTGCGTGAATTGATGGCGCAGTTGGGCGTGCGTACGTTTGAAGAATTGGTCGGTCGCAGTGATTTGATCGATATGCGTGCGGGCATTAGCCATTGGAAAGCCAAAGGTTTGGATTTCTCACGCATTTTGCACCAAGTACCGAACATCGGCGACGACACCAGCTACCAAACCGCTGTGCAGGACCACGGTCTGGATAAGGCGCTGGATCAAAAATTGATCGAAAAATCCGCTGATGCGCTGAACGAGGGCAAAGCCGTGTCGTTCATGCAGCCGGTGCGCAATCTGAATCGCTCGATTGGCGCGATGCTCTCGGGCGAAGTGGCCAAACGCTACGGGCATGACGGGCTGCCGGACAACAGCATTCACATTCAAATGAGCGGTACGGCAGGGCAAAGTTTCGGCGCCTTCCTCGCGCGTGGCGTGACCTTTGATCTGGTTGGTGAGGGCAATGACTACGTCGGTAAAGGCATGTCCGGCGGTCGCATCATCGTGCGCCCATCGAACGGCTTCCGTGGTCGTTCGTCCGACAACATCATTGTGGGCAATACCGTGATGTACGGCGCGATTGCGGGTGAATGCTACTTCTCCGGCGTGGCGGGTGAGCGCTTTGCTGTGCGTAACTCCGGCGCGAGCGCGGTGGTGGAAGGCACGGGCGACCATGGTTGCGAATACATGACCGGCGGCACGGTGGTGGTGCTGGGGCAGACAGGGCGTAACTTCGCGGCGGGTATGAGCGGCGGCGTGGCCTATGTGTTTGATCCGAAACGCCAGTTCAAAAACCGCTGCAATACCAGCATGGTTCAGTTAAACACGGTTTTGCCGGAAGCCGAGCAAAAAACCCAAGACCCTGTATTCCACAGCATTTCGGCGCACGCGACAGCGGCGAGCGACGAGGCGAATTTGCGCACCCTGATTGAGGCGCATTTCAAACACACTGGTTCGGAAGTGGCGCGTGAAATTTTGGACAGCTGGGAAACCGCGTTGATGCAATTTGTCAAAGTCATGCCGATTGACTACCGCAAAGTGCTGGAGCAGCGCGCGCAACAAGCGGCCTGATGCGTTGAGATTGAAAAAGACAGATTAAGGAACAATCATGGGAAAAATCACCGGATTTTTAGAACAAGAGCGCATCAGCCCGAGCTACGATGCGCCTGAGAGCCGAGTTCAACACTACAAAGAATTCGTGCATATTTTGAAGGACGAAGACGCAGGCAAACAAGGTTCGCGCTGCATGGATTGCGGCATTCCGTTTTGTCACAACGGTTGCCCGATCAACAACATCATCCCCGATTTTAACGACTTGGTGTACAAACAGGACTGGGAAACCGCGATCAAAGTATTGTCGCTGACCAACAACTTCCCTGAGTTCACGGGGCGCATTTGCCCCGCGCCGTGCGAGGCTGCCTGTACGCTGAACATCAACGGCGACGCGGTTGGTATCAAATCGATTGAGCAAGCAATCATCGAAAAAGCCTACGCCAACGACTGGATTCAACCGCGCATCCCTGCGCTGAAAACCGGCAAAAAGGTTGCGGTGGTGGGCTCGGGACCTGCGGGCTTGGCGGCGGCGCAGCAATTGGCGCGCGCGGGTCACGACGTGACCTTGTTTGAGAAAAACTCGCGCATTGGCGGCTTGTTGCGTTACGGCATTCCTGATTTTAAACTTGAAAAACACATCATTGACCGCCGCATGGCGCAGATGGCGGCGGAAGGTGTGACCTTCAAAACCAACACCACCGTCGGCAGTCAAGAATTCGTCAAAGGCGTGGCCAACACCGCGCAGGAATTCATCTCGCCGGAGGAACTGAAAGCACAATTTGACGCCGTGGTCTTATCCATCGGCTCGGAAACGCCGCGTGATTTGCCCGTACCGGGACGCGAACTCAAAGGCGTGCATTTCGCGCTCGAATGGCTGATTGCACAAAACCATGAAGTCGCGGGTGACGCGAACAATCCGATCAATGCCAAAGGCAAACACGTCGTGGTTATTGGCGGCGGCGACACCGGCGCCGACTGTGTGGGTACGGCCAACCGCCACGGCGCCGCCAGCGTGACTCAGATCGAAGTGATGCCGAGACCGGCGGAAGTCGAGGATAAAACCGCGACCAGCGTCTGGCCGTATTGGCCGATCAAGCTGCGCACCTCCACCAGCCACGATGAAGGCTGTATCCGTGACTGGGCGATTGGTACACAATCCTTTGAAGGTGCCAATGGTCAGGTGGAAAAACTCAACGCCGTGCGTGTGGAATTCAAAGACGGCAAGATGAATGAAGTCGCTGGTAGCGAGTTTGAAATCAAAGCCGACTTGGTTTTGTTGGCCATGGGTTTTGTACACCCGATGCAATCGGTATTGGACGCATTCGGCGTAGACAAAGACGCGCGCAATAACGCGGCGGCGGCAACCGAAGGTGATAAAGCCTACGCAACCAATGTCGAGGGCGTGTTCGTCGCCGGTGACGTGCGTCGCGGTCAATCGCTGGTGGTATGGGCGATTCGCGAAGGCCGTCAGGCCGCACGTGAGGTTGATATGTATTTGATGGGCGCGAGCAATTTGGCGCGCTAAACAACCGCAGACAGAATAACGCAGTTTTTTCACCACATTGTGGCGAAAACCCCGCGCAAATCGCGACGCAGTAAGTTGGCTGTAAAAAAAGGCGCGTAGTCTGTGAGGTGTGGGGCGAGTTTGGCTCCGAACTGTTGCTTTGTGTGATTTGGGTCGCCTTCGGGCGGCCTCTTTTTTTGCTCAAAATGATGTGAATCATCGCTGTTGACTGCGCCCTATGGCGTTGAGACAAGATCACTGAGGTCATAAAATAAATTCCGCTTGCGTCAACGCATTTTCATGAACTGAGTTATACTGCTCCGCGAAGTGAAAAGTGGCGACAGTCAGGGTTTTGCGTACATGGCGCCACGATCGTCATCGAGTTTTTTGTGAATATATTATCCAGTAAGGAGTCGCGAAATGCGTTCATTATTATCAGCAGTGATTGTTGCAGCCACGGTGTTGTTGTCCGGTTGCGGTTATAACACCATGCAGGCGCAGGACGAAGGCGTTAAAGCCAAATGGTCCGAAGTCATCAACCAGTATCAACGTCGTGCGGAATTGATTCCAAACGTGGTGAAAACGGCTGAAGCGGAAGCCAATTTTGAGAAAAGCGTGTTGACCGAAGTCACCCAAGCGCGAGCATCGGTTGCGGGCATGAAGGTGACGCCGGAGTTGATTAACGATCCGGTGGCATTCCAAAAATTCATCGCCGCACAAAACCAATTGCAAGGTGCCTTGTCGCGTCTGTTGGTGGTGTCGGAAAATTATCCAAACTTGAAATCCAATGTGGCGTTCCAAGAGGTGCGCGCGCAATTGGAAGGCACGGAAAACCGCATCGCCGTGGCGCGTAAAAATTACATTGACAGCGTGCAACAGTACAACACCACGCTGCGCACCTTCCCGAATAATTTGACCGCAATGGTGTTGGGTTACAAACCAAAAGCCAACTACACTGTGGCCAACGAAGCGGAAATCAGTACCGCGCCGAAAGTAGAATTCAACGTGGGCGGCGCTTCCGGTGCAACCCCTGCGCCGAAACAATAATCAGGTTCACGTCTCTTGTGGCGCATGGCTCTGCTCCGACGGGGCAAAGTTGATGCGCCATGAGTTGATAGGAACATTGGGTTTTCATGTACTTCCACGCGATACGGCACACGATGAAGTTTAGCCCCACCACACTGCGAAACTTGAAACACTGGTTTCTAAGCCTGCTCACCTTGCTGGCGCTGAACAGCGTGTTTTCAGGCTTTGCGCAAGCGCAACAAGGCTTGCAAGCGATTCCGCCATTGACCAAATTGGTGGTCGATCAGGCGGATATTCTGTCGCCGACCGAGGAAGAGGTGCTGTGGCAAAAACTGCTGGCGTTTGACAAAGCCAAAGGCAGTCAGATTGCCGTCATCACCGTCCCCACCACTGCACCCGAAGATATTTTCAGCTACTCGCAACGTGCCGCCGAGACCTACAAACTCGGCCGAAAAGGTGTGGGTGACGGCGTTTTGGTGGTGGTGGCTGCGAATGATCGTAAGGTTTGGATTTATGTCATGCGCCACCTCGAAGGTGCGATTCCCGATGTGATCGCCAAACGGGTGATCAATGAATACATCACTCCCGCGTTCAAACAAGGGCAATACGCTGCCGGTTTGGATGCCGGTACAGGCCAATTGATGAAACTCATCGAGGGCGAGCAATTGCCCGCGCCAGGGGCTAATGCCGCTAATCAGCAGGCAGAGCAAGTTGGCTTGATGGATATACTGATTCTGATTGGCGCTTTGGCCATCATCGGCTCAGGCATTGCCGGTGCGACCAGTCGTTGGCTCGTTGCGCCGCCCGCAGGTGGGATTGCTGGGTTGATCGCATACAGTATGACCGCCATTTTGGGCTGGGGTTTGCTGGCTGGCGCGGCGGTATTTGTGTTCATCCTGATTTTTGGCGGTCGTTCGTATCAAATGGCGACACAGCGTTCATCGAATAATCATCGCAACAATGATATTTTCTGGGGCGGCGGTTTCGGTGGTGGTTGGGGCGGTGGCTCAGGCGGCTGGGGTGGTGGTTCTGGCGGCGGCTTTGGCGGCGGCTGGGGTGGCTCCGGCGGTGGTGGCGATGCCGGTGGTGGTGGCGCAGGAGGGAGTTGGTAATGAAGGCATTTACACCATTGGATTTATCGCTCTGGGCGCAGATCAAGCGCGTTTTGCGTCACTGGTTCACTTTCTCGTGGCAAGTTAAATCTATGCTCAGTGAGGCTGAACGTGACGCGATTGCCGAGCGCATTGAACAGTCTGAAAAAAATCATACGGCGGAAATCGCAGTGGCGATTGAATCGCGTTTACCGTGGTCGTATCTGTCGCGTCGCGCACGGGCGCGTGAGCGCGCTTGGGGCGTGTTTGGCAAAATGCAGGTCTGGGATACGCCACAAAATAACGGTGTGTTGATTTATTTGCTGTACGCTGACAAACGTATTGAAATCGTTGCGGATCGTGCGCTGGCACAGGTCATCGAGCAGGCGCAGTGGGATGCATGGGTACATGCGCTGTATGAGCATGCGCACAGCCAAACGTGGGGCGATGGCTTGCTGCAAGTGATTGGCGAAATGGATGGTTTGTTGTGCGAATATTTCCCTCAAACCGATGCTTATAGCGATGATAATCGTGCGAGTAATCGTCCCGCGATTTTATAAAAAACACAAATGTGTTTGTTTTTATCCAGAATACGCAGAAAAACTTGCAAACAAATAATAGAACACATATAATCTCACTTCTCGGAGCGTAGCGCAGCCTGGTAGCGCATCTGGTTTGGGACCAGAGGGTCGCG
>CAXYYC010000037.1:0-13165 GCA_964293815.1 uncultured Burkholderiaceae bacterium
CCAAAACCTGCACCGAAGCCAAAAGGTTCACCGCCGCACAGGCGGCTTAGAAAATCAGCAACTGGGTCAATGGCAAAACGTACCCGTTCACCGCCGCACAGGCGGCTTAGAAATGCTGGGTAGCGGAAGGCGATTCACCTACGGAGTTCACCGCCGCACAGGCGGCTTAGAAATCGAACTCAATTCGGTCATCTTGTACGTCCACGGTTCACCGCCGCACAGGCGGCTTAGAAAAGAAGGCAATTTGCTCCTGCTGTTTGAACGGCGTTCACCGCCGCACAGGCGGCTTAGAAAATCGAGCCTTGTTCCGCGTATGCAGAAAAAACGTTCACCGCCGCACAGGCGGCTTAGAAATACCGTGCCAGCCGACACACAGGACACTGGCGGTTCACCGCCGCACAGGCGGCTTAGAAACACTGCGCACCTCGTAGTTACCTGCCGCCATTGTTCACCGCCGCACAGGCGGCTTAGAAAGCCCGCATGATACAGGCCGTCAGCATTGCCGAGTTCACCGCCGCACAGGCGGCTTAGAAAAAATCACCGGCGCTGAAAAACTTGTACAGATAGTTCACCGCCGCACAGGCGGCTTAGAAAGTAACCATGACTCTGCTTCTGAGGCTCTGGCGCGTTCACCGCCGCACAGGCGGCTTAGAAAACCGCGCGCGCCCGAACCTTGATGCTGGAACCGTTCACCGCCGCACAGGCGGCTTAGAAAATCACATTGTCGTTATCGAATGCTTTTCAATTGTTCACCGCCGCACAGGCGGCTTAGAAAAACAATTCAGCTTCTTTGCGTCCATCCTTAATGTTCACCGCCGCACAGGCGGCTTAGAAATTTGTGGTGGTCGCATGGGGCGAGGAGTCCGAGTTCACCGCCGCACAGGCGGCTTAGAAATTGCTGACTACGGCTTCGGTCTTCATGGCTTCGTTCACCGCCGCACAGGCGGCTTAGAAAAGTCGGTCAGAGCGCTTGCAGTGACCTCTGTTGTTCACCGCCGCACAGGCGGCTTAGAAAATAGCAGGACGACCAACGCTGGATTCAATGGCGTTCACCGCCGCACAGGCGGCTTAGAAATTAACCGCTTGCGCTGGCACGAATTTCAAATGGTTCACCGCCGCACAGGCGGCTTAGAAATCGGCGCACACGATGACCTGAGCAATGGTGAAGTTCACCGCCGCACAGGCGGCTTAGAAAACATCATCCTGCACCGCCTGCGCATCCACAGGGTTCACCGCCGCACAGGCGGCTTAGAAACATATTTGTCGATCACATCGTACCCATCAACGGTTCACCGCCGCACAGGCGGCTTAGAAACACGAGCGTGTAGCGAACTCGGTATTGTCGATTGTTCACCGCCGCACAGGCGGCTTAGAAAAACAAGTCCACCCGTGTATACAGCCGCAATAAGTTCACCGCCGCACAGGCGGCTTAGAAACAATCAATCTGCGGTACAAAAAGAGCGAATTTGTTCACCGCCGCACAGGCCGCTTAGAAATCTCGTATTTGGTGCGTGGAATGCACGGCACGGTTCACCGCCGCACAGGCGGCTTAGAAAAATAAATGATCAGCTTATCTACGATATTCGCGGTTCACCGCCGCACAGGCGGCTTAGAAAATCATGAGTGTGTCACACGCCGCGTCGTTCGGGTTCACCGCCGCACAGGCGGCTTAGAAAATCATGAGTGTGTCACACGCCGCGTCGTTCGGGTTCACCGCCGCACAGGCGGCTTAGAAAATCATGAGTGTGACACACGCCGCGTCGTTCGGGTTCACCGCCGCACAGGCGGCTTAGAAAACTGCACCGGGCAGCCGTCAATCAGATCGAGTGTTCACCGCCGCACAGGCGGCTTAGAAAAAATGGCACGACCACCGAAAGGCCAAAAAGCAGTTCACCGCCGCACAGGCGGCTTAGAAATTGCGCGAGCGCGATGGCATCGATATTCGGCGGTTCACCGCCGCACAGGCGGCTTAGAAAAGTGTCGCTCTCGTGGCCGGACAAGTCCAGTGGTTCACCGCCGCACAGGCGGCTTAGAAATCAGTCTCTGCACCTGCGCTGGTGACGGTCAGGTTCACCGCCGCACAGGCGGCTTAGAAAGTGCAAGGTATTTTTAGAACGATATTGTTTGGGTTCACCGCCGCACAGGCGGCTTAGAAACAACTCGTTTAAAAGATCATCAACAGTAGTTTGTTCACCGCCGCACAGGCGGCTTAGAAATTCCCAGTTCATCACATATTGCTTTCCTGTTTGTTCACCGCCGCACAGGCGGCTTAGAAACGAATCAGGTGAATACATCATACATACCCACTAGTTCACCGCCGCACAGGCGGCTTAGAAACCGCCCCCTGTAGTCATAGCGCCAACCACTTTGTTCACCGCCGCACAGGCGGCTTAGAAAGTGGTTGACCATCAGCAAGGGGCAGCGCAATGGTTCACCGCCGCACAGGCGGCTTAGAAATCACCATGCTCACCATTCACGCTCACCGAGCGGTTCACCGCCGCACAGGCGGCTTAGAAAAAACTCGAAGATAACCCCAGCATGGATGCGGAGTTCACCGCCGCACAGGCGGCTTAGAAACAAGAGGATCATGCGGTCGATGCGGTACGCTATGTTCACCGCCGCACAGGCGGCTTAGAAAAAAAGGCACGAACCTATCGGCCGCGATTACGGGTTCACCGCCGCACAGGCGGCTTAGAAAATCACCTCAATTTTGAATTGATATGAGCCTATGTTCACCGCCGCACAGGCGGCTTAGAAAACTCTTTGAGCTCTAATCGAGTAATACTGTCGGTTCACCGCCGCACAGGCGGCTTAGAAAGCATAGTCACCAGCATTTAAGCGGCGCACCAAGTTCACCGCCGCACAGGCGGCTTAGAAAGTTTTAGCGGCTTTGGCTCGCTCAAAGGCCGCGTTCACCGCCGCACAGGCGGCTGAGTACATGAGTGTTTGATTCGTTGTATGTGTTTTCCGTTGACCATTGAATAAGTGCTTTAGTACAGTGCGATTATGTGGTTATTTGCTGGGTGTGTTTTCTAACTATGAATGTGTTCTATGCAATATTGTTTTTTGAGTTACCTGTCGTTTTATTGTGGTATCGTCTACTTAATTTGCTGCATGGGATTGAGTGTCTATATTTGCTTGGAGGGTTTATGTTGTTCCACTCTACTCAGTTAATCAATGCTTGGCCGATCATCGCGGTGGTCATTCATTATGTATTGGTGCTGTATTTTGTCGGGCGGGTGATGTTGCGCCCTTACCGCGAGCCAGCCTCGCGCATCGCGTGGATGTTGTTGATTTTGGCGGTTCCGGTTTTTGGGATGGTGATTTATTTGTTGCTGGGGGAGACGAATGTCGGGGCGAAACGTGCGCAGCGCATGCATGAGGTGCGTGAGAGTTTGATTGAGCGGTTTAAGGCGTCACACATGGCGGATTTGATTCCGCCTGCGGTTTTGGACACCATTCCGGAGCGTTTTCATCAGGTGTTTCATATTGGTCAGTCGGTCAACGGTTTTGCGCCGGTGGCGGGCAATCAGGCGAATTTGACCCGTGATTCGGCCAGCATGATTGATGATTTGGTGGCGGATATTGATGCGGCGACACAGCATGTGCATCTGTTGTTTTATATTTGGTTGGCTGATGAGAGCGGGCTGAAGGTGGCGCATGCTTTGATCCGCGCGGCCAAACGTGGGGTGATGTGCCGCGTGTTGGTTGATGCCTTGGGTTCGCGCGCCTTGATGCGTTCGCCGCATTGGCAGGAGATGCGCTCCGCTGGGGTGCAGCAGGGTGTGGCTTTGTCGTTGGGTAATCCGTTTTTGCGGGTTTTGTATGGTCGGATTGATTTGCGCAACCACCGCAAAATCATGGTGATTGATAATGCAATTACGTATTGCGGCAGCCAAAACTGTGCGGATGCGGCCTTCGCGCCCAAGGCGAAATTTGCGCCGTGGGTGGATACGGTGGTGCGCTTTACCGGCCCGATTGTGTTGCAAAATCAGTTGGTGTTTATCAGCGATTGGGAGGCGACCACGGGTGAGCGCTTGAATTTGCTGGATGAAATTGATCCGTCCATCACCCACGAAACCAATGGTTTTCCCGCCCAGGTGATTGCGACCGGCCCGACCGAGCGGCATTCTGCCATGTCGGATGTATTCATGAAGCTGATCGACATTGCCCAGCACGAGTTGATCATCACCACGCCTTATTTTGTACCGAATGAGGCGATTCTGAATGCTTTGTGCGTGGCCGCACGCTGTGGTACGCAGGTGACGTTGATTGTGCCGCGCCGCAATGATTCGTGGATTGTCGCCGCAGCCAGTCGCAGTTATTACCGCACCTTGGTTCAGGCAGGCGTGCGGATTCTTGAGTATAACGGCGGCTTGCTGCACGCCAAATTGTTGACCATCGACGGTGAAGTCACTTTTATCGGCTCGGCAAATATGGATCGACGCAGTTTTGAGCTTAATTACGAGAACAATATCGCGCTGTATGACCATGCCTTGACGCAAAGCATCATCGCCCGTCAACAAGAGTACATGGCTGCGTCCACACCGGTCACTTTGGCCGACATAGATCTGTGGCGCAAACCGAAACTGCTGTGGTACAACACGGTGGCGACCATGGGGCCGGTGCTATAACGTCAGTGCGCGGGCAGGACATCGCCCACCCCAACCACATGCACCAGCCGCTCGCCATCGTACAACAAGGGTAATTGTCCGCGCAGCATCGGTGCGATACCATACATTTGATAGGCGTGTTTCAGATCAATGCTCGGACGATTGTCTGCCAGACGCAAACGCTCGCCTCCTGTTCGGACGCGTATGCTCAAGCCCTCGCGTGCGATGCGCGCACGCAAATCATCCGTCAAAAACCACTGCCCCGATGGCAATAGCCGCGCTGCAATCCAATCTTTTTTAAGCTGTGTGATCGCCCAGCCATCGGGATGACGCCAGCACATTTGGCGATTGTGCGCCGGTTTTCTTAGCTGTCGGAGCAACTCGTCCAATGCGGCGCGCGACGGCATACGCCAACCCATCTGCGCCATCCATTCGCGCAACAGGATTTGCGCCTGCTCTGGCGTATACACCGCCAAATCAACGCCATGCAGACGACCGCATTCGCCGATCTGCGCCTGATGCGGTACCTGATACTGGCGCACCGATTGTTGCGCCCACGCGCGCTCCTGCGCATGTTGGCATTGCGCGTTCTCAATCGCCGTCACGATTTCGTGGCGCTGAGGCGCGGTCAAGGGCGTGCGTGCCAGTCGCGCGCGAATGGCACTGCGTTTAAAGCGTGGATCGCTATTCGAAGGATCGTTCACATACTCAATGCCTTGCGCATACGCGTAGGCTTGGATCTGTTCGCGCGATACCATCAACCACGGGCGCAACCACAGGATGCCATGCCGTTCCATGCGTACCGGCATGGCAGATTGCCCACGCGCACCCGCGCCGCGCTCGGTTTGCAACAAATAGGTTTCGATTTGATCATCTTCGTGATGCGCCAGCACGATTTGCCGCACACCGTGCTTCTGTGCCAGTTCGGCCAATGCGCGATAGCGCCCCTGCCGCGCCCATTCCTCCACGCTCTGCGCCGATTCCTGCGTGCGCGCATCCAAACGCTGCGTGTCAAACGACACACCGAGCCGCGCCGCTGCCTCATGCACCAAAGCCTGCCACTGATCGGCCTCATGGTACAAATCATGATGAATGTGAAATACCCACAAAGCTTGCTGGGCGTCACTTGCCCGTGATGCGAGTATATGCAAAAGCGTCATTGAATCCACACCACCACTGACCGCGACCGCAGTGGGAATGCGTAAATCGATGGATGAAAGGTCTCGAATAATATCGTTCATGGTTTTAGACAGGGATTTGAGCCATCATAACAAAAACCCAAAACAACAGGGCGCATTACTGCGCCCTGCTTGATGGACAGTGAATCATTTTCCAATGATTATTTTTTCGCCTCGGTGAAATTACCGTAGTTCATGATTTTTTCCATGCGGCCTGCGAGTAACTCGTCGCTTGGTTTGCTTTGCAATGAGATCAATGCGTCGGCCAAGGCTTTTTTGATGGTTTGTGCAGTGGCTTTATGATTGCGTTGCGCGCCGCCCAATGGTTCGCTCAACACTTTGTCCACCAAACCGAGTTGTTTCAAACGTGCAGCGGTAATGCCCATTGCTTCCGCGGCTTCGGAGGCTTTGTCCGCGCTTTTCCACAGAATTGAGGCGCAGCCTTCGGGCGAAATGACGGAGTAAATCGCGTGTTGCAACATCAACACGGTGTCGGCAACCGCCACCGCAAGCGCACCACCCGAACCGCCTTCGCCAATCACGGTGGCGATGATCGGGGTTTTGAGCTTGGCCATCTCGTACAAATTACGGCCAATGGCTTCGGACTGACCGCGCTCTTCCGCGCCAATGCCCGGATACGCACCCGGCGTATCAATAAAGGTGAAAATCGGTAAACGGTATTTTTCGGCCAAGTGCATCAGACGCAACGCCTTGCGATAACCTTCGGGGCGCGGCATACCAAAATTGCGCAGACCACGTTCTTTGGTATCACGACCTTTTTGATGACCGATGACCATGCACGGTTGGCCTTCGAAACGCGCCAAGCCGCCAACAATCGCGGCATCATCAGCAAACGCACGATCACCATGCAGTTCGTGAAAATCGGTGAAAATCAGGTCAATGTAGTCCAACGTGTACGGACGCTGCGCATGGCGCGCGACTTTGACCACTTGCCACGGTTCGAGTTTGGCATAGGTATCTTTGGTCAATTCATCACTTTTTTTCTTCAGGCGAGCGATTTCTTCCGAGATATCGACCGCAGAGTCGCTTTGTACCAAGCGCAGTTCTTCGATTTTGCTTTCTAAATCCGCAATTGGCTGTTCAAAGTCTAAAAATATTTGTCTCACACCATTTCTCCGTGATTAGAACGGGCGCATTTTAACAAAGTTTTTCGCGCCCATGTGGGTTAAACACCGCACGTCCGTTCGTAAAATCGCTATGCTCAACTGCGGGAAAATCCGCGTCAATACGCAACTTCAACCGGATCAAGGCTACGCCATAAGTACCATGTGGCGACGCTGGCCCAAGGGGAAAATCGTTCAAAGTACAAAGCCCGCGCCTGTTTGGGCGTCAGTCTATGATTGATATGATAAGCCTTTTCCAAGCCGCGCAATAGCCCAATATCATCCACGGGAAATACATTGGGCCGCAGCAAGGTGAACATCAGAAACATTTCCGCCGTCCAGCGGCCAATTCCATGAATGCCCGATAGCTCGTCAATGATGGCCTGATCGCTGCGTTGCGCCCAATAATCATGCCCTCTATGACTGATGCGATTGCACACGAAAAACTGCGCCACTTCGTGCACATACTGCGCTTTTCGCGCCGACAGCCCGACACTGCGCAGGTGTTCCTGCTCGCATTGCAGCATGGTTCTCGGCGTCATACGCGGACACAATGCTTCCAGACGCGCCCAAATACTGTCAGCGGCACGCACGGAGATTTGTTGCCCCACCACCGAGCGCACCAAGGTATAAAACGGCTGTCCGCGCGAGACCATGATGCTGTCGGGGTAACGTTGAATCAACGCCGCCATCACCGCATCGCTCTGTGCCAACTCATGCGTGGCCTGCGCCCAGTAATCAGGGCGTTGATGCGCACTGTGACGCACACTACGGCGCGGGCTGCGTTGAGCGGATTTAGACGAGGCTTGAGTGGAGGTCGTGTTCATACGATGGATTGTACTCAAGACCACGCATCAATCAGCGCGCCGCCTTGTTCGAGCAAGAAGTGTTTGAACGCTTTGAGCGTCGGCGAGAGTTTTTTGTTTTTTAGATGAATCACCTGCCATTTGCCCTGAATCGGCGTGTCTACCACATCCAATAGCGCCATATAGCCCGCAGCCAGCTCATGCCGAATCGTGCGCTGCGACAAAAAGCTCAAGCCCATATTCGCCATAACCGCCTGCTTGATGGTCTCGTTGCTCGGCATTTCCATAAATATTTGCATCTGCGCCTGATGTTCGTCAAAACAGCGCTCCATCGCCGCGCGCGTCCCCGAGCCACGTTCGCGCACGACGAACGGGTATTCGCTCAGCAATTCGTAGCTGATATTTTTCTTGCGCGAGAGCGGGTGCGACGGCGAACAAACGAATGCCTGCGGATTGCTGGCGAATGGCTCGCCCACATAGACGGACGAATCGGGAACGCGCCCTGAGATGGCCAAATCAACCTCGTTGCGCTCAATCATGTTGAACACGTTTTCCTTATTATCAATGTGCAAACGCACGTCAATCGTCGGAAACATTCGGTTAAATTGTACCAACAGCATCGGGATAAAGTATTTACTGGTGCTGACAATCGCCAAATCGATCTGCCCGCGTTTCATGCCGACGTGTTCGGCCATGACCGCTTCTAAATCTTTGAGTGAGGCGATGACTTGGCTGGACTGCGCCATGAAATCCTGTCCGGCGTGGGTCAGGCGAATATTGCGCCCGACACTTTCAAATAGCGCGATGCCAAATTCGTCCTCCAACTGACGCAACTGCATGGAGACCGCTGGCTGCGTGATGAATAGTTTCTCCGCGGCCTTGGAAACCGAGCCGAGTTTTGCGACCTCGAAAAACGTCTTGAGCTGACGCAAGGTATAGTTAGGCATGAGATGCTCCGTGTGTTGTGATGGGTATTATGTCAAACAATCCTTTTAGTTGGATTTTTTGAAAATTTCTATAAAAAATCAAATCACGCTGATTTTTTGAAAAAATTGAAATTTTCTGCCGCGAATCATACCAAGCCACGCTGGATTTATCAATTTTTTTGATGCGCTTTGACTAATCTGCATCATTTTTTTATCAATTACGCCACAGCGCATGGTTCCAGATACATTCAGCAGATTTACCACGGATGAAATTGCCCTGTCTGCTCAGGTGCTTTACAATAACGCATCCTACTTTTTAGAAAGCCAATACCATGAGCGCAGCTTATCTCCCTCCTCAATTACGCATCGCCCCGTCGATTTTATCGGCGGATTTCGCCCGACTGGGCGAGGAAGTGCGCGCCATCGAGACCGCCGGTGCGGACTGGGTGCATTTTGATGTGATGGACAATCATTATGTGCCCAACTTGACCATCGGCCCGCTGGTCTGCGAGGCGATTCGCCCGCATGTGCAGATTCCGATTGATGTGCATTTGATGGTTGAGCCAGTGGATGCGCTGATTCCGATGTTTGCCAAAGCCGGTGCGAATATCATTACCTTCCACCCCGAAGCATCACGCCATATTGACCGCACCTTGTCTTTGATTCGCGATCACGGCTGTCAGGCGGGTTTGGTGTTCAATCCGGCGACTCCGCTGTCGTTCATGGATCATGTGATGGATAAATTGGACGTGGTTTTATTGATGAGTGTCAATCCGGGCTTCGGCGGACAAGCATTCATCCCCGAAACACTGAATAAACTGCGTGCCGCACGCGCGAAAATCGATGCACACATGCGCGCCGGCGGACAACGCATTTTGCTCGAAATCGATGGCGGTGTGAAAGTAGACAATATCGCCGAGATCGTCGCTGCCGGTGCGGATGTCTGTGTCGCAGGTAGCGCCGTGTTTGGTGCGCCGGATGCCGATGGCGGCTACCGCGACGTGATGCGCGCCTTGCGCGCGCCGGTTGAATTGAGCGCGTAAATACATGCCAAACGCACGCCTAAGTACACGCCAAATTGACCGATAAATCTTCGCGAATGACCGCCCATCAATGATAAAATGGCGGTCATTGTTTTTATCTGTCTTTATTAATTTTATATCACGCAGCACTCGTTTTCATTGTCATCATTTCTTTGAGAAAGCAAACAACATGAGCACACAGGCACCAGAAATGTCCCGCCAAATGGCCAACGCCATCCGCGTATTATCTATTGACGCTATCGAAAAAGCCAAATCCGGTCATCCGGGCGCACCGATGGGCATGGCGGAAATCGCCCAAGTATTGTGGGGTAGCCATCTCAATCACAACCCGAAAAATCCGAACTGGTTCAATCGCGACCGCTTTGTGCTGTCGAACGGCCACGGCTCCATGTTGATTTACTCATTGTTGCACCTGACCGGCTACGATTTGCCGATGGAAGAGATCAAAAACTTCCGCCAACTGCACAGCAAAACCGCCGGCCATCCCGAATACGGCATCACACCGGGCGTTGAGACCACCACCGGCCCGCTCGGTCAAGGGATTGCCAATGCGGTCGGCATGGCCTTATCCGAAAAATTATTGGCACAAGAATTTAATAAACCGAGCCATGACATCGTCGACCACTTCACCTACGCTTTTTTGGGCGACGGTTGTATGATGGAAGGCATCAGCCACGAAGCCTGCGCTTTGGCCGGTACGCTTCAATTATCCAAACTCATCGCGTTCTGGGATGACAATGGCATCTCAATTGACGGCCACGTCGAAGACTGGTTTAGCGACGACACGCCAGCGCGCTTTACCGCCTACGGCTGGAACGTCATCGCCAACGTAGACGGACACGACACCGCCGCCGTTGAAGCCGCATTATTGGCCGCACAAAATCAAGCCAAACAAGCCGACGGCAAACCCACATTGATTTGCTGCAAAACTATTATCGGCAAAGGCGCGCCGAATAAACAAGGTTCACACGACGTACACGGTGCGGCACTGGGCGCAGACGAAATCGCCGCAACCCGCGCGCAACTGGGCTGGACGGCTGAACCGTTCGTCATCCCCGCAGACATTAAAGCCGCATGGGACGCGACGGCCAAAGGCGCACAGCTTGAAGCCGCTTGGGACGCACAATTTGCCGCCTATCGCGCCGCCTATCCGAGCGAAGCGGCAGAGTTCGAACGCCGCATGAATAAGCAATTACCGGCTGATTTTGCCAAACAACTACACGGCGTTTACGCACAAATCGCCGAAAAAACCGATCCCGTCGCCACGCGCAAAGCCAGCCAAAATGCTCTGGACGCATTGGCGCCATTACTGCCGGAACTGTTTGGCGGCTCCGCTGACTTGACCGGCTCCAACCTCACCAATTTCAAAGGTTGCGTGCGCAATAAACCCGGCGTTTGGGGCAATCATTTATCCTACGGCGTGCGCGAATTCGGCATGGCCGCGATGATGAACGGCATGGCGCTGTACGGCGGCTACATCCCTTACGGCGGCACCTTCCTGACCTTCTGCGACTACTCGCGCAACGCGATTCGCATGGCCGCATTGATGAAACAGCGCGTGATTCACGTTTTCACCCACGATTCAATCGGCTTGGGCGAAGACGGTCCGACGCACCAAAGCGTCGAACACGTTCCGAGCCTGCGCATCATCCCGAATCTGGACGTTTGGCGTCCGGCTGATGGTTTAGAAACGGCTGTCGCATGGGGCGAATCGATTCTGCGTGCCGATGGTCCAAGCGCATTGATCCTGTCCCGTCAAAATTTACCAAGCGTTGCGACGCTCGATCAAGCCGAATTGATCGCTAAAGGCGGCTATGTGCTGAAAGATGCCGACAATGCGCAAGCCGTTATCATCGCCACTGGCTCGGAAATCGAAATTGCACTCAAAGCGCAACAGCAATTGGCCGAGCAAGGCATTGCCGTGCGCGTGGTCTCCATGCCATGTACCGCTGCATTTGATCGCCAAAGCCCAGAATACCAAAACAGCGTATTGCCACGCAATCTGCCTGCCGTCGCCATTGAAGCCGCGCAACCCGATTTCTGGCACAAATACGTCGGACGCGGCGCCGTGATTGGCATGACCACTTTTGGTGAATCCGCACCAGCAAAAGAGCTGTACGCATATTTTGGTATTACGGCAGAGAAAACAGTTGCGGCTGTTAAGCAACAATTAGCATAAAAGATATCATAGGTAATCGTTTAAATAGCATAAAGTTATACCGATAAGCGTATCAAATACCGTAAAAATTGATAACGGTTTGGAGTACAATAAGCGGTATGACTTTCATCGGTTGTAACCACTAACAAGGAGTGAACAATGACTATCAAAGTAGGGATTAACGGTTTTGGACGCATCGGTCGCATGGTATTTCGTGCTGCTGTGGCGGATTTTAAAGACGACATCGAAATTGTCGGTATCAATGACTTGCTCGAACCGGATTATTTGGCATACATGCTCAAATTCGACTCAGTTCATGGCCGATTCAAAGGCGACGTGAAAGTTGAAGGTTCTAATTTGATCGTTAACGGCAAAACCATTCGCTTGACCGCTGTCAAAGATCCTGCTGAATTGAAATGGGACGAAGTCGGCGCGGACGTTGTGGTTGAATCAACCGGGTTGTTCTTGACCAAAGAAACTGCGCAAAAACACATCGACGCTGGTGCGAAAAAAGTCATCATGTCTGCCCCATCCAAAGACGACACACCAATGTTCGTCTACGGCGTGAACTGCAAAACCTATGCAGGTCAAACCATCATTTCCAACGCATCATGCACCACTAACTGCTTGGCACCGGTTGCCAAAGTACTGAACGACAACTTCGGTATCAAACGTGGCCTGATGACCACCGTTCACGCAGCCACTGCAACTCAGAAAACCGTTGACGGCCCGTCAAATAAAGACTGGCGCGGTGGTCGTGGCATTTTGGAAAACATCATCCCATCATCAACCGGCGCAGCCAAAGCCGTTGGTGTGGTGATTCCAGAATTGAACAAGAAACTCACCGGTATGGCCTTCCGCGTACCAACTTCAGACGTTTCTGTGGTTGACTTGACCGTCGAATTGGAAAAACCAGCCAAATACGAAGACATCTGTAAAGCCATGAAAGCCGCTTCTGAAGGCGCAATGAAAGGCGTACTCGGCTACACCGAAGAAAAAGTCGTAGCAACTGACTTCCGTGGTGAAGCATGCACCTCTACGTTCGACGCAGAAGCCGGTATCGCATTGGATGACACCTTCGTTAAAGTCGTGGCTTGGTACGACAACGAATGGGGCTACTCATGCAAAGTACTCGAAATGATTCGCGTCATGGCAAAATAAGCCTAAATCATTTATATAAAAAACCGCACTTAATTGTGCGGTTTTTTGTTCCCGTGATAACAACAGATTAATGGTGAGGATTATAAAGAGCAACGAAGCCAAAAAAACCACGCTATTGGAGCGTGGTTTTAGTTCAGATAAGCAACTGCCGTGTTA
>CAXYYC010000038.1:0-12011 GCA_964293815.1 uncultured Burkholderiaceae bacterium
GGCGCGCAGTCTATGGTCATTCCATAGACAAGCGTCACAACGCAGTTAATCGCACACCAATCAACAGCCCGTCGGGTTCTGGCAAAAAACACCCAGAACTTTGTTGCAGCATAGGGGCTGTCGTAGAATGGCTACGACCCCTATCCTGCGTCGCGTTCTGAATGTTTTTTGCACAGAACTCAGACTGGTTTGGGTTGTTACGTGTTTCCTACACAGTGTAATGCTTTTTTTCAAACTCGGCAGAAGTCTTGCGATCAACAGCGACTGCCACCGTGCCAGCATCCAAATAAATTACCCTTTGCGCCAATGTGTTATCTACATAAGGGCAAAGGGCAAAAATTCAAGACGCTTTTCGCTACGGATGTCAATCCGGCGGATCGTCTGACGTGATTAAATCGCTTGATTACTAAAGGTATTGCAGCTGTTCGGATCACCGCTTTGCAGACCTTGTTTGAACCAACGCATCCGCTGTTCGGACGAGCCGTGGGTGAAGCTATCCGGCACGACGTAGCCCTGCGAGCTTTTTTGCAGATAATCGTCACCGATTTTATGCGCGGCATTCATACCCTCTTGAATATCGCCATCCTCCAAAATTTGGTATTTTTGATTGGCGCGTGCCGCCCAAACGCCCGCGTAGCAGTCAGCTTGCAACTCCATGCGCACGGATAAGGCATTGGCCTGCGCTTCGGATACGCGACTGCGCATTGAGCTGACCTTGGCTTCGATACCGGTCAAATACTGCACATGGTGGCCGACTTCATGCGCGATCACATAAGCTTGGGCAAAATCGCCGCCCGCGCCCATTTGCTGTTCCAATTCTTTGAAAAAGGACAAGTCCAAATACACCTTTTGGTCGCCCGGACAGTAGAATGGTCCCGCTGCCGCTTGACCAATCCCACACGCAGTCTGCGTGCGACCACTGTACAGCACCATCGTTGGCGCGGGATATTTACCGCCAAATGCTTCGTTCCACACCTCTTTGGTGCTTTGCAATACTTTCGACGCAAAAACCGCCTGCTCGTCTGCCGTGCGCAAGCCTTTTGTACCCGTTGACGACGTTTGCGAGCTGCCCGTGACGCTATTAATCGCGCTGACGGTGCTCAAGGTCGTGGTCGGGCTGATGCCGAATACAAAATACGCCACCGCCGCCAAAATCATACCGCCAATGCCGACGCGCCCTGCGCCACTGCCCAAAATCCCACCGCCGGATGATGAGCCACGACGATCTTCAATATCATCACTTTGCTGTAACGGATCCAAACGCATGATGCTTTCCTTCTAAAAATAATAAAAACGGCTGTATTTTACCCAATTTATACCCTGTTGGGCTACTTTGCCACGCCGCGCTGACGCACGGTTTCAAACAAACACACGCCCGAGGCGACCGATACATTCAAGCTCGATACCGAACCGGCCATCGGGATGTTGACCAACTCATCGCAATGCTCGCGCGTCAAGCGGCGCATGCCTTCGCCTTCAGCGCCCATCACCCATGCAATCGGCCCTGCCACCTGCGCTTGATAAATGCTTTTCTCCGCCTGATCGTCCGTGCCGACCACCCAAATATCGTATTCCTTAATTTCGCGCAAAGTCCGCGCCAAATTCGTCACCATGATATACGGCACATGCTCCGCCGCGCCAGAGGCGACTTTCGCCACCGTCGCGTTAATCCCAACGGCTTTGTCTTTCGGCGCAATCACCGCATGCACGCCCGCCGCATCCGCCACGCGCAAACACGCGCCCAAATTATGCGGATCGGTCACACCATCCAAAACCAGTAACAACGGCGCGCCAGAGACGTTTTCCAACACATCATCCAAACTGTGCGCCAGCGGCATATCCTCAACCAAAGCGGCTACACCCTGATGGCGCGAATGTCCTACCAAGCCATCCAAGCGGTGACGCTCAACCAAACGCGGCTCAATCCGCGCCTGCGCCAGCATACCGATAAAGTTCTGCATGCGTTTGTCCGCGCGGTTTTGTTCCACATAGACTTCTTGCACACTGCGCGCCGCGACGCGCAAACGTGCCTGCACCGCATGAAAACCAAACAATAATTTTTGTGCCATATCCATTCTTTCTTCAATATGCCGGCATTGTAACGCATTTCAATACCCAAGCAGCGCAAAAGCGTATGATGCCGCGCACTGCAATGACGCAAAAAAGGCGGTATCCGCTGAGTGAATACCGCCTGATAGATCGGTTGATTACATCATCTGAGGCTCGCCGCACCAGTCATGCAATACCGCCCCAATCGATTAAAAGTCCGCATCATGTCGCTGCATTACGCTGGTACATTACGCCGGTGCATCATGCGCCGTTGCAACCGGTTCTTCCGCAGGCTTTTGCACTGGTCGCATGGTAAAGACATCCACTTCGTGCTCACGCAACACGCGCCACGCCGCCAAATTCACATCCGAAATTACGCCCAAACGACCATTCTCAGGGTCAATCAGCCACCAAGTAATTTCTAAAATATAACCTTTGTCACTGATTGACGAGAGCAATACGCGCGGCGGCGGATCGTTCGCCACACGCGGTAGCACCTCAACAGCCTGCACGATTTTGTCCATGATGAATTCCAGATCAATGTCGTAGTTCACCGGAATTTGTGTGCTGAGCCAATTTTTCTTATCGCGCAGAGTCCAGTTGACCACATTATTGATCACCAGATTTTCATTCGGCATCAAAATTTCATCGCCGCTTGCCCCTTCGATCAAGGTATAACGCGCGTTAATCGTGCGCACAATTCCGCGTGTGCCATCGGCGGTACTGATCAAATCGCCAATGCGAATGCCGCGTTCGAGCAGCATCACAAAGCCGGACACATAGTTACTGGCAATTTTTTGCAACCCAAGCCCGATACCGACACCCAACGCACCGCCGAACACCGACAGAATCGTCAAATCAATACCCGCGGCGGATAAGCTGAATAGAACCGCCACCACCAGCAAGATACCATTGAGCAAGCGCACCAACACCATGCGCGCGGACAAATCCATTTCGGCCAAGCGTCCCTTCGGACGACTCAGCAAAGCATTTTCAATCTCATGCGACAGCCACTGCATGACCAGCCACAGCACCATCAAGGTCAATACCAGCGTCAGGCAATCGAGCACCGAAATATGACTTTTACCCAGCGTCACGCTCCAGCCATCGAGCTTTCGCAACACCCCATCTAATTTGCCGATGTAATCAAGAAACATGACGCCCCAGATGAACACCATCGCCGAACGCTCGATGGTCGCTCGTCCCGCCCCCGCAGGCAAGGCGCGGCGCACCACATACAAAAACAGCCGAATCATGAACCAAGCACCGAACAACCACGCCAAAAATTCAAACCAGATGGCGGAAAGTTCCTGCCGATGGTACACCTCCATCGCCACATGGGCGAACAACCACAGCAACAGCGGCAGCAACATACGCATCAAAATATTGACCCAATTCGGCACTTTGTGCTGCAAATCACGTTGACGAAAAATCCGCTTGACCCACCATGTAATGCCATAGCCGAGCACAACGATCAACGCCGTGACCGCAATCGAGGTCGGGGTAATTTGTGCCAGTAGCTCACCCATACCGTTCACGGTGGGCGCTTGCTTGTTCAAGGTTTCTTCAATACCTGTCATGTGAATGGAACTCCTTTTGTCTGATTCAAATACGGATGCAGAGGCGATCAAGTCACGATCACTCAAGCCGCGACACTCACGACACCGGATTGCCCGAATAGGCCACCGCATCAGCGGCGTGCGCACGCCAATTGTCAACGTAGCGTTTGATCGCGGCTGGCGACTGGCGAATAATGACCACATTTTCCGCATTGCTGCGCTGGGCGTTATAAGTAAAATTATACGAGCCGGTCACGACCGCAGCATTGGCTGTGTCGTGGTCAAAAATCATGACTTTGTTGTGCGCATTTTCATAGCGCGTTTCCAAGCGCACCGGAATACCGGCTTCGGACAAGCGAAGCCCATCCGAACCACGCGTATTATTGAGCATTTGCGCATCCAGCAAAACCTCGACATTCACCCCACGCTTATGCGCACGAATCAAGGCATTGGCCAAGGTGTCGTCGGTGAATACATACGCCTGTACCAAAATATTGCGCTGGGCGTTGTTGATCAAACCGAGCAAGGTGCGTTGGATATTATCCTCAGGACTAAACAGTACCGTCACCTGCGCCGCTGCTGGTGTAGCAGGGGTAACGGCGCTCGCACCAGACTGTATCGCAGATTCGGATCCCTTCCTCTGAGTCAAACTGGGCGAAGCATCATTTTTGGCCACGGTGATGGCGGCCTCATGCGGCGCGGCTGGATTGACCACTGCATCCGCACTGAAACCATTGCCCAGCCACTGAGTACCAGCGGCAAAGCCCACGCCCGCCAACGCAAACCCGATCAATACATATTTCACCACGCCCCAGCGCATGTTCAGTCCTTTTTCTCTTTGCCCGCGTTGTCAACGCTACCCACGCGTTTGCGCAAATACGCGGCGAAAAAACCATCGGTGCGATGCAAATGCGGTAACAACTGCAAATAATCCTCGCGCTCGGCATCCTCCGGCAGATCGATTTTCTGCGCGAGCAGCAATTCACGCGCCGACACCCGCTCAAACTCAGGATGCTCGGCCAAAAAGGCATTCACCACATCTTGATTCTCATCAGGCAATATACTGCACGTCGCGTACACCAGCACGCCGCCGTCCTTCACCAAACGCGCCGCACTGCGCACAATGCTCGCCTGCAACTGGCTCAATCGCGCCACGCTATCCACGCCATGACGCCATTTCAAATCGGGATTGCGGCGTAAAGTACCCAAGCCGCTGCACGGTGCATCGACCAACACGCGGTCAAATTTACCTGCCAAACGTTTGATTTTCTGATCTTTTTCGCTTTCAATCACGATGGTTTGCACGTTGGACAAGCCACTGCGCGCCAAACGTGGCTTGAGTTTGGCCAAACGATGCGCTGCCACGTCAAACGCGTACAGTCGCCCCGTGTTGCGCATCATCGCGCCGATTGCCAAGGTTTTACCGCCCGCGCCCGCGCAAAAATCCGCGACCATTTCGCCGCGCTTCGCGCCGAGCAAATGGGTCAACAGTTGACTGCCCTCGTCCTGCACCTCAATTGCACCCGAGGTGAAGACATCCAATTTTTGCAACGCTGGTTTTTTCAGCAAACGCAAGCCCAGCGGCGCCATTTCGCATGGCAGCGCATCAATGCCGGCGTGCTCAAACGCCTGAACCACCTCAGCTTTGCTCGCCTTGATCGTGTTCACGCGCACATCCAGCGGCGCAGGTTGATTCAGCGCCGCGGTCAATTGCAAGGTTTCCGCCTCGCCATAAGCATCAACCAGCGCTTCAAACCATTCATCGGGCAAATTGCTGCGCACTGCCGCAGGCAATTGATCGACCGGCGCGCTCAATACATCCTGCAACCACACAAATTCCTCTTCGCTAATGGCCGCCTGCAAGCTCGGCAAATCCACGACTTTTTGCGCACCGAGCAGAACCAAGCGCCGTCCCAGCGCGCCCGAGCCAGACTGCGCCAAGTGCGCAAACACGCGGCGATGGCGCAAAATCGTATAGATCGTTTCCGCCACGATATGACGATCGCGCGCACCCAATTCCTTGTGCCCACGCAAAAATACCGATACCTGTTTATCCGCCGCTGTTTCAAACTGCAACACATCCAGCAACAGCACCTGCGCACTCCACAAACATTGTGCCAAGCGTTTGCCTGATTCGGATGATGCGGCGATTTTTGGGATGCTCGGACTGGCGTCGGTTTTGCCACTGGACTTGGCGCGCGTGCCTTTACTCGCCGAAGCTTTCGTTCGCGCGCTCGGATCGGGGTAGCGCTCGGCATACGTTGGCTCGCCCGCATTTGCATCGGCCAAGGCCGCTTCCAGCGCCTTGCGTCGTGCATCCAACGCCACGGCGCTCACCGCCACACCATCGGCGCGTACAAATACGCCGCCGGATTGTACGCGCTCTTGTTCTTGCTTTTTCGCGGCTTTTTGCGCCAACTCGGCAGCCAAGCGCTCTTTCTTACTCGGTTTTTTGCTGTAGGACTTTTTCTTTACTTCAGTCATGTTCTGCTTTCATTATTTTTAGTGCGGCACGCCTGTGCCGTATTGCTCAGATTAAGCTCTGATGATGACGATTGAACGTACATCCAAACTGCCGACATCATACTGGATGAATATGGCCAAAATGCGGTATTGCCAAGCACACAATCCGCACAGTCTATAGGTTACTGCTTAGGCTACTGCGATCATTTAGCCAAACACCCACTGCGCCGGTGCGCCCAATTTCGGATGCAGGCGAATACCCACCTCATCCCAAATCAAACCATCCTCAACGAACCACTGCACCACCTGCGGATACATCTGATGCTCGGTTTTCAGCACCCGCGCCGCCAAGGTGTCCGCTGTATCATCGGCCAACACCGGCACGCTCGACTGCATCACAATCGGCCCGTGATCCAACTCGGCAGTCACACCGTGTACCGTCGCGCCGTGGACTTTCACACCCGCCGCGAGCGCCTGCTCGTGCGTGTGCAAACCCTTGAAATTCGGCAAAATCGACGGGTGAATATTGAACATCCGCTGTGCGTAATGCTGCGTGAACATTGGCGTCAAAATCCGCATAAAGCCCGCTAACACCAGCAAGTCTGGCACAAACGCATCAATCGCCGCCATCAGCGCCGCATCATACGCCTCGCGCGTGGCAAAATCCTTATGGCTCAGCACCACCGTGGGAATGCCCTGCGCCTGCGCGAACGCCAAGCCGCCCGCATCCGCGCGATTACTCACCACGGCGGCAATGCGCGCCAAACCATTCGCCGCCCACGCCTGCTGTTGCGCACGCTCGACGATGGACTTCATATTACTGCCGCCACCCGAGATTAAAATAACGATGTTTTTCACAATCAACTCTAAATTATTCAATTATTTCAATTAATTACCGAGCGACATTATACCCGAGGGCTCATGCGCCGGATAACAATATACCGATATAAAAAGGATTTAATCGTCGGAATGACAATCTGAAATTAACCGAGGAACAAAAAGATACACGGACGCTTATTCAACTCAACGCCCTGCCCTTGCTTCAAACGTTTTTGCCAATCGCTCACGCGATGCGTGCGAATGGTCTCGCTCGGCAAGGTCAAATCAGCCGCAATGCACAATTGCGTATTCGCATTCAAGGTTTTGAGCAAAGTTTCAAACAGCGGCATATTGCGATACGGCGTCTCAATGAACAACTGCGTCTGCGTGTGGGCTTTCGACTCAGACTCCAAACGCTTGATTTCCTTGCTGCGTGTAGCCGCATCAATCGGCAAATAACCGTGAAAGGCAAATTTTTGTCCGTTCAAACCACTGCCCATCAACGCCAATAACAACGACGACGGCCCCACCAGCGGAACCACGCGCACACCAGCAGAATGCGCCGCCTCGACCAAACGCGCGCCCGGATCCGCGACGGCAGGACAACCCGCATCCGAGAGTAAGCCCACATCATGCCCCGCCAATAACGGCGCAAGCATATCCTTCACCGCCGCATCCGGCGTTTTCACATTCAACTCAGTCAGATGCAACGCCTGCAACGGCGTCTGCGTCCCCACCGCTTTCAAAAACTGCCGTGCTACCTTCGCTGTCTCCACCACAAAATACTGCAAACGCGCGGTCACCTCCACCACCTGCGGTGCCAATACCGCACGCAAAGTATCCTGCGCCCCGTCCGTGCCGTATACGCCGAGGGTGTTGGGGATTAGATACAGCGTGCCGAGTGGAGATTGGGGTTTTGAGATCATAGAAAAAGCGTTAGGCAATTAATTTAGGGGCGAATTATAACACGCCAGAACCCGCCATTTTATAGTCTACGCAAGCCATGCCAGCGTATGAAATTCGAATACATTCGTACGATTACGCTTCGCTAATCGTACCTACGAGCTAGCTCCATCATCCATCACTGCGTTTACTGCTTCCTCAAAATAAATAAAACAAAAATATAGCGAAACTAAGGATCCTATAAAATAAAATCCAACCCCAATAGTTGCTATGCCTGCCCATTCTTTAAGCACTAGGTAACCTATAGTAAAAAGCAAAAAATACAAAATCATAGTTCCTACACCCTTATTAGCAGAACTTACAAATTTATTTAAACGCTGATCTGGAAGTCGTGCAATTTCCTTAAGGAAATCCCAACTCATACCTCCTCCAAATATAATTAAAGAAAATAATAAAGCTCGCATCCAACCATATTTAGTATTGTCATACGCAATCTGGAATCCCCAAAGATAAAAACCAAGAAAACAAAATAAAGCCGCTACAGACAAAATTCTTTTAAAAGAAAGAGTGCGCCGCTGACTTACACCTTTATCCATAATGCGTCCCTTTACAAACAATTCCTATAAATAAACCTATCGAGATAGAAATTCTAACCAGTTTTTTGCAAACTTCTCCTGCCCCGTCCCGCCAAAGTGGCAATTATCAAATCGATCCAATTCATTGAGCAGTAAATCCGTATCCACGCCCGCACGGGCATTCCATGTATTCGCAATCAGTGACTTTTGCGCAGTGCGGATGGCGTTATCTTCACGCCACAGCGGGTTCATCCAGCATTGTGAGGTGATGGAGATGTATACAGGCGCGTTCATGCCGCGCTGACGCAGTGCGTCGAGCACGGCGGTGAAGTGTTGCTGGTATTCGGCGGCAGGCATTTGTTTGATGAAGTCGGTTTCGCCTTGATGCCAGAGCATGTGGGTGACGTGGTAGGTTTTTTGTAGGTTATCGAGCGCACGTTGCATGCCTTGGTAGAACGGTGGATTGCTCTGCCATTGTTCGATGGAGGAGCCGCCAACACCATTGGTGCTGATGATGACGCGGTCAGCAAGCCCTTGTTCAATCGCGAGATTGCCGAGCAGCGTCCATGATTCGCCTTCAAGTCCTGTTGCGCCAAGCAGCGGGGATTGGGCGAGGTAGCATTGCCCGTCAAAGTAGTTGAGCACTTGATCGCCATGTCGGCTGGCGTGACGTTGCCCCGCATGGTTGGCGGAGTTGGATTGGCCGCTGATGAACAGCACCCATGTGCGTTCGGTCTGCGCGGGACATGGGATGGGTTGTTTGCCCGGATAGCGGATCAGGCGGTGGATGCTGTCGCCTTGAATGGTGTTGTGTACGCTGTTTTGTTGTTCGGTTCGCAGGGTTTGCTGCTCAATCTGTGCTTGTGCTTGACTGGCGCGCGGCGATAGGGTTTGTTTGATACTTTGCCACCATTGTTTGTGGATGTAGGGGTTTTGTTGGTATGCGCCGAACGCCCATGCTCCGGCGAGTAGGGCGATGATTCCGATGGTTGTGATCCATTTTTTGAGCGTGTGATTCATGCGTGTATGGTATCAAATTTTGAATGTTTATTTGAATGCTTATTCATGTGAAAAACCACCGACGTTGCCGCCGGTGGTTTTAATTCCGCTTGGAATGAATCGGGGATGAACCCAATTCGATTTAGTGGAATTGTTCTTCTTCGGTTGAACCGGTCAGGGCTTTGACGCTTGAAGAACCACCTTGGATCACTGTGGTAACGTCGTCGAAGTAACCTGCACCCACTTCTTGTTGGTGAGACACGAAGGTGTAGCCTTTTTCACGGGCTGCGAATTCTGGCTCTTGAACCATTTCAGTGTAGTGTTTCATGCCTTCGCCGCGTGCATAAGCGTGCGCGAATTGGAAGGTGTTGTACCAGTTGACGTGGATACCGGCCAAGGTAATGAATTGGTATTTGTAGCCCAATGCAGACAGGTCTTCTTGGAAGGTGGCGATTTGTGAGTCGCTCAGGTTTTTCTTCCAGTTGAACGATGGCGAGCAGTTGTATGACAACAATTTACCTGGGTTTTTCTCCAATACCGCTTGGGCGAATTCACGCGCAAAGCCGATATCAGGTACGCCCGTTTCACACCATACCAAGTCAGCATACGGTGCGTAAGCAACGCCACGGCTGATGGATTGTTCCAAACCGTTTTTCACGCGGTAGAAGCCTTCTTGAGTGCGTTCGCCAGTCAAGAATGGTTTGTCGTTTTCGTCGTAATCGGAAGTCAACAAGTTGGCTGCTTCTGCGTCAGTACGCGCCAAGATCAGGGTCGGTACGCCCATCACGTCAGCTGCGAAACGTGCTGCGATCAGTTTTTCAATCGCTTCACGGGTTGGTACCAATACTTTACCGCCCATGTGGCCACATTTTTTCACTGCTGCCAATTGGTCTTCAAAGTGAACACCAGCCGCGCCCGCACCGATCATGTTTTTCATCAATTCGAATGCGTTCAATACGCCACCGAAGCCCGCTTCCGCGTCCGCAACGATTGGCAAGAAGTAGTCTACGAAGTTTTCGTCACCTGGGTTGATGCCACGAGACCATTGGATTTCGTCTGCACGTTTGAAGGTGTTGTTGATACGACGGACCATTGTTGGTACTGAATCGTACGCGTACAATGATTGGTCAGGGTACATGGTTTCTGAGGTGTTACCGTCAGCGGCCACTTGCCAGCCTGACAGGTAAACGGCTTCCAAGCCTGCTTTGGCTTGTTGCATCGCTTGACCCGCAGTGATCGCGCCGAATGCGTTCACATAGCCTTTTTTCGCACCGCCGTTGACTTTCGCCCACAGTTTTTCTGCGCCATTTTTCGCCAATGTGTATTCAGGTTGCAAGCTACCGCGCAGACGCACAACGTCTTCTGCACTGTAACCACGTTTTACCAATGCCCAGCGCGGATTCTCCGCCCAGTCTTTTTCTAATGCTGCAATTTGTTCTGCACGTGTTGCCATGAAACTACTCCTTTGAATGAAAAAACAAACCGAAATGGCGTGAATCCCCGAGGGAATTATAGCCAGCGAATGACGAGCTAAATATCTTATGTCTTATATAAGACTTAATTAATTGAATCATACGCAAGCCGCTTCACTGGCGCAAGTGTTTTTCTGCAAATGATGAGTAAATATTGAAAATAATCAATATTTTTCATATATCAATCAGTTTATTCCGTATTATGAAATACAACCGTTCGATAAAACATACCCTATGACACATGACATTGAATTTCCCCATTGAATATGCATCAAAAATCCCTGCCGAAGCAGGGATTTTTAGTGTGCTATCAAACTGAATGTTACTTTTTCGAGGTGGCTTCACTCACTGTTTTACTGATTGGCTTGGTGATATAGGACAGAACGGTGCGCTTGTCACCCATCAAATCAACCTGTGCCGTCATACCAGGACGTACTTGAATCGCTTGACCCGTTTTACTCTTCAAATGCGCGCCTTCAATCTGTACACGCACGCGGTAGTAAATCGGTGATTGACCTTGGCGTAGGTTCTGCGGTTCTTCATTCAACGCATCTGGACTGATGTAGATGACTTTGCCATCCATCGTACCAAAAATGGAGTAGTCATACGCATCAAGTTTCACGCGCGCTGGCATACTATCATGCACACTGGCCATATCAGCTGGCATTACTTTGGCTTCAACAATCAACGCATTATCGGTCGGCAAAATCTCCATCACCTCTTCACCTGGGCGCAACACACCGCCCAATGTGGTCACTTTGATATTTTTCACATAACCCGTTTCCGGCGCAAATAAATCAGTATGCGATAGTACCTGCGCACGATCGGCCAAGGTTTGCTCCTGTGTACTCAAATCCTCACTGGCTTTGTTCAGCTCAGTATTGGCGTCTTGTAGATATTTATTACGCGTATTGGTGATTTGTAGTTGAATTTCATTGGCGGAGCGCTTCATACGCAGCAATTCGGCTTGGCTGACATCCCCTGTTTTAACCAAAGGTTCATTCATTCGCACTTCTTCTTGAGCCAGTAAAAGACTGGTTCTTAATTGTGCCACTTGTTGATTCAAACTCTGACGACGTTGCGAATACAACAATTTTTGAACACTGGCCAATTCGGGATAAGCCGATTCCAATGCGGGATCAAAGTCAAATGGTCGACCCAGGAGTTCTGCT
>CAXYYC010000039.1:0-11249 GCA_964293815.1 uncultured Burkholderiaceae bacterium
GGTTTGAAACTCGCGTTTGTCCCAAACGCTCAGACAGCAAACCGCCCAATCGAACAACAGCGTTCATTAGCATTACAGCGACGTGGTTCAACTTCGTGGATATGACATCCCGAAATTATCGTTCTCATACAAGAGAGCGGGAACGAGAACAATGGTGCGCTTCCTTGGATTTTTAAATCTGACGATGAGGTTTTACCTCGCTATCTCAGGAAGCGCAAGCCTTCTTAAGTCAACTCTCGAATTTATATCAGACAACAGTGCGCTAAAACCATGCGGAAATGACGGAGTTCTAATTAAGCAAAAGTGGCACTTTGTCAACAGTCTCAAGAGAGCGTCGGCTCTCTTTTTTTGTGGGACTTATGACGGGTCGATATTCGAAATCAGATGCATCGTGTGATTTTGGCAACTGAGATAACCCCAGCGATTTGGCGTATTGTCTAAATCCCAATCAGGCAGAACCCAGCGCGTAAAGCCATTGTCTGAATGTTCAGCCGGACGGTGTGTGTGGCCGTGCAGCAGGGCGTTGGCGGCGTATTGTTCACGCCATTGCTGTACGGCGGATTCGGTGACGTCTTGTTCGACGGTGCGTTTGGCTCGCAGATGTTCCGGCGTATTGAGCCAGCGTTTGCGTGATTTTTCACGCAGATAGTGCACCAGTTTGACGCGCCATGACAGTGGTGCTTTGAGAATGGTTTTTTTGACCCACGGGTGGGTGTAAAAACGCCGTTGACGCTGGTATTCATGATCATCGGTGCAGAGCAGATCGCCATGCGAGAGGATGATGCGTTGTTCGTTGCGGTTGCTCAGTACGCATGGATCGGGCAGTAGAATCATGCCTGCGCGTTGACAAAATGCGGACTCTATGGCGATGTCGCGGTTGCCGCGCATGAAATAGGTCTGAGTGCCGCGTTGTTTGAGTTTTTGAATCACATCGACCACGAGCATGGCGGCGGGGTTGAAATCGGCGGCATCGTCTCCGACCCAATATTCAAATAAATCACCGAGAATCAGTAATGCGCCGTACTGCGGTGCTATCTCATCGCAAAATCGTTCGAACTGCGCCATGGTATTGGGCATGTGTTCGGATAGATGCAAGTCGGAAATCGCGCACCAGCCGCGCGTCAAATGGGATAAGTCCAATTCGAGCGGCTGAGTCAAATGAGGATTGGCGGGTGCGCGGTTGGGCATGATGATTTAGAGCATTTCTGCTTTTTCGATGACTACGGTATCAGCAGGGACATCTTGGTGAAAGCCGGAACGTGAGGTTTTGACTTTTTCAATCGCGTCTACGACATCAAAACCTTCGGTCACTGCACCAAATACGGCGTAGCCCCAGCCACTGGGTGTCGGTGAAGTGAAGTTCAAAAAGTCATTGTCTTTGACGTTGATGAAAAACTGTGCGGTCGCAGAGTGCGGGTCAGATGTACGCGCCATCGCGATGGTGTATTTGTCATTTTTTAGACCGTTGTCTGCTTCATTGGTGATCGGCGCTGAGGTTTTGCCTTTTTCTTTCATGTCCGTCGTATAACCGCCGCCTTGAATCATGAAATTTTTAATCACGCGGTGAAAAATCGTACCGTCGTAATGACCTGATTGGACATATTCGATGAAATTAGCGACCGTTTTAGGTGCTTTCTCAGCATTTAATTCGATCACAATGGCACCCAGATTGGTGGTGAGGCGTACTTTTGACATGGTGTTCCTAAATATGGTTGAGTTAAAAGAACCGTAATTATAGTATACTGACAAACAATTTGTTTCACACTCGGGCGGGTAAACCGCCGTTTTCGTTAGAGCCATTATGCTACATATTTACAATACCTACTCGCGCCAAAAAGAATTATTCAAACCCATTGATCCGCAACACGTTCGCATGTACGTCTGCGGTATGACGGTGTATGACTACTGTCATCTCGGGCACGGACGCATGGTGGTGGTGTTTGATATGGTGCAGCGCTGGTTGCGCGCATCCGGCTACGACGTGACTTATGTGCGTAATATCACCGATATTGATGACAAAATTATTAAACGCGCATTGGAAAATGGTGAGCCGATTCGCGCATTGACCAACCGTTTCATCGACGCGATGAACGAAGACTTTACCGCGTTGGGGATTCAAAAGCCCAACCATGAACCGCGTGCAACGGAATATGTGCAGCACATGCTCGATATGATCGGCACGTTGGAACAAAAAGGCTTGGCCTACCATGCAGACAATGGTGACGTCAACTACGTCGTGCGCGGGTTTGAAAAGTACGGGCGTCTGTCGGGCAAATCATTGGACGAATTGCGCGCAGGCGAACGTGTTGCCGTGGCTTCGGACAAGCGCGATCCGCTGGATTTTGTGTTGTGGAAAAGCGCAAAAGCCGACGAGCCGGAGGACACCAAATGGCCGTCACCGTGGGGCGCGGGGCGTCCGGGTTGGCATATTGAATGCTCGGCCATGAGCAAAGCCTTGCTCGGCGATCAATTTGATATTCACGGTGGCGGGGCGGATTTGCAATTCCCGCACCACGAAAACGAAATCGCTCAATCCGAAGGCGCGTTGTGCGGCGGTGAAGGCTGTGGTTGCGACGCAGACGGCAAACCCAAAGGCTTTGTGCGCTACTGGATGCACAACGGCTTTATCCGCGTGGACAACGAAAAAATGAGCAAATCGCTCGGTAATTTCTTCACCATCCGCGATGTGTTGCAAGAATACGATGCCGAAGTCGTGCGTTTCTTCATTCTGCGTGCGCAATACCGCAGTCCGCTGAATTACTCCGTGGGTACGCTGGACGATGCGCGCGCCGCGCTGACTCGCCTCTATACGGCACTCAAACCGTTTGACGGCTTGACGGTGGGCAAAATCGACTGGTCCGAGCCGCACGCCGCCGCATTCAAAGCGGCGATGGACGATGATTTCAATACACCGATCGCGGTTTCGGTATTGTTCGAGTTAGCGAACCATGTCAATAAAACCAGTGATGCCGCCGCAGCGCAGTTACTCAAATCATTGGCAGCGGTGTTGGGTTTGCTCGAACGACCAGCAAGCGAATTTTTGCAAGCCGGTGGTCAAGCGGATGAGATTGATGTCGCGCAAGTGGAAGCATTGATCGAGCAACGTAAAGCCGCCAAAGCGGCGAAAGATTTCGCGCAGGCCGATGCCATTCGCACGCAGTTGACCGAAATGGGGATTGTGATCGAGGATAAACCGGGTGGTGCGGTGGATTGGCGTAGAGTTTGATTGAAAAATCCCGCTGTAAAGTGGGATTTTTTATAGCCTCTACGAAATAAGGCGATGCATGGAGCAGGTTTTTGTTGAATATATTTGTACGATTACGCTAATCGTACTTACGGGTTTAGGCATGATCCTGACTGAACTATGATATATCTAAGACTAAGGTGATTGAATATGGCAAAGAATGAGTTTTATAAAGATCGTATTTTGTGGAGGGTTAATAAGCATAAGCTTTTTGAAAAGAGATGTTTAGAATATTCTGAACTGTCTCAAATGCAATCAGGGCATATAGAAATAGTTGAGCCAGAGGGGATTCCTATACTTGTGTTTTGGAATCATGAAAACCAGTGGACAATTCTAACTAGTGTAGAGGTAGTATCCTTTCATGAGGATTCAATATTCAGGATTAATCTTGATGAAATTCAGAGTCATATTGAAATCCAAATGGATGAAACAAGTGAAAAGCCTAAATTTAGTACCGAGTTTATATATCTTGGCCGAGATAAGGTTAAAATTTGGGTTTTTGCAGGAGAGGAATTATTTGCTTTGTATAGTACCTTGAAAATGTTCCCATTAAATTATAGTGCATAGGTACAATTAGCGATGCCCAGCGTAATCGTACGAATGGCTGCTTCATTGCGTAGGGGCAGGTTTGAAACCTGCCCCTACCGATTTGTGACTAATTTGAGAACCCCGTGAAATCTATTGCCGGATGGATATTGGCTTTTTCAGCGGGTATTCAATTTACGAAGCCAGCGGATGAATATGCCCAAAGTCCTTTTTCTTCGCCACACGTTTGCCTTTAACTAACTCAGGCTGTTTCTTGTCGGTCACACATTCTTTATTAATGATGACTTCAACGATGTCGGTTTGTGACGGCAGATCAAACATCACGTCCAGCAAGGTTTCTTCGACAATCGAGCGCAGACCGCGCGCGCCGGTTTTACGTTGCATGGCTTTTTCGGCAATGGCATCCAAGGCTTCTGGCGTGAAGGTCAATTTGACGTCTTCCATATCGAGCAGTGCGGTGTATTGCTTAACCAAGGCATTTTTCGGCGCAGTCAAAATTTCGACCAATGCTTCTTTGTCCAAGTTGTTCAGGCAAGCCCAGACCGGCAGACGACCGATGAGCTCAGGAATCAGGCCGAATTTGATCAAGTCTTCGGTTTCCAATTCGGTGAGTAATTCGCCAATGGCGCGCTCTTCCGGCTTACGCACGTCGGCGTTAAAGCCAATGCTGCCTTTTTCGGTGCGGCCGGTAATCATTTTGTCCAGACCGTCAAATGCGCCACCGCAGATGAACAGAATATTGGTGGTGTCCACTTGAATGAATTCTTGATTCGGGTGTTTGCGTCCACCTTGCGGTGGAATCGAGGCAACGGTACCTTCTATCAATTTGAGCAGGGCTTGCTGTACGCCTTCACCCGAAACGTCGCGGGTAATCGACGGATTCTCGCTTTTGCGCGTGATTTTGTCGATTTCATCGATGTAGATAATGCCTTTTTGCGCTTTTTCGACATCGTAATGACAGGCTTGCAACAGCTTTTGCACGATATTTTCCACGTCTTCGCCGACATAGCCCGCTTCGGTCAAGGTGGTGGCGTCGGCCATGACAAACGGTACATTGAGCATACGCGCCAAGGTTTGCGCCAGTAGCGTCTTACCCGAACCCGTCGGACCGATCAGCAGAATATTGCTTTTGGCCAATTCCACATCATTGCGCACTTTGTCATTGGCATGACGCAGGCGTTTATAGTGGTTGTAGACCGCAACGGACAGCACTTTTTTCGCCGGTTTTTGGCCGATGACATAGTCGTCCAAATGATCCAAAATCTCTTGCGGCGTGGGCAAATCGGTACGCTCGGACTCTACCGGTGTTGCGGTTTCTTCGAGCTTGAGAATATGGCCGCAGGTTTCGATACACTCGTTGCAAATGTAGCCGTTCAGCCCTTCGATCAGCTTTTCAACATCACTTTTGGGTTTGCCGCAAAAAGAGCAGGACAGTTCGTTGTGATTACCTTTTGTGGTCATGGCGATCCTTATAGTGCCGAACGGCTGGTGAGTACTTTGTCAATCAGGCCGTATTCGACGGCGGCTTCGGCGGATAAATAGTTGTCGCGATCCGTGTCGTTAACCACTTTTTCCAACGGCTGGCCGGTGCGCTCAGAGATGATTTGGTTCAAGCGCTCTTTAATGAGCAAAATTTCGCGCGCATGAATTTCGATGTCCGATGCTTGGCCTTGCATTCCGCCCAATGGCTGATGAATCATCACGCGCGAGTGGGGCAGAGAGAAACGTTTGCCTTTTGTACCGGCGGTCAATAAAATCGCGCCCATGCTCGCCGCCATACCCATACACATGGTGGATACATCGGGTTTGATGAACTGCATGGTGTCATAAATACTCATGCCCGCAGATACTGAACCGCCGGGTGAATTGATGTAAAAATGAATGTCTTTGTCCGGGTCTTGGCTTTCGAGGAAGAGCATTTGCGCGACTACTAAGTTGGCGGACTGGTCGTTAACTGGACCAACAAGGAAAATGATGCGCTCTTTGAGCAAGCGTGAGTAGATGTCGAATGAGCGTTCGCCACGGCTGGTTTGCTCCACGACCATCGGAATCAGACCGATATTTTGAGGTTCGTTGTACAGCATTTGTGCGTCCTTTGCGGGTATTTGGTGCGATAGAGAAGTTTTAGCATGATAACCCAAAAGCAGTCTGATCGTTCAGGCAGCAGGGGTTTTCTGTACCAAAATGAATAAAATATTACTTTTTAGATATGGGGATTATTTGGATATCCATCAAGAGGTTATAAAAAACGACGCTATGAGCGCCGTTTTTTGTGAAGCGGTCAAATGTCTTACGCCTGAGGATTCATTAACTCTTCAAAAGTCACGTCTTTGGTCGTTACTTTTGCGTTGTTCAATGCCCATTGAACCACATTATCTTCCATAGTGATGGCTTCAATTTCGGATTTGCGTTGTGCATCGCTCATGTACCATTTCACGAAGCCTTGTGGGTCTTCGTATGCAGCGGCGATGTTTTCAACATGCGCTTGAACTTGCTCTGGGGTTGAGCGCAAGTCGTTTTTGTTCACTACATCGGCGATCAGCAAGCCCAAACGAACACGGCGTTGCGCACGATCAGTGAAAATGTCGGCAGGCAGAGTCATTTTGTCATCAACCGGAATGCCGCGTGCGCGTAAGTCTTCGCGTGCGTTGACTTGCAAACGTTGAACGTCTTCGTTAACCATCGCCATTGGCACGTCAAATTCAGCGGCTTTGATCAATGCGTCCATAACATTGTTTTTGGTGATTGCTTTGGCGCGATTGGCAATTTCACGTTCCAAATTCACTTTGATGTCGGCTTGCATTTTTTCGACGTTGCCGTCTTTCACGCCCAATGCTTTGGCAAAATCGCTGTTCAACTCAGGCAGTTTCGGTGCAGAAACAGAGTTTACCGTCACAGTGAATTGCGCGGTTTTGCCAGCAACGTCCTTACCGTGGTAATCCTCTGGGAACGGTAAGTCGAATGTGCGTGATTCACCGGCTTTCAAACCTTCAATAGCGGTTTCAAACTCAGGCAACATGCGGCCTTGACCCAAAACGAATGGGTAGTTTTCAGCCGAGCCACCTTCAAATGCGACGTCGTCGATTTTGCCAACAAAGTTGATGTTGACTTGATCGTCTTTTTCAGCCGCTTTTTCAGCCGCTTCATATTGAACGCGTTGTTGACGCAAAACGTCGATGGTACGGGTCACATCGGCATCGGTTACGGTGCAGTTGGCTTGCTCGATTTCTGCACCAGACAGGTCAACCGCTGGGATTTCTGGGTAAACTTCAAACTTTGCGACGAAGTTCAATTCGCTGTCGGTGTCTTTGCCTTCTACCGGCTCAATGCTTGGTGTGCCGACGACGTAGAGATTTTGTTCTTGAGCCAATTGCGCGAATTTTTCACCGACTTGATCGTTCAAAGCTTCCCACTTGGCTTGTGAGCCGTACATTTGTTTGACACGCGACATTGGTACATGACCTGGGCGGAAACCGGCGATTTTGACCGATTTAGCCATTTGTTTGAGGCGCTTGTCTGCGGCCGCGTCCACTTGTGCTACGCTGAGAGCGAATTCGACGGTGCGTGTCAAAGACGGCGTCATGCTTGGCTTTTCAGCAGGTGCTGCTGCGGCTGTTTCAGTTTGCTCGATCACTTCGTTGTTTGTTTCAGTGGTCATGGTGAACCTTTATCAGTATGTGCAATGTCAATTGCCACGATTGAAAAAATAAAAACTGGCCACGCCAATTTTTGAATCTGGTGCGAAGGAGGGGACTCGAACCCCTACACCTGTTTAGGGCGCCAGGACCTAAACCTGGTGCGTCTACCAATTTCGCCACCCTCGCAGGAACGACCAATGGTCGTTTTGTCGAAAGGGGCAATTATACTGTATTACATAATTGCTGTAAATGGTCGGTGGAGTTTGTCTTTTATTGCTTGCAGATGGTTGTTGTTTGCTCTGCTGAGGGCTACTATGAATAAGGCGACGATGATTTTTGCGTCATTTTGGTCAGTGACTGTATTTTTTACATATTTTCGGTTGAGAATAGCGCATTTATTTTGAACAGCGCCTAAATAACCAGTAAAATGCGGCATTTTGTACATATAGCGGGCATGTGTTGTATTGGTTTTGGTGTTGCATCATGCAAACGTGCTAAGGGTATCGGATGAAATTGTTAATTGATTTTTTGGTCATCATCGCGTTTTTCGCAGGCTATAAACTCAGCGGCGGCGATATGATGGTTGCCACCAAAGTGGCGATTGGCGCGACATTGGCGCAGCTGTCATTGATGAAAGTGCTGAAAATGCCGATTCAGCCGATGCACTGGTTCAGCTTTGCGCTGATTGTGATTTTGGGCTCGATGTCGATTTTCTTTAATAACCCACGATTTTTGCAATGGAAATTTTCCGTGCTCGAATGGGCGATGGGTGCAGCCATTTTGATTGGACAACTGGTGTTTAAGAAAAATATGTTCAAACTGCTGATGGGCAATGAGCTAACTTTGCCTGAACCGGTCTGGACCAAAATGGCTTGGTTATGGGCGGGCTTTTTTATCTTTTTGGGTTGTTTGAATTGGTATATTTTTAGCAATTATGACAACGACGTTTGGATGAATTTCAAAACTTTTTGGGCACTGGGACTGACCATCGTGTTTGTCATTGCTCAGGGATTTTGGCTCAATCGTTATTTGCCGAAAAGTGAGGAATAAGGCGGCGTATCGCTGTCTTTTTCGGATTTGATCAAGCATTGTTTCTGCACAATTGTTTGGTATAAATTCGAGTGTTCTTATGGAACAGGCTTTGAGGTTCTCATCTGATTTTGGGCGCCTCATGCGTAGTCGTAACAAGTCCTGTGTGTTTTAAACGTTTAATGATGTTTTTTAATTTTCCTGAGGAAAAATTGTGGTGAAAACAAATAGTTTAATGGTTGCAATGATGGTATCGGCTGGTTTGGGTTTGGGCGCCTGTGCCAAAGACGCAACGAAATATACTTTGGATCAAAAAGTAGAAGCGATTGTCAAGCAAATCTCGGCTGAAGCACCGGATCAACCGGTCAATGATGAGATGAAAAAGCGTATTCACGAGCAACTGGCGCAGCAAGAAGCAATTGCCAATGCGGCTCGCCAAGATGGCTTGGATAAAAGTGAAGATGTGAAAATTTTATCTGCGATTGGCGCGGAGCAAGCTTTGGCCTCCAAATTTTTGGAAAGCAAAATGGCCAGCTTCAAACCATCTGATGAAGAATTGAAAAAAATCTACGATGAGCAGGTCAATAAGGGTAAAGAGTACCATTTGCGCCATATCTTGGTGGACAGCGAAGACAAGGCGAAAGACATCATCACCAAGTTGAAAGCTGGTGAGAAGTTTGAAACCCTCGCCAAGCAGTCCAAAGATCCGGGTTCTGCGGCCAAAGGCGGTGATTTGGGCTGGATGCCATTGGATGCTTGGGTACCTGAATTCAAAGAAGCAGCGGGTAAATTGACGCCGAAGCAAATCACCGAAACTCCGGTGAAATCACAGTTTGGTTACCATGTGATTCAATTGGTCGAAGAGCCGCGCACGCCGCAAAATGTGCCAACATTTGAAGCGGTTAAACCGCAAGTCATGGAAATGGCCAAACGCGATCATTTGAAACAGTTGCAAGACTCGTTTATGAAAAAATAAGCATTGCGCAAATGTTGTACAAGGAACAAAGGACAGGGTTAAACCTGTCCTTTGTTGTTTGATTGGTTGAACAACGTTCTGCTTTGAGTGAATTTTATTCATCCCATTCAAGGTCTTTTCCTTGGATCACCTTTTTAATCACGTCGAATGAGAAGCCGCGATAGGCCAAAAAGCGACTTTGCTTGGCGTATTCGCTGGCGTTGCTGGGCGCTGCGCCGAATTTTTTTTGCCAGACGGCATGCGCGCGTTGTAACTCGCTTTGCGCCAATTCGGCCACCGTTTCGTCGATGAGTTCTTTGGACAAGCCTTGCTGATTCAGGGTGTGCTTGATACGGGCGGCGCCGTAGCGTTCGCCTTTGACCTTGCCGATCTGTGCGGCGAAACGCGCGTCGGATTGCCAATTGTTTTGTGCCAAATGCGTTAGCACATGGTCAATCAGCGCTTCCAAGCCGTCGAACTGATCATTCGGCGCGAAAGGCTGCTCGGCAAAGGCGAACATGAGCTTGCGTTTGAGTTCGGCCCGCCCGTATTCGCGACGCGAGAGATAGGACACGGCTCGGTGCTTGATGCGCTGGTGCAGCTCGTTGGCGCTCAGTGTGGGTGCTGCACGCGCGCGTGGTTCCGTCGGCTCGCTCGGCTCACTCGGCGCAAACTGCTCAAATGCTTCGGCATCGTCTTTGTGCGTATTGTCAAATCTATTGGGCATGTTCGTAACTCAAGCTGGTTCGCAACTCGTTTAGCGCATATACCGCGGGCAGCATAACCTCGGTCACCATCATTTTGCTGTTTGGGTGATGTAAATGGGTGAACACACAGCGGCGCGCCCAGAGGTGCTGTGGCAGTTCGATTGAAAAAGTGTGTTGTGCCAAGGCGCGTTGTGCCAGTTGATACAGCATGTCGTGCTGAGATAAGCGTGTAAATTCAAAGGCTTGGCGCTGAATCAGCGGATTGAAAAATAGGGCAAGTCCCAAGGCTTTTTGCCCCAAACCATTAAAAAATGGCCAGTGGCGCTTGAGCGTAGCCAGTGCCGTCACGGTGTGTCCGAACACCACGGGTTGTTGATCACAGCACAGAATGACATTGCGGCTCATGACGCGGTCGGCGAGGCGCAATTGCAAGGGTGCTTGCTCGCTCAGATGCAGTGCGGTTTGGGCTTGAAAGGTGCGAATAACCTGAAATTCGTGGCTGTGGCGTTTTAATTTAAGCGTTAAAGAACCGGCATCGGTGAGCCAATGCCGGTGTTGCGGTTCGATGCGGGGGACATAGCTTTGCCAAGGTGATTGTTGGCTTGCGCTCATTTAATGTGCTCCCGCGCCTACGTCATTGGACTGAGCGGGTGCGTCGATGCGTATCACCGCATTGAGTACGGGCAATCCATCTGCTTGATCAGGTTGCGATGGTAAAAACTGCGTTTGGTGCGGCGGCAGTAGCAATAAAGCAGTTTGCACGTCAAAGGATAAACCGCAAGCGCCGCAGTTGGCATAGCCGTTGTGCAAGCGCAATTGATCCGGATAGACCTTAAATAATGTGTCGCAATGCGGACATTTGGCACCAAAGGCAGTCATATGCACCTGAAATGTTGATTAGTGAACGGTTTTTCCGTGCTCGCGGTCATCATCATGGTCGTGATGATGATCGTCGCCATCGTGAACATGGCCGTGCTCGATTTCCTCTTCTGTCGCGGGGCGCACATCGGTCACTTTGACCGCGCAACGCAAAGCCATACCGGCCAGCGGATGGTTGCCATCCAGCACCACTTTGTCACCTGCGATATCGGTCACGGTGAAAAATTCCATGTCGTCTTCGCTCCCGCCTT
>CAXYYC010000040.1:0-10494 GCA_964293815.1 uncultured Burkholderiaceae bacterium
ACGACAAGACCGCCTCGTGCGCGGCGGCGATGATCAGCACCGCCTTGGCCATCAATGCCGAAGCCTACATCAGCGCACCCAAAGGTACGAACCTATCAGCGTCGATTACAGGGCGTGGCCCAGCAGGTACGATTAACTTCAAATCTGCGGAAAAGCCCGCCAACTACTTCTATCCCTACCTGAAAAAAGGTGACGTACTGGAGCATAAAGCCACACATGACGCAGGTTTACGAATGTGGGTCGATGTTAATGAAGGTTACTGGTTTAGCACTTCGAATCACGAATATCGCGGGGTGACGGGTGTTGAGTTTGCCTTAACCTCACGCATCGATGACCCGCAGTCCGAGACCAATCGATTGAATGCTGTGGGTATCAATACCGTGTTCAATAGCTTCGGTACAGGTTTACGCGCATGGGGCAACCGCAATGCAAGCTGGCCAACCAACAGTCACGTCAGTAATTTTTCCTGCGCATACCGCACAGGCAACTTCATTGACGAGGCGATTCGCCGATCACAACTCAAGTACATTGATCGCCCGATTGATGAGGCACTGCTGGATGCGTTCGTTGAAGACATCCGCATTTACCTGTCCGGCTGCCGTGCCATCGTTGGCTTTAGCGTTGATTTGGATCGTGACTACGATCTGGCCGATGCGTTTAGCAAAGGTCAAGTACCCATCATGTACGAATTCACGCCGAAACTACCGGCCGAGCGCATTTCCAACAACAGCGTCATGACCCGCAAATACATGGCCAATCTGGTCAGCAAATAAGGAGCTTTGAATTATGGCAAGCATTATCATCAATAAGATCGTTGAAGCCAACGTCTACCTCAACGGTAACAACCAAGCCGGTAAAGCCACTGAGGTCAAGTTTCCGAGTCTGCAAATGGATATGCAGGAAACTGACGCGTTGGGTATGGCCATGACCATTTCCTTACCCGGTAAACTCAAAGAGTTGGAAGGCGAGATCACTTGGAACTCAGTGTATCCAGAAGTCGAAGAACTACTGCTCAACCCATTCAATGGCGTACCGCTCATGCTGCGCTCGAACCTGCGCCGCTACGGCTCGGCAGGCTTGGTGGAGGAAGTGCCGATGGCAACCTTCATCACCATCATGCCACACGAAAACGAGCTGGGCGAGTTGAATATGAAGGACGCACAAAAACGCCCAGTGAAATACAAAGTGCTGTCCCTGCGCCAAGTGGTTGATGGTGTCGAGATTCTGCACCTTGACCCGTGGAACAATATTTACCGTGTCAAAGGCAAAGACATCTTTGAAAAAATGCGGCGCAATATTGGCGCGTAACTTGGAGCAAATCGCCTGATTTTTTTAATCTGCATTAAAAGAGTCTGCGGCTCACCATCACTAAACTCACTCGTGCGTAACGGGTGAGTTTTTTTATGCGCTCACCACAAAAGCAAACGATTTTTTAACCTTTTATGGAGCAGATCATGACCGAAAAAGCACAAACCCCTGAGCAAAATGCCGCGCAAAAAATTCAAGAGAAACTGGGTGCGGCCAAGGTATTTGTATTGGTTGAACCAATTAACTCGCCGCTGGGTGAAATCACTGTTGTATCCGCTCGCCGAGTCAAAGTGGCCGACTACAAACGAGCGGCAGAGATGTACCCAGACAACGGGGCATTACAGCAAATTCAAGTACTGGCCGTGGCCAGTGGTTTGCAGGCAGAGGATTTTGACGCAATGACGTGGGAGGATTATCAAAAACTGCGCCAATTTTGTACCGGCAGTTGATTGGGATAGTTACAAAGTGGCGGCCGCAGATTTGGCGTGGTGGTTTGGCTTCACGCCCAGCGCAATTGATGAGTTGTATTTGGATGAGATTGTGGATTGGCAAGAACAAGCCAACCGCCAAATCAAAGCGGGCTTTAGCAAGTTTTAAGCGGGTTTCCGGCGTACCACAGCGCGTGCGCCGGAAACCAGCAAGGCGATGATCCAGCTGGCCAATGTCGCTGCTAAACCCACGCCAATGGCTACAAATGGAGCGATGAGAACGAATAGCAATACGGCCATGAAGAACCCACCTGCGCTCCACAAACTGGCAAACAGAATCACCGCGCACACGGCGCAAATGAGTACGAACAGCACGCTGGCCAAAGCACCGGTGAAGTCGTTTTCAAAGTCCAAGTTCATGTTCATCATGCACGCTCAGTAGGTAAAAATGTCAAAAGAACTCTTGATCGGTGTAGGGATAGGCGCAACGCTCAAGGCGGGCTTTAGTGCTGTGTTCGGCCGCGCTGAAAAAACCGTGACTGCGCTGGGCAATGAAATCAATAAGGCGACTAAAGCCAATGAAGCATTCGGTAAATCCATTCGTGCGCAAGCACAATTGAACAAAACCCTAGACCTATCCAAGCAGTCCCGTCAGTACGCCGATATGGCGGTGCAAATCAAAAAAGCCAACATTGCGCAAGACGGCTTGAATAAGGCCATTATAGCGCAAAAATCAGCACAACAGCACCGACAACAACTGCGCAGTGATATGGCGGAAACCGCCGGTCATGCCGCCGTGGTTGGCGCACCTGTGTTGGCCAGCGTTAAAAAATTCATGGAACAAGAGTCCGCCTCGGCAGACCTCAAAATTTCCATGATGCAAAAAGACGGTAGCTTTGGCCAATACGAAAAATTAGACAAACTGGCGGGCGAATGGGGCGCGGCATTGCCGGGCAATAAAAAAGATTTCACAGAGATGATTCGCGGGCTGAAAAGCCAAGGCGTCTCTGACAATACCATTGTCAACGGCGGTGGTCTGGCCACGGCGCAACTGAATACCGTGATGGGTATTCCTATTGCCGACGGTACGTTTTTTGCCAAAAACATGGAGGCGCACGGCATCAAAGAAGCGGATTTACTCAAGTCTGCTGACCTCACGCAGCGTGCTTACTTTGCAGCAGGATTGAACAAAGAAGATATGTTCCAAGCCATGTCCTACTACGCACCGAAGGCGAACACGCTCGGTCTGACGGGGCTGGAAAATCAAAAGCAAATCTACGCAGTTGAAGGTTTATCAGCCAACAAAGGATTGGAAGGCTCATCCTTCGGCACCAATTTTTCAATGATGCTCAGTCAATTGTCGCGTGGACCGAAGTTGGTCGAAGAAGCCAGCAAAGGTATGAAGTCTGAGGTCAAAAACATGATGACCGCTTCAGGCGCGAAGTTCGAGTTTTTCAACAAAGACGGCTCAATGAAAAGCCTGCGTGACATCACCGGCACGCTCGAGACCGAGTTCGGCAAAATCAAATCCAAATTCGGCGATCAAGGGGTGATGGATGTCGCCGACGCGATTTTTGGACAAGAAGGCGGCCGTGTCGCCAGCATTCTGGGCCAAGGCGGTTTAGACGGATTCGATGCGATGATTGCCAAAATGGACAATCAAGCGTCCATGCAAGACCGTATCAACGTCATAACCAGCACATTGTCCTCGACCATTGAACAATTGGGCGGTGTGGCTGAGAACACGGCGGCGCAGTTTGGCGAGGTGTTTGCGCCAGAGGTCAAGTCGTTTGCCGAGTCAGCGCAAGGCATGATTGAGGGTTTTATTGTGCCGTTCATTGCCAACAACAAAGGATTGATTAAAACTGTATTCGGCCTCATGGCTGGCTTCTTTGGCCTCAAACTCGCCGCATTGGCATTCGCTTATTCATCATCAATGGTGGCCATGCCATTCCGCGCCATGTGGACGGGCTACAAAAAACTGCAAGCGGTTCAAAGTATTTGGGGACTACTTAAACTTGGGGAGATTTCACGCGGCGTGGCGGCCTTTCGGATGTTGGGGATGTCCGCTCAGAACGCAGCCAAAGCTTCGGCACTGGTGGGCAAAATCGGCGCGCCTTTTGCCAATATTTTTACCCAAATCAACGCGGGTTCAGGTGTGTTTGGCAAGGTCAATATCGGTCTGAACCTTGTCAAACAAGGGTTTCTCAGCGTGGCACGAGCCATGCTGACCACGCCGCTGGGCTTGGCGATTGGCGCGATTGCGATTGCAGGTCTGCTCATTTACAAATACTGGAACCCGATTAAAGCTTTTTTCGGTGGTTTTTGGGATGGCCTCAAAACAGGTATGGCGCCGATTGCACCGCTGTTTGACAAGCTGGTCAATGCCTTCTCAGCCGTTTGGGGTAAGGTCGCACCGTTTGTACAGCCCATCATCAACTGGTTCAAGGACTTTTTTACGGTGACGCAGGTTGGCGAAGGCGGCGCACGCGGTTTCGGTCAAGCCGTCGGGCAATTCATCGGGGGGGCGATTTCTGCCGTGGTCGGTTTTGTTGGCAGCAAAATTTTAGAAATGAAAGCGGCCTTTAACGGCGGCTTAACGGGGATTTTAGGACTGATCATCAACTGGTCACCGCTGGGCGCGTTTTACTCAGCCTTTGCGGGGGTAATGAGTTGGTTCGGCGTGACGCTGCCCGCAACGTTCACGGGCTTTGGCTCGATGATTGTGCAAGGGCTGGCCAACGGCATTCGCGCCGGTGCGTCCAGTGTTTACAACGCCATTTCTGAAATGGGCAGTTCTGCAATTGCCAAGGCCAAAGGCATTTTTGGCATTCGCTCGCCGAGCCGTGTGTTTATGGGTATCGGTGGCTTTGTCACGCAGGGATTGGATGTCGGCTTGACGCGTGGCGGCCTGCGTCCATTGGCCACCATTGGTTCTCTGGCCAATAATTTGCAACAACGTTTCAAAAATCGCGCCGGTGAACTGCGCTCAAATCTGACCGCTCGGATGCAGGCCAACTCGGCAGAGATGGCCGCGGCTCGTGCCCAACAGCAATCCGCACAGGCGGCGCAGTACGGTGGCAATACATTCCATTACAGCCCGCAAATCCATGCACCGGGTGGCGACATCAATCAAATCGCCGAACTGCTCAAAATGAGCCAGCGCGACTTTGAGCGGCGCATGGAGCAGTATATCGCGGATAAAGCCCGTAGGAGTTACGCATAATGTACGCAATGCTTGGCGATGTGCGCTTTGAAATGCTCACCAGTTTCAGTAGTTTAGAGGAAACGCACAAAGCGATTTTTGGCAAACACGAGGTGCTATCAGGACGGCCACGCCTACAGGCAATGGGCAACGATCTGACCAACCTACACTTTGGGGTCAAACTGCACTGGATGCTCGGTAATCCCGACACGGCCTACAACGGCCTGATCGCGGCGAAGGAAAGCCAACAGGCGCAAGCCTTGGTCTATGGCTCAGGGCGCTTTGTCGGCTGGTTTGTGATTGAGACCATCACCGGCCGAACCTTGCTACAAGACGCGCAGGGTCGCACGGCCGCGCGTGAGCTGGACGTTGAATTGACCGAGTTTGTCGGCGACCCGAATAATCCATTGCCAACACCCGGCATTGGTGGTGGTCTATCACCTCTGCTCTCGATGTTGCCCGAATCGGTGCGTGGCACGGCCAGTAAAATTACGGATGCAGTGCAAACCGGCGTGCGTATCTACAACGCCGCTGAAAAAGTCGTGAACGATGTGCAAACGTTGGTCACTCAGGCCAAGCAAGTCAAAGACAATCCTGCCGCAGCATTCGGCTTGCTTGGTTCGGCGGCGAATCTGGGTGTGGGTGTCGTGACCGAGTTGGGCAAGTTACCCGTCATCGGCCAAGCAATGGGCAATCTGAGCGGTGTCACCGATTTTTTGAACTACACCGGTGCGGCCGCACAGTCCATGCAAACGGCGGTGAATACGATTCAAACAGGGGTCAATAGTGGCAGTATCGGCACATGGTTGGACAGCGGTTCAGCACTGATTGAGCAAGCGGCTGACGGGCTGAATAACGCCGCCAAAGGTGCGCAAGCCTTGACCGGCTGGCTCGCCTCGCGCAAAGACGGAGGCACACTATGACACAAGCGGTCTTGCAATACACCACTCAACTGGGCGACCGCTGGGACATCATCGCGCATAAATTTTACGGCAATGCGCTACTCATCGACGGCCTGATTGCCGCCAATCCGCACCTGCCGATCTGCGAGCAGTTTGCGGACAATTTAACCGTATTTATTCCGGTATTGGAGAGCAAGCCAGCCAATAGCCAAGAGGATATGCCGCCGTGGATGCGATGACTATTTTGCAGACGCTGTCTGGCCTCTCAGTGGCAAGCGGCAACACCCATCCTGTGACCATGCCCGATTACCTCATCAAGTACGAGGGCAAGGACATCACGGCCGATCTGAAATACAGTCTGCTGGGCATCAGCTACACCGATTATCTCGGCGGTCAATCGGACGAACTGCAGGTGTCGTTTGAGGACACTGACGGGCGCTGGTTACGCACGTGGTATCCTGAGCAAGGCGACGCACTGAGCCTGTCGGTCGGTGATCAATTTACCGGCATGGTGAGCTGGGGTAGCTTTGAGATTGCCGAGATCGAGTACGAGCATCCGCCCTCGACGGTGACGATTAAAGCACTGTCAACAGGCATCACCCGCGCAAACCGCACGCTACAACCCAAAGCCTACGAAAAAACCACACTGGATAAGATCGTACGTACCATCGCCGCACGGCTCAAGCTATCGGTCACCGGCACGGTGGCGAAAATCGATATCGAGCGCGTGACTCAGTATCAAGAGTCCGATGTGGAGTTTCTTACCCGATTGGCGCGTGAGTATGGCCACACGTTTAAGATTGTTGATAAAACGCTGGTATTTCAGGCGAATGTCGAACTGGCCAAACAAGAACCTGTGGCGGTGCTGAACCCTGCGGACATCAAACGGATACGCCTGCGCGACCTGATTAAAGGCGTACCCGATGAAGCCGTGGTGACCGGCTACGACGCCAAGAAAAAAACCACACGCAAAGTCCGACGCAAAGCCAAGCCACTGCGAGCGAAATCCAAACGTGCCACCACAACGGACACGCTGAAAATCGTGGCCAACCGTGGCGAATCGAATCAGCAAATGGCCGCCCGTGCCGACGCCGCATTAGACGAGGCACAGCAGAGCCAAGTGGCAGGCTCGTTCAGTATGGTGGGCAACGTCAAACTGGTCTCTGGCCAAGTTGTCCAGCTCAAAGGCTACGGCAAGTTTTCGGGTAAATATTTAGTCAAACGCGCCCACCACGACCTTAAAAAGTCATCCGGCCATGAAACTGAATTAGAGGTCAAAATGATCGAATACGTCCCCGACGAACCCGAAAAAACCGAAGCACAAACCCCATCAACCGACGGTGTGCGCACCGCGACGGGAGCCTAAATGCAGACCTTGCACGACTTTACCGCCACGCTGCAAATCGGCATTGTGGCCGAATGCGACGACGCCAGACACGCGGTGCGCGTGCGCCTGCCCGCACTCGAAGATATGCTGACCGATTGGCTACCTGTGATAGTGGCCAACGCAGGCAGTAACCGATTCTACGCATTACCAGACCCGAACGAGCAAGTTGTCTGTATGCTCGATGCGCGTGGTGAAGGTGGCGTGGTACTGGGCGCTATTTATAACTCAGCAGACCCAACACCCGCATCCAACCGAGATATTTGGTGCAAACAGTTCACGAATGGCACACGCGTCGAACACAACCGAGCTACGGGGCAAGTGACTGTGGACACACCCGGCAACGTGCTGATTAAAGCGGGCGGCAAAGTCACCATTGACTGCGCCGAAACCGAAACCACAGGCAACCTGTTGGTGTCCGGTAGCCTCACCTATATGCAGGGCATGACCGGCTTTGGTGGTAGTAGCGGTGGCGCAACGGCGAAAATCAACGGTAGTCTGGAAGCAACCAATGACGTCAAAGCGGGCAATATCAGCCTTGGTACACATGACCACCAATCAGGCGTTGGCCAACCAACGTAGATAAATTCGCCGTGATTTTTTAATCTGCATTAAAAGTTATTCCACGCCCGCGACCGTAACATGGGCGCATGGCACAAACACTCATCACCCACCCTCGCTCGAAGCACTGGCAACTCGCGCCGTCCGATCTGGACGGTGCGAGCCAAGGTGCTGGTCAAAGTATCGACATCGTGCAGGGTTACGATGACATCGAGCAGTGCATTTTCAATATTCTTTCGACGCGCAAAGGCACAGACGTCACACGTCCTGAGTTCGGCTCCAATCATTTTGACTATCTCGACACGCCCGAAGACATCTTTGTGCCAAACGCCGTGCGCGAGGTCGTTTTAGCCATCCAAACGTGGGAAAAGCGTGCAGTCATCGATAAGGTCGAATTCATCGGCAACGCGCCTGAAATCACCATGTCTGTTTACTGGCACGCGGCCGATGATGCCGCCGCCGAAATCCGCCGCACAGATATCGCAATGGGGGCGTCATGGATGTGAGCAAAATCAATCGCGCCGACGTTAAAATTGTCGATGACAACTTAGATACAGTGCTGTCCGACACCATCCGCGACTACGAAACCCGCGCTGATAAAACCCTGCGCCCCGCGCACATTGAGCGTCTGCTGATCAACACTTACGCGTACCGCGAGACGCTGACCCGTCAACAGGTCAATGAAGCCTATCGCCAACAGCACGCCCGCTTTGCCACGGGGTTGATGCTTGACCTGTGTGGTGACGATGTCAGCACACCGCGATTATCGGGCAAGCCTGCCTTGACCACTTTACGATTTACCGCGCCCACTTTGAGCGGTGCGACTACCATCAATATCCCCAAAGGAACGCGTGCGCAGGTGGGCGAACTGGTGTTTGTCACCACCATCGCGGGTGCGCTCAAAGCCACAGCCAACAGCATCGACCTACCCGCCGAGTGTACGACCATCGGCATGGTCGGTAACGGCTGGTCAGTCGGTCAAATCAATAATCTATTAGACAAATTACACGCCACAATTACCGTTACCGTCACCAATACCACGGAGACCAATAGCGGCGTGGAAGAGGAAGCCGACGAACCTTACCGCGAGCGCATCTTGCTCGCCCCAGAATCATTTAGCATTGGCGGTACAGTGGGCGCATACAAATACTTCGCCCGTGCGTTTTCGCCTGCGATTTGCGACGTCGAAACTGCGAACGATAAAGACGCCAACGGCAACGACATCGGCGGTACCGTCGTGGTCTATACATTGACCCAAAGCGGCTTGCCGAGTGCCGAGTTACTGAACGGCTTAAACAACTACTTTGCCGCTGAAGATATGCGCATTCTGTGTGACAAGCCCAGCGCCCGCGCCCCGCAAATCGTTAACTACGCACTCAATGCCGAGCTGACCCTATTCACCGGCGCGAATGAGGCAGAGGTGCTGACCGCAGCCAAAACCGCATGGACAGCCTACGAAGAAAAACGACGGCTCAAGCTTGGTGGTGACATCGTCCCGCTCGACATTCAGACTGTGTTGAAAGTCACAGGCGTGTACAACGTCACACTGAAAAACCTCAATTTGACCGTACTCAATCGCACCCAATGGGCGCGTTGCACCAGCGTGGTCATCACCGCAGCCGAGGTACAACAAGATGGCTAAATTGACCTACGCCGACATCATTGAACGCGACCAACGCGCCCGCGCATTGGCTGAATTGGGCTTGCGCTACGGGCAAATTGACACCACGCGCCTGATGACACGATTGGTGGACTTGATTGCGCCGGAGCATTTAGAGCTACTCGCCGAAGCCCGCAGTATCTTGGGCGAGGACGGCTACTGGTTGGCCGAATCTGAAACCGCACGACGTAGACTGATTAAAGGCGCGCATGAATTGCACCGCAAGAAAGGCACACCGTGGGCAATCCGCGAAATCATTCGGCGGTTGGGATTTGGCGAGGTGACGCTAATTGAAGGGCTGAACCGCCGAACCTACAACGGTGAAACAACATTTGATGGGGTCTATGTGTACGGCAGCCCGACGTACTGGGCGCATTACCGCGTGGTGATGGCCAACGCCATCACCAATGACCAAGCAATACTTCTACGCAAAACCCTGCACGCATTCGCACCGGCGCGGTGCGTACTCGAATCACTGGACTACATGGCCGCAGCACTGCTCTACAACGGTCGTGTGACTTACGACGGCAACTTTAACTACGGGACTGCATAAATGGCAAACGTGACAGAACAATCCAACTGGGAACTCGGTATTTATCAAATCGAAACCAGCGACGCAGTGATTGGCGGGGTTGGCGGTATCGCCAATCGACAAGCCCTACAACTGGCCAACCGCACGCTGTGGCTGAAAAACCAAGTAGCGGGACTGGGGACGGGTAAACAAGACGCTGATAGTACGCTCGCAGCGCTTGCGAATCTAACCACATCAGCCAATCAAATGATCTACGCAACAGGCGCAGACCAGTTTGCATTGACGCCATTGACTGCTTTTATCCGTACACTGTTGGACGATGCAGACGCAGCCACTGCGCGTACAACCATCGGCGCAGCACCGCTTGTCTCGCCAGCACTGACAGGCACACCGACAGCGCCGACCGCGACCGATGGCACAAACACGATGCAGTTGGCGACCACAGCATTTGTGCAATCTGCGGTGGGTGGTTATATCTCAATGACCAGCACAGGCGGCACGATTACGCTGACAG
>CAXYYC010000041.1:0-7710 GCA_964293815.1 uncultured Burkholderiaceae bacterium
AGCAACGCCTACCTCGATGCCAGCAGCGCCACCGGCCTGATCAAAGACGAAGACGGTGCGGATCCTGCGATGACCATTAGTGTTTCTGAAGAGGGATTACCTAACGGCAATCCAGACGATGAAGGTAATCCAGATACGACGGATCTAGCGACAACCAGTAAGAATATCCCTTTAGGCGCAGCAATCACCGAAATTGTCGGAGTTGATGGCATTAAATCTGGCGGATTGGACGTGACATGGAATTGGGATGAGACAGGAAAAACACTAACTGGTTCAACTACAGCTGGAGAAGTAATGACTCTTCAGGTCACAAGCTATAGTTCAACCGTTGGTTCCACCATCAAAGTCAATTTGCTCAAAGCAATTGACCACCCGATAGCCAACTCGGAAGATGCACTTGATCTGGTATTTACAGTCAATGCAGGTCATTTGACGACAAATCTCAAAGTAACAGTAGAAGATGACTCACCAATCGTCAGCGCCGCGACCGGTGTCAGCGCACCGACCTTGACCGTGGATGAATCCAACTTAGCGGACAACGCCAGCGCCAGCTTCGCCGGCCTGTTCGAAGTTGCCTACGGTGCCGACGGCGCGGGTACAACCGCCTACAGTTTGGATGTCGCTAAAACCGCCAGCGGCCTGATTGACGTTGCCAGCGGTGGAGCCATCACCTTGAACAAAACCGCCAACGGCGCGATTGTGGGTCAAACCGCTAACGGTGACATCGCCTTCACCATCAGCGTTGCCGCGAACGGCACGGTCACCTTGGATCAACAGCGTGCGTTGCAACACCCAGACGCCACCGATTCGGACGACAGCGTCAGCCTTGCGGCCGACAGCATTCGCCTGACCGCGACCGCGACTGACCGCGACGGCGACAGCAGCAGCCAAGCGATCTTGCTCGGTGCCGGCTTCGTCTTCAAAGACGATGGGCCGAGCGTCAGCACCGCGACTGGTGTCAGCGCACCGACCTTGACGGTGGATGAATCCAACTTAGCGGACAACGCCAGCGCCAGCTTCGCCGGCCTGTTCGAAGTTGCCTACGGTGCCGACGGCGCGGGTACAACCGCCTACAGTTTGGATGTCGCTAAAACCGCCAGCGGCCTGATTGACGTTGCCAGCGGTGGAGCCATCACCTTGAACAAAACCGCCAACGGCGCGATTGTGGGTCAAACCGCTAACGGTGACATCGCCTTCACCATCAGCGTTGCCGCGAACGGCACGGTCACCTTGGATCAACAGCGTGCGTTGCAACACCCAGACGCCACCGATTCGGACGACAGCGTCAGCCTTGCGGCCGACAGCATTCGCCTGACCGCGACCGCGACTGACCGCGACGGCGACAGCAGCAGCCAAGCGATCTTGCTCGGTGCCGGCTTCGTCTTCAAAGACGATGGGCCGAGGGTTAGTATGACGGCAGCGAGTGGCGTTAGCGTTACCATTGACGAAACTTCTGCCGGTTCGACTGCGAATGGTACGTTTGCAACTGCGATTACGGCGACCAGTGCTGCGTCTGTCGTCAATACGACGATTAATTATGGTGCAGATGGCGCGGGAACGATTGTTTATGCCTTATCTGCTGTGGCAGGTGCATCGGGATTGAAGACTGCTTTTGGTAACTACGGTATTGATTTGGTTCAAACCAATAGCACGACGGTAACGGGTACTTATGTTCAGGGCGGTGCGACGAAAACAGCCTTCACCATTGCGATGGGTAGTGATGGGAAATTGACAGTTACTCAGCATGTGGCTTTGGCGCATAACACAGCTGGCAGTACGCCAGCCGACCATGGCGATGTTTTGCAACTGGCGACAGGCAAGCTGACTGCAACAGTGACAGTGACTGATAAAGATGGTGATTCTGCGAAAGTGACCGGCGTGGATGTGAGTCGTCAGGTGATTTTCAAGGATGATGGTCCGACAGCACTTAATGTGATTGCGACGACGGTATTGGATGAAGATGGCTTGCCAAATGGTATTCCGGGTGGCCCTGGCGATGTCGCTGGTGAGGCAACGACGGCAATTGGTTCGCTGAATTATTCAAGCGGTGCGGATGGTTTGGCGTCTCTGGCGTTGCAACCTTATAACGGTAAATTGGGAACGGAGGATGTGACATCCGTTTGGGATGAGGCAACTCATACTTTGACCATCAGTTCTGTTCGTGGTGCGTTGATGACGGTCTCGATTGATCAGACGACGGGTCAATATACGGCGAAGTTGTTAAAACCGTTGATGCATCCGGTGGCTGGAACTGAGGATAACATCATTCTGCCTTTGACCTACATTGTGAAGGACAATGACGGTGATACTGCGTCGGCTACTTTGACCTTGACCATCAATGATGATATGCCTGTCGTTGATCCGACAACTCAGTCGTTGGGAATTCAGCCTGGGGCAACCAATCTGATGATTATTTTGGATGTTTCAGATAGTATGAATCAAGCAGCCTCGGGAACTCAAAGCCGTTTACAGATGGCTAAAGACGCGATCATGAATTTGATTACGGCTTATGATAAGCAAGGTGAGGTTCGCGTCGAGGTGGTGACATTCAGCGGTTATGCTCAAGCCAGTAAGGTTTGGATGAGCACTGCACAGGCTGTGGTTTATATCAATGCCTTGACTGCAGTTGATGGCACGAATTATGACGATGCTCTGGATAAAGCGATGGGTGGCTTTGGCTCGCCAGGTAAGCTCGAAAATGCTCAAAATGTAGCCTACTTCCTAACAGATGGGGCGCCGACTTTTGGCATGGGAAATCCATCTACATTAAGGGGAATACGCAATGGTCATGGTAATCGTCCGGGTCATGAAGATTCAGGCATTCAGCCAGACGAGGAAGCTATTTGGAAAAACTTCCTGGTTGAGCACAAAATTATTGCTTATTCTTTGGGGATGGGAACGAATGCGGGGCAAACCCATCTCAATCCAATTGCCTATAATGGCGCTACTAATACGGATTTGAATGGTATTGTTGTGTCGAATATGGCACAGTTGGATGCAACGCTGCAAAGTTTGATTATTTTGCCTAAAGTTGAGAGTAATTTGTTGAAAGGAAATTTGGCGGTTGATTCTGCTGGTTTTGGTGCGGACGGTGGGGAAGTACTGATTTTCACTATGGCCGGTCGTACCTATCATTACAATTCGACCACAGGTGAATTGAACGCAACCGGTACAAGTACATCAACGTATAACTACGAGATGGCCGTGCGTGAGCTCTCGATTACGACGGCAAGTGGTGCAAAAATGATACTTAACATGGATACGGGCGATTATTCGTATCAGGCAGGGAATGAGGGTTCTTCGTATCAAGAGAATTTGTCATTCTCAGTCAAAGATAAGGATGGGGACGTTGTTGTCGTGCCAAGTAAAGTATTGCAGGTTTACCAAATATCGGCGATGGATGATAATGTTGTAACCAATGAGACAGGCACGAGATTGTCGATTCCTGCCGCAGTATTGATGGCCAATGACATTGTCTCGCCAACCACCGTGATTAGCTCATCCAAAAATGTGGATGGTTTGAATGTGACGGGAACCGATCCGATTGTGTTGACACCAAGTACCAATATTTCGACAGGATTTGGCACGTCTGCGGCAATTATCAATGAGTCAAGTTCCGATAATGCAGGTAATAAGCTGAATGATACGATGGCAACGGCAGTTAGGGTGGATCGTGAACAATTTGGTCCAACCAGTAATCCTAACGCACCTGTAGGTGGCTACTCGGTTCAATTTAACGGTCGCATTGATGAAGAGAGATATCGCAATTCAGACATTGATATGCTTCAGGTGACCTTGAAAGCCGGTGAAAAATTAACCTTGGACATTGATGGCGATGGCTCAGTCGAAACAGCTATTAAGTTATTTAATTCGGTAGGAACTCGACTTGCATCGAATGATGATGGTGGTATAAGAGATCCGGGTTCATCTTCTTCGTATGATCCGTATTTGGTATATTCAGTACCGTCCGATGGTACATACTATGTGTCAGTACAGAGTTATGCGAGTACTTATAGAGAGAGTGATGATGGTCGCTATACTTTGTGGATGAATATTCAACCCACAGTTGCCCAAACCAATGTGAAAGGCACGTTTGAATACACTTTGACAGAAGGATCAATCAACGATACTGCGGTTGTGGATGTACGAGTCGTTTCTGGCTCAACCATCACAGGAACTGCAATGAATGACACTCTGATTGGTCGAGATGGGCAAAATGACACGCTGAATGGTGGTGCCGGCGATGATGTACTCTATGGCGGTACGGGTAACGATATTTTGACAGGGGGAGCGGGTGCGGATAAATTTGTATTTGCGTCAGCGTTAGGCCCTAACAATGTCGATACGATCAGGGATTTTGTCTCCGGTACGGATAAGATTGTGCTGGATGATAATATCTTTACAGGGTTGGTTGCAGGATCAACATTGACCAATTTTGTATCGGGAAGCAATCCTACTGCGACCTCGGCTAATCCGACGATATTGTACAATCGCTCTACAGGTGATTTGCTGTACGATGCAGATGGCAATGGTGCTGGAGCGGCGGTTCGATTCGCCTCTCTGACGGCAGCGCCAATGCTGTTGGCAACTGATTTTATTATCTTGTAATGTACTCAGTTTGTTAAAGTAGTACTTGATAGCCCAGCCTTTGTGCTGGGCTTCATTTTAGCCTACTGGATTGGGTTGAATGGCTTGCAAGGTATTGAAATAAAATTCATTTATATCTTTGAATGGATAAAATTGCGCGAATCTCAGTCAGGCGTTAGAATGACGTTTTGCTTTTTTGACCCATTTCATTAGGAGTTCCCATGCCCGCATATCGTTCCAAAACCTCGACCTCTGGCCGCAATATGGCAGGTGCTCGCGCACTTTGGCGTGCAACGGGCATGAAGGATGAGGATTTCAGCAAGCCGATTATCGCCATTGCCAATTCATTCACGCAGTTCGTGCCGGGGCATGTGCATTTGAAGGACATGGGGCAGTTGGTGGCGCGCGAAATCGAAGCAGCAGGCGGTGTGGCGAAGGAGTTCAATACGATTGCGGTCGATGACGGAATCGCGATGGGACACGGCGGGATGCTGTATTCATTGCCATCGCGCGAATTGATCGCCGATTCGGTTGAATATATGGTCAATGCGCATTGCGCCGATGCGCTGGTGTGTATTTCCAACTGCGACAAAATCACACCGGGGATGCTGAACGCGGCTCTGCGTCTGAATATCCCCGTGGTATTTGTGTCGGGCGGACCGATGGAGTCAGGCAAAGCGGTTTTGAACGGTAAAATCATCAAGCTTGATTTGGTTGATGCGATGGTTTCAGCGGCGGATTCGAAAGAGTCAGACGCTGATGTCGCACAAATCGAACGCTCGGCGTGCCCAACATGTGGTTCATGCTCGGGCATGTTCACGGCGAATTCGATGAACTGTCTGACCGAGGCGCTCGGTTTGAGCTTGCCGGGCAACGGTTCTTTATTGGCGACACACGCGGATCGTAAAGAATTATTCCTCAAAGCCGGTCGCTTGGCGGTTGAATTGGCCAAACGCTACTACGAGCAGGATGACGAGAGTGCACTGCCGCGCAGCATTGCGACCAAAGCGGCGTTTGAAAACGCCATGTGTCTCGACATCGCGATGGGCGGCTCGACCAATACAGTTCTGCATTTACTCGCCGCCGCGCAAGAGGCTGGAGTGGATTTCACCGTTGCGGACATTGATCGTCTGAGCCGAAAAGTACCGAACCTGTCCAAAGTTGCGCCTGCCACGCAAAAATACCACATGGAAGACGTCCATCGCGCCGGCGGTGTGATGGGCATTCTGGGCGAACTCGACCGCGCCGGTCTGATTCAACGTGACTGCAAAACGGTCCATAGCGCGAATATGGAAGCCGCGCTCAACGCGTGGGACATCATGCGTACCAGCGATGAAGCGGTGCACACGTTTTTCAAAGCCGCTCCTGCGAATGTACCATCGCAAACGGCGTTTTCACAGGACAAACGTTGGGAAACGCTCGATACCGATCGCGCCGAAGGCTGTATCCGCAATCTCGAACACGCATACAGCAAAGACGGCGGATTGGCGGTATTGTTTGGCAATATTGCCTTGGACGGCTGCGTGGTGAAAACCGCCGGTGTGGACGAATCAATTCTGAAATTCTCCGGTCCTGCACGAATTTTTGAATCACAAGACGCTGCGGTCGCCGGTATTTTGGGTGACCAAATTGCGGCAGGCGACGTGGTCATCATTCGCTACGAAGGTCCGCGCGGCGGCCCAGGTATGCAAGAAATGCTCTACCCAACCAGTTACATCAAGTCCAAAGGTTTGGGTAAAGCCTGCGCATTGATTACCGACGGGCGATTCTCGGGCGGCACGTCGGGTCTGTCGATTGGTCACGTTTCGCCCGAAGCGGCGGAGGGTGGCGCGATTGGCTTGATCGAAGAGGGCGATATGATTGACATCGATATTCCGAATCGCACGATCAATGTGCGCGTGAGTGATGATGAATTGGCAAAACGTCGCGACGCCATGAATGCCACAGGTAAAGACGCGTGGAAACCGCTCAAGCGTGAACGCGTGGTCAGTGCGGCACTCAAAGCCTATGCGGCGATGGCAACCTCTGCCTCGCGCGGCGCGGTGCGTGATGTGACTTTGTTGGATAGATAATTGTATTTGAGAGTAAATATTTTTATTTAGCCCCTTGTTTTTTCGTGTTATATACTTATTCTCCTATTAGGGAGCAATTTGCCTTTTAGGGGAATAAGTTATGATTAATAAAAAAAGAATTCGCAATGTAGTTCCTTATCTTTCTTCTATTGAAGAAAACCAAGTTTTTCGCGTAGTTTATGAAGACTTAGACGAAGATAGAATGGCTTCTGCTGGGTTTGTTAAACCTTTTACTTTTGGGCAAAGGGTTTTGCCAACTATCACAAAATCTGTTACTCGTTTTAATGCCCAAGGGTCGTATAAAATACATCGGGACAAACCTAAACAAGTAGTTTATAGGCAGCAAGAATTAATTGATTGGCATGGTAACCCTCACATTGTGGATGTACCTTATCAACGTTATCCTCGCACCCCAGTTCCTCCTCCTTCTGTCGAAATTGAAATATTAAATAGAAATAATACGTTGTTGGTGGTAAGTCCAGAGTTAACGAATACAGCGAAAAATTATGTAGAAATAAAACATGTTATTAATCTATTTTTGGAGCTCTTTGGAAGTTGTGTGTTCTATACAGAAACACTACTTCCCGTTGTGAATCTTAATATTACTCGATTAAATTGGGATGTCCTACCTCAGGGACAATATCCTTGGGCAAAGTTAAAAGAACATATCAAATCAAAAACTGGTTCTCTTTCTGAAGGCATGCAGCATGTAGTTAATAGACGATTGGAGTTTATTTCAAGCTTTAATCATGATTTTGTCGCACAAGGTAGAGCTGGATTTCATGGTTATATGATTTTTGGATTTTCTAAGAAAAATGTGTTTATTTTGGAATCCTATTTACATGGAAATGCAACATATGTCTTAGATGATAATTGGGAAGAGATATCTAAGTTAACAAAGAAAGAGATTTTGGATGATAATTTGCATAAGCATAGATTCATACATGGTAAAAGCTGGTTTGATGATATTTCGAATTTATTAAGTTAAATACTAACTTTGGTAATACCCCCTAAAAGGGCGGCATCTAAAAGTAGAATCAACACAAGTCCT
>CAXYYC010000042.1:0-5484 GCA_964293815.1 uncultured Burkholderiaceae bacterium
ACCAACGACCTCCACGATGTCAACGTGGCGCTCTAACCAACTGAGCTAACCGCCTATACAGGAAAGGTGCGCATTATAGCACGCAGTAAACGTTTTGACAAACACCGCTGACAAATAGCGCCCCAATGAACACCTCAGCGTCGCTTCAACCACAAAATCACCCACAACGCAGCAGTCGCTGACAAGGTGATCAGCGCCCAAACGGGAAAGGATAGGCCGAAAATCAGCGGCAGCTTGGCATTGCAAAAGCCACTGGCGGCGAACATCTCCGGCCACCATTGCGCCATCGGCAAACGATTGACAAAATTCTCCACTGGATCAATGCCGCATTGCGCCGAAGGTCGCATCAAAATCGACACATGGTAGGCCGCAACCGCAGCGGCAGCCAGCCCTGACAACGCCGCCAAGAGATCCGCCCAGCGCGGTAGCCGCCCAACAACCAAGCCAAACAAGGCAAACAACCCCATCACCCAAAAACCATAGCGCTGCATCACGCACAGCGGGCACGGCGCAATGTCGAGCCAGCGTTGCAAATACTCCGCCGCCGCCAGCGGCGCAATGCACATCAACAGCAAGCCCGCATACCAGAAGCGGTATGATTTTGGTCGTTGGCTAAAACGCAATTTTCCCATCGAATCTCTTTCTGTATCAATTTGCCATCAATCTGAATATTCTTGGCACAAACACGCGCCACTGTACAAGATATTTCAGACCGACTCCAGATAAACCAGTAAAATAACGCTTGTTTTTGCAAAAATTTAGGATAAACGCAATGAAAGTATTGGTCATCGGATCAGGTGGGCGCGAACACGCCTTGGCATGGAAATTGGCGCAATCGAACCAAGTCAGCGCGGTATTTGTAGCGCCGGGCAACGCCGGTACGGCAAAACTGCCAAAAACCACCAACATCACACAGGTGGACAACGCCGCATTGGTGCAATTTGCCAAAACCAACGCCATCGACCTGACTGTCGTCGGTCCTGAAGCACCGCTTGCCAAAGGCGTGGTGGACGCATTCCGCGCCGAAGGTTTAGCCATTTTCGGCCCGACTAAAGCCGCCGCGCAATTGGAAAGCTCCAAAGCTTTTGCCAAAGACTTCATGGCGCGCCACCACATCCCAACCGCTTTTTATGGCGTATTCACCGAAGCACAAGCCGCGCACGACTATGTGAGCCAACATGGCGCACCGATCGTCATTAAAGCTGATGGCTTGGCCGCCGGCAAAGGCGTCGTGGTCGCCATGACCGAATCAGAGGCGCACAAAGCGATTGACGATATGCTGGAAGGCAATCGCCTGGGCGACGCGGGCGCGCGCGTGGTGATCGAAGAATTTTTGGCCGGTGAAGAAGCCAGCTTCATCGTGCTGTGCGATGGCGAACACGCCTTGCCTTTAGCCACATCACAAGACCACAAACGTCTGCTCGATGGCGACCAAGGGCCGAATACCGGCGGCATGGGCGCGTACTCGCCCGCACCGGTGGTCACGCCAGCCGTGTACGAGCGCGCCATGAACGAAGTGATTTACCCAACGCTGAACGGCATGAAAGCCGACGGCATCGTATTCACCGGCTTTTTATACGCAGGCCTGATGGTATCGCCGGATGGTTCAATCAAAGTATTGGAATTTAACTGCCGCATGGGCGACCCTGAAACCCAGCCCATCATGCGCCGTCTGAACGCCGATCTATTTGACGTGCTGTTTGCCGCCACACAAGGCAAACTCAACGAGGTGCAATTGGACTGGAGCAAAGACATCGCGCTGGGCGTGGTATTGGCCGCCGAAAAGTACCCAGACACGCCGCGCACAGGCGACGTCATCAAAGTAGCACCCGACAGCGACGCCTGCGTGACTTTTCATGCAGGAACTCAATTGAATAAAGATGGCGCCACCATCACCAGCGGCGGACGCGTGGTCTGCGTCACTGCCACCGCGCCCACCTTGCGCGAGGCGCAGGCACTGGTCTACGCGCACATTGAAGGCATCCGCTTTGCCGGTATGCAGTACCGCAACGACATTGGCTACCGTGCCGTTGATCTGATTTAACACATCCCTCGGATGATTCGATGAGGGTAACGTTGAAGGTAAAGGCGAACGCGAATTCAATGAACGTAGATGCACACAGCCCATCAATGATCCCATCGATCATTCTATTTGGCGGTAGTTTCAATCCGCCACATCGGGCGCATTTTCGCATTGCCCACGCGGCATTGGACGCATTCGCTCCCGCCTCCATGCAGATCATTCCCAGTGGCCAACCTTGGCAAAAACCACACGTTGCACCAGCGGAGCACCGCTTGACAATGCTCCGTTTTGCCGTGGCCGACGATCAGTCGGAGTGGCAAACAAACCATACGAGCGAGTATCCGATTGCCATCAATCCGCTGGAAATCGAGCGCGATCAACCCTCGTACACCATTGATACCGTGCGAGCGCTACACCAAAATGCACTCCAAAACGCACCCGAAAGCGCATCCGATACGCGCTTTATTTGGCTGATCGGTTCCGACCAGTTGGCCAATTTTCATACATGGCGCGACTGGCGCGACATCCTCCGATACACCCACATTGCGGTGGCGCAACGCGCGGGGCACGAGATCAATTGCGAACAACTGAGCGACCCACAGCTACGCGACTACTACCGCCAAAACCACTGCGCTGTCACAACGCCAGCGTGGCGACAACAACGCCACGGCCTATTCATCGAGTTTCCCGCACCAGCCATTGCTGTTTCCTCAACTCAGATTCGCGCGCAAATTCACGCCAACCAGACCACGCCCGACCTGACAAAAAGTGTAGAAAAATACATACTCAAACACGGTCTATACAAATAATTCAAATTTTCATGCTGCATTGCAACATGATGCATCGTAAGTTAATGACAGCAATACATTAAAAAATCATAAACAATCAATTGATTTTATTGAAAATTTATCCAAAACCCACTATTTTGCACAAACATATATTGACTCAAACCGCATCATTACATTGCGACGCAACAACGAAAGATACCAAACACCGCTTGTCAAGCCAAAAAACCCTTGATATAGTCACGCCACCTTCACACACGCAAGTGTTTGAGCATGCAGAAAACTGATTGACTCACGCCTGATAGGCGTTCACTTCGCAACAATCCGTTTACGCATGTCGCTGAATTTGTAAAGAAGTTTGGCAGGAGACAACCCAAGCAAGCATGTACTTGCTAAAAACAATAAGAAACAAAAGGCGACCCCGAAACGGGTCGCCTTTTACATTGATCCGTGGTCTCGTTTTACCTCTACCACGTCCCAAGCACGACCCCCGCAAACACCACCACGCCGAGCCAATGATTGTGTAAAAATGCTTTGAAGCAGGCCATGCGCTCCCGCCCGCGAATCAGCGTGTAATGATAACCCGCAATCGCCATCGCCAGCAGCAAACAGGCAAAATACAGCCAGCTCCAGCCAGCTTGCATCCCCAATAGCCACATCATCACAAAAAACAGCGCGTAGCAAATCATCACCGCCGCCACATCGTATCGGCCAAAGGTAATCGCTGAGGTTTTGATCCCAATTTTCAGATCATCATTTTTATCAACCATTGCGTATTCGGTATCATACGCAATCGTCCAAAACACATTAGCGATCAGCAACCACCACGCCACCACTGGAACCTGCCCCTGCACCGCCGCAAACGCCATCGGAATACCGAAGCCAAACGCGATGCCCAGATACGCCTGCGGAATGGCGAAAAAACGCTTGAAAAACGGATACGATCCAGCCAAAATCGCGGCCACCAAGGACAATTTCACACTCAGAGGATTGAGAAACAGCAGTAAAAATGCGGCCATCAGCGTCAAAGCCAAAGCCAGTAGCAGCGCCTCGCGCGTTGTCACCTTGCCCGAAGTCAGCGGGCGGTTGACGGTGCGCTCAACGTGTCGATCAAAATCACGGTCGGCATAGTCATTGACCACGCAACCGGCCGAGCGCATCAACACCGTACCGAGCACAAAAATAATAATGAGTTTGAACGACGGCCAGCCGCCAGCCGCCCACCACAGCCCCCACAACGTTGGCCACAGCAACAGCAAAATCCCGATTGGCTTGTCCAAACGCGCCAATTGTATGTACAACCGCAAACGATCCACAATGCACCTTTTTACGTTATTGATATTTGCGCCATGCGCGATTGCGCCGGAGCATTGATCACTTCAAGTCCAATCACTGTCATTCAACTCATTCAATGCGCCAGCGACGCAGTAGCCGCAGCCACCAACTCAGTGTACTCGCCACGGCCATCCAGCATGCGCACACCGTTCAAATCACAGTCGCGCACTGCTTGCGCCAGCGCATGACACGCCGCCGCGCGACTGAAATTTTTGCGCCAAACCAGCACCACGCGACGATGCGGCACATGCATATCGGACTTTTTACCATGCACCAGCGGCACATACGAGAGCGGATAGTCCTCGCTCTGGCTTTTCGGCACGGCCAAGGCGGGCAATACGGTAATACCAATGCCCGCCGCCGCCATGTAGCGCAGGGTTTCCAGCGAAGAGCCTTCGAAATTGCGCTGCAAACCATCCTCCTCCACCTTGTACAATGGCGCTTCAGGCGTCGCTTCCAGCACATGATCGCGGAAACAATGCCCTGCGCCCAACACCAGCAAGGATTCTTTGCGCAGCTCGTGGCTATTGATTTGCGCCTTTTTGGCCAAAGGATGCGCCTGCGGCAAGGTCACAAAAAAGGATTCGTCGTACACAGGCTCCACCTCCAACCCCGCTTCGGCAATCGGCAAAGCCAAAATGGCAGCATCCAAGCGCCCTTGTTTTACCCATTCGATCAAATGGTGCGTGTATTCCTCCTGCACGATCAGCGGCATCTGCGGGTAATTTTTAAACATATGCGACATCAGATTCGGCAACAAATACGGCGCGATACTGTAAATCACACCAATCTGCAACGGCCCTGCCAACGGATCGCGACCATGCACGACCATGTCTTTGATCGCCGATACCTGCGAGAGCACCTGCTGCGCCTGTGCCACCACCTGCTCGCCGACCGCCGTCACGCTCACATCCTGCATACTGCGCTCAAACAAAGTCACGCCCAGCTCATTTTCCAATTTGCGAATCGCCACCGACAAAGTCGGCTGACTGACAAAGCACGCCGCCGCTGCACGGCCAAAGTGTTTTTCACGCGCGAGCGCGACCACATAGCGTAATTCTGTTAAGGTCATTCACCCTCCCTTTTGACTATTTTAAACCGACAACAGCTCCGCACGATTGCCAAGCCAGCGCTGCAAATGCATACGCGCTGCATTCGGATCATGCGTCAGCAGCCAATCCGCCGCATCACGCGCCTGTTCGAGCAGCGCAATATCCGTTTCCAAATCAGCAAAACGCAACAGCGGCAAACCCGACTGGCGCACACCGAGAAACTCGCCCGCGCCGCGCAAATGCAAATCCCGCCGCGCCACCTCAAAACCATCGGTCGTATCGTACATCA
>CAXYYC010000043.1:0-4635 GCA_964293815.1 uncultured Burkholderiaceae bacterium
ATATCGGTCACGGTGAAAAATTGCATGGCGTCTTCGCTCCCGCCTTCGGGGGTGCCTTCAAACATCATGCCTGGCTCGGTTTCGGCAGGGAACAGCGAACGGTCTTCTACGCGCACGAGTTCAGCGTCGTATTCGCCAAACGCGTCGTCTGGTTCGAGTTGAATAGTGGTTTCATAGCCGAGATCTTGGCCTTCGAGCGCTTCTTCGATTTTTGGGAAAAAGTCATCGTAGCCACCGTGCAAATAGGTAAAACCTTCGCCGGAGGTTTCTTCGATGAAGTTGTTTTGTGCATCGGTCACAGACATGGAGAGGGTGACGACGGTATTTTTAGCAATTTTCATAGGAATTCCTTGCCCGAACTGAATCGGCTGTGTGATTAAAGCATGAGAAATATAGTTTGTTATTATACGCGAGCATCGGGCATTTCGGTGGATTTTGGCGTACCGCGACACAAAAGCGACGCAATTTAATGCGGTTCGACATCGGCGTTGGTCGATGCTTGCGGCGTAAAAAATCGCTCGTGTAAATCGTGATTCAGCCCAAATGTATGGAGCAATTCATTTAAACGCTGCGTAGCGGCTCGATTGTATTGAATCCGTCCGTGCGGTGTACGCTGGCGGCTGGCGATGATGAGTTCATTTTTCATTGAATGCTCCCAGCCGACCAATTCGGTTACGGAGACAGCGTAGCCGTGGGCTTGTAGTTGCAGACAACGCAAAACATTGGTCAAATGGCTGCCAAATTCGCGCGTGTGTATCGGGAAGCGCCATAGTTCCGATAAGGGATTGGCTAAATTTTGTGCTTTATTTTTGCGCAAAAAGCTGGCCACTTCCGCCTGACAGCAGGGTACCAGCACGATGTGCTCGGCGTTTTTTGCCAGAGCGAAACGAATCGCGTCATCGGTCGCGGTATTGCAGGCGTGCAGGGCGGTCACGATGTCGATTTGCTCAGGCAGTTCATTTGAGGTGATGGACTCGGCCACGGATAGGTTGAGAAATTGCATACCGCTGAATCCGGCTTTTTGCGCCAATTCCTGCGAGCGACTGACCAAATCAGGGCGCGGGTTTCAATGCCGTAGATCCGCGCTTGGGTCGGATTGAGTTGCAACAGTTTGAAAAATAAATCATAAATAATAAAGCCCAAGTATGACTTGCCCGCACCGTGATCAACCAAATTCAGCGCTTCTTTTTTACTCAAAATATCTTCGAGTAATGGTTTAATAAAGTTAAATAAATGATAGATTTGTTTGAGTTTTCTACGCGAGTCTTGATTGATTTTTCCTTCGTTGGTGAGGATGTGCAGGGCTTTGAGTAAATCAACCGATTGCTCAGGACGCACTTCATAGGCCGTCGTTTTGTCGAGTTTGACTGGCTTTTTGGTGGTCATTGGGGTGGCTGACTGAGCCGTGTGTTTTTTAGGCATGGTCGGTTTCCCTTCAAGCCATTTTGCGGTAGTCAACGAAGTCGAAATCCAAACCGCTGGCCTCGTCATGATGTGATTCGCGCCAGACCTCTTGCCAATGGCGCTGACTGATTTCAGGGAAAAACGCATCTGCTTCAAAGTCGCGTTTGACATGTGTGATCAGCAGGCGATCAGCAAGGTTGTGCTGCATTGCTTGTGCGTAAATTTGCGCACCGCCGATGATGAAAAGTTCGTCGGTATTGGTTTGTTTCGCAAAATCAATGGCTTGCATTAAGTCGCCGGCAATCTGACAACCGGCTAAATCGCCGCTTTTCAGTTGTGTGGAGACCACGATGTTGGTGCGGTTCGGCAGAGGACGGCCAATCGAGTCGTAGGTTTTGCGTCCCATGATGATCGGATGGTTTTGCGTGGTGCGTTTGAAAAATTTGAGGTCTTCAGACAGGTGCCATAGCAGTTGATTGTCTTTGCCCAGCGCACGATTACTGGCGATGGCGGCGATAATGGTGATGCGGGGTGTTTGAATGGTCATAGATATTTTTTGGCTAAAATGGCTTGGCGATATTGTTTGGCAAGATTGGACTCGCGCGACACGATGAATTTGAGTGACAGGGCGCGTTGAGGTATTTTTGATGGGAATGAATGATACCAAATTCGGCCTATTCATGCGTCCATTTTAATTATCGAAAGTTTTTATGGATTTTGTCCGAAAAAAACCAGAAGTTTTTTTATTTGCACAAAAATCGTGTCAATAGTTTATCCTGCTATAGGTATACTTCGCCAAAATTTTCACCATATACTTTGTAAAAATGTAGGTGAAGGTTTTGAAAATAATAAACTGTATTTCATCAAAGGAGATGATTATGCGTATTGGGGTACCTAAGGAGATTAAAAATAACGAAAACCGCGTTGGGCTGATTCCGGAAAATGTCCGTGAATTGGTCGCGCATGGTCATGAGGTTTGGGTAGAAACCCGAGCGGGACAAGGCATTGGCGCGGACGATGCGGTGTATGAAGCAGCAGGCGCACAAATTAAAGCAACTGCGGCGGAAATTTTCGCTCAGTGCGAGATGATCATCAAGGTCAAAGAGCCGCAAAAAGTCGAGTACGAACAATTGCGCGAAGGGCAAATTTTGTTCACCTACTTGCATTTGGCACCTGATCCGGAGCAAACCGAAGGTCTGCTGAAATCCGGCTGTATCGGTGTCGCATATGAGACGGTGACGGCGCACAACCGCACACTGCCTTTGCTCGCGCCGATGTCTGAAGTCGCAGGGCGTATGGCGGTTCAGGTCGGTGCGTATGCGTTGCAAAAGCCCGAAGGTGGTTTAGGCGTATTGCTCGGCGGCGTTCCGGGTGTAGCGCCAGCAAATGTCGTGGTACTCGGTGGCGGTGTGGCAGGTTTGAATGCGACCAAAATGGCGGTCGGTATGGGTGCGAATGTGAGTGTGCTGGATCGCAATATTGATCGTTTGCGTTATCTGGACGATATTTTTGACAACCAGATCAAAACCATTTTCTCCACCACTGGCGCAGTCGAATCGGCGGTCACGGCAGCGGATTTGGTCATCGGTACGGTCTTAATTCCAGGGGCGAATGCGCCGAAGCTGATTCCGCAAAGCCTATTGAAAAAAATGAAAAAAGGCTCGGTAATCGTGGACGTAGCGATTGACCAAGGCGGCTGTACCGAGACCTCGCGAGCGACAACCCACGAAAATCCGACCTATGTGGTGGATGATGTGGTGCATTATTGCGTGGCGAATATGCCGGGCGGCGTGCCGCGTACCTCAACCTATGCGCTGAATAATGCGACCTTGCCGTATGCGCTGGCGATTGCGAATAAGGGCATCAAGCAAGCTTTGCTTGATGATCCGCATTTGCTCAATGGCTTGAATGTATGCAAAGGGCAGTTGACCTATAAAGCCGTGGCTGATGCACAGCATTTGGCTTATGTGCCCGCGCTGGATGCGGTGCATGCGCTGTGAGTGCTGTAGTACAACAATGGTGTTACACAACAAAGGAGCCAGTTTGGCTCCTTTGTTGCGTGTGGTAACGGTGTATATTGCGTTTATTGCATTTGCAATAAGCAATTAAAGCGAAAAAGGCTCGGCGACAGGCGGTTTTTTCGGCTCCGGCAAAATTTGCACGATAACGATGCCCGCTGCAATCAGCGCGCCACCCAAATAGCCATACCACGTCAGACGTTCGCTCAAAAAGAGTGCACCGGCCAGTGCGGCGAACACGGTTTCGCCCGAGAGAATAATCGCGGCTTCGGCAGGGCGCGCATAACGCTGGCCAATGACTTGGCCGGTAAATCCGATACCGACTGAAATGAACACCATATACGCCAACGGCCAAAAAACTTTAGACAAGTTATTCCAGTCGAAAGTTTCCAAAGGCAGGGAAAACAGCAGTGCCAGCACGCCGCAAACGATGAATTGTCCCCAAGCGACCAACAATGGTGCGTGCAAACGTTCGGCCAATCCGCCAACCCACAAAACATGCAGAGTGAACGGAATCACCGTGCCAAGCACCCACAGATCGCCAACGTTCAATGCTAATTGCCCCGCGCTGGTCAATAGCCATGTGCCGATCAGGCAGCCCAAAGCCGCAGGCCATACCACCCAATGCACTTTGCGTTTATACAGAATCAAGCCAAGCAGGGGAACCAGAGGCACATATAGGCCAGTGAGAAAACCAGCGTTGGTCACCGAGGTGTATTTCATACCGATTTGCTGCAAAGAAGTTCCGGCGCACAGCAATAAGCCCATCAGCGCGATGTGTCGCCAATCCTTTGCGGTGATTTTCGGCGCGGCAACGTTTTGTTTCAAACTTTGCCATTCCATCCAAACCAGCGGGCTAATCAGTAGGGCGCCGAGTAAAAACCGTATGCCGGTGAACGTCAGTGCGCCAATATAAGGCGCAGCAATGGATTGAGGGACAAATGCACAGCCCCACGCGCATGAGCAGATGAGTAACAGAAAATTGGCTTGCGCTCGAGTTAACGGTCGATTCATGACGAAAAACTATCAATTATTTTTAATGACTGACTTTAAATTTAAATAGACGGCGGATGATATTCAGACTTATGCTTGGTCGATCCGCTCTACGTCATTGCATCAAGTCAGGCTGCTGGTGATACAATTAATTTTTTCATATTAAGGAAACACGGAACAACCCAAACCAGTCTGAGTTCTGAGCAAAAAACATTCAGAA
>CAXYYC010000044.1:0-3563 GCA_964293815.1 uncultured Burkholderiaceae bacterium
GTTAGTTTAAAGGGTTCTACTTTTAGGTGCTGGCTTTTTTAGGGGGTATTACCTTTCCGCTTGGCTCATTTGGCACTGTGGTTGTGCGCCATCATTTGGGGCGTGGGGTTTTTGCCTCAAAAATTGGCGATGGCGCATATGGAGCCGTTGTTGTTCAATGCCTTGCGCAGCGCTTTGCCGACGCTGGTTTTGGGTGTGTTGCTGGTTTTGCCACGCACGCCAATGCGCAGCGGCAGTTGGCGATTTACCTCTGGTGAGTGGCGTGCGGGCGTGAGTCTGGGGGTGTGGCTTTGGCTCGCTTTGGGTGCGCAACAAATTGGTTTGGTAGAGGCGTTGGTGTATCGAGCCAGTTTTATTACCGGCTTGTACATCATTTTTGTACCATTTGTTGCTTTTTTGCTGTTTGCGACGCCGATTGTGTCTTGGCAATTGAGTATGGCAGGTTTGGGTTGTTTGGGTTTATTTTTACTGACCACCAGCGCGCATACGTTTGATATTGGACGAGGTGATTTATGGATTTTGTTCAGCTCGTTGTTGTGGGCGGTGCACGTGGGGGTGATGGGGCATAACCAAGGACGGGGGCGGGTTTTGCCCCTTGCTTTTATACAGATGGCGACATGTATGATGTTGAGTGCCATAAGTTCGTGGTTGTTGCAGGAGACTTGGCTTTGGGATCGGGTTGTTGAGGCGCGTTGGTATTTGTTCTATTCTGGCTTGTTGTCTGGGTGTGGCGCGTATACCTTGCAAATCTACGGGCAGCGTTGGGTGAGTCCGCCGGTGGCGGCCATCATCTTGAGTCTGGAGGCTTTATTCGGCGCGGCGGTGGGCTGGTTTGTCTTAGATGAGCCGTTTAGTCTGCGCAATTTAATGGGCGCAGGGTTGATTATGCTGGCCATTACTTTGGTGCAGGTGACGGCTTATGTGCAGTTGCGCGTGGCCAAACACGCGAAATCGTCGAAAGAGGTGGCGTCATGAGCAGCGTGGCCTTTAAAGATTTGCAGTATGCGCATCGATTGGTCGCTGATCGTGTGCGCTTTTCTTCGGGTTTGCATCTGAACTTTTCTTTGATTAGCATCATTACCGCTGGGTTCATTTTTGGTATTTATGATGGTTATCTTTCGACGCCATTGTTATTGAGTTGGTCTATTGGTTTGATCTTGGTGGTTTTGTTGGAGATGGGTTTGTATACCGCTTACCTGCTGTATGAGGATGCCTTGTCTGTAACGGCTTGGGAGCGTATGGTTTTGGTGTTGAACCTGCTCAGTTGCTTGGGAGTTGGCTGCGGTATTTGGTTGGTGGCGTGGGGCGGCAGCGATTTGTTTTTGCCCATCAATATTGTGATCTTGGTCTATGCCGTGTTGCTGTATGGTATGCATTTGTTCAGTGTGCGGATTTTTGTGGTGTGCTTGTTGGGATTGCTGTCTCCCTCGGTTGTTTTTTATGCCTTGAGTGCCGGTGCAGAGGGTATTTTTTACATGATGACCTTTGTTTTGGTTGGGTTGATGCTTAGTTCATGCGCCGTTATTAGTTCGCAATATTTTCGCTCGTCTCATTTGAATCATTATCGGGTGGAGGAGTTGTCTAAGAAAATTGCGGCGGAGAAGGAGATTAGTGAAATCGCTTTGGCCTTGGCCGAGGCGGCGAACCGTGACCGCGCGATGTTTTTTGCCGCGGCCAATCATGATTTGCGTCAGCCGTTGCACGCGATTGGTTTGTTGTTGGAGACTTTGCGGTTAGAGCGAAAATTGCCGCTTTCTGCCAAGGGTGTGGTGGAGCAGATGATGGGCAGCGTTGATACTTTGGCGCAGATGTTTAATCATTTTTTAGACATTAATCGCATGGAAACCGGCGGTTTGAGTGTGAATTTACAAACCTTTTCGTTGCAGTCCGTGTTCAATGATCTGATGCGTGAATATGGTCTGCAGGCGGCAGAAAAAGGATTGCAATTGCGTATGTCTATGACTGATGTGCAGGTGCATACGGATCGCTTGCTGCTGGCGCGGATTTTGGGTAATTTGATTGGCAATGCGATTACTTACACGGATAAGGGCGTGGTCTGGCTGGGTTATCGCAAATCGTCGCAGTCTATTGAGGTGCGGGATTCTGGTCGAGGCATTGCCGTGGCGCATCAGGAGGATATTTTTAAGGATTTTTTCCAAGTTCAGCAGGCGACTCATGTTGGACGCCAAGGGTATGGATTGGGATTGCCAATTGTGCGTCGCTTGGCGAATATATTGCATCTGAGTGTGGGGGTGAGCTCTACGCTGGGGCGAGGGAGTGTGTTTCGCGTGCATGTACCGACTGTGGTCGGTGGTGTTGAGACGGTATCTTTACCGCCGTATAACTTAGCAGACAGTTCGAGTTATGGGGTTGATGACTTGCTTCGAGGGCAGCGAATTTTGCTGATGGATGGCGATAATGAAATACTACAGCGCATGGCTCATACGCTCAGTATGTGGGGCGCGGATGTTCGAGCCGCGCTCAATAGCCACGGCGCATTGAGTGCGGTTTCCAGCTTATTTGCCTCTCGCTTTGATGAGCCGGATATCTGGCGGCCTGACTTGATTATCACGGATTACCAAGTTGGTCGGCAAATTTGGGTCGAGCTTGTTCTCAATATGCGCAGTAAACGTGCGCGAGGCGTCAGTTCGGTGAATGTATTGGAAGCGTGGTACTGTCCGGTGATTTTTTTGGTGGATGATCCTGCTGCTATGCCCAATATCTACATACGCAAAGGCAGCGCAATCGTGCAAAAGCCGGTCAAAGAAAAGGATTTGTGGGCGGCAGTTCAATTGTTGCGCACTTCAGAGGCTAAAGCGGCGTCTGACACTTTTGTCGCAAGAACAAAGCCGTAGCTTCAGCGCGGTTTTTTACGCCCATTTGCTTATAGAGTACATTGACATGAGTTTTGACCGTTAAGTCACTGATGCCCAGTTGGCGCGCAATCATTTTATTCGATAAGCCTTGAGCCAGTAAAATCAACACGTCTTGCAGGCGACTGGATAAACCCCATGGGTTCGTATGCGTGCAATTCGGATTGCTCGCGCACGATTGAATGCGCTCGGAAATGTTTTCCTCGGACAAAATCAATGCTGGCACGTATTTTCCACCCGTCAGAACCAGCTTTAGCGCTTGTAACAGCACCGCGGCTTGGTCAGTTTTGGGTACAAAGCCTCGGATGTTTGCCTGTTTGAACAATGCATGAACGGTTTCGGGAGAGGTCTCTGCGGAAACCACCACCACCGGCAATTGTGGATAGGTGCTTGATAATTCAATAAATCCAGCCAAACTTGAACCAGGCATATGGTAATCCACAATCGCCAAATCCATTGGGGTTCCTGCCTCAAGAGTGGCCATCAATTGAGGCCAATCGGTGACCAGATAGCTGGTTAAGTGAGGATGCAGGTGGCCGACCAACTTTTGCATGGCTTGCAGGATTAACTCATGGTCATCGGCAATCAAGACGTTGAATACAGATGTACTCCTCATGGCACCGTCTCCTTGTAAATGTGATCTGCCCTCGTTTCAACGGACAGTTTAAGCGGCTAATTTCATGTTAGCCA
>CAXYYC010000045.1:0-2115 GCA_964293815.1 uncultured Burkholderiaceae bacterium
CGGCTAACATGAAATTAGCCGCTTAAACTGTCCGTTGAAACGAGGGCAGATCACCTATCAATGCAGGGTTTCATTACCTACTGGTACGGTAGCCGTACACCTCTATAGAATTACCATATACACACACGGGTTTAAAGCAGTGACCAGATAGAAAGTGAGCATGAAATGAATAAAAGCAATAAAACCAATTTACGACCGAAAAAAACTACCCGCAAGGAGCAGGAATTGTTAGACCAACAAAATTTAGAGCATTTGAAAAAAAGAGATTCTTTGCTTGTGGTTGAATCCTCCTTTTTAAATGCCGCTGTTACTGAAACATTTGGCAAAAGTTTATTGCCAAACATGGACATTAGCAAAATTAGTGACAATATCAGGCAAAGTGTTAGGGGTGTTCAAAATGGGAATTTAGAGGAGTTAGAGGATATGTTGGTGGGGCAGGCAAAGTCTTTGGAAACGATGTTTGCAAATTTGGCAAGGCGTGCAAACGCTCAGGAATATCTCAAGCAATTCACAACGTACATGAATTTAGCACTCAAAACCCAAGCCCAAAGCCGTGCGACTATCCAAGCCATAGTTGAACTGAAATATCCGCGTCAAGTCGTGGTGACTCAGCAAGCCAATTTTAGTGCAGGACACCAACAGGTCAACAATGGCGCAACACAAAGGAATTTTGATGCCAATACGCACGCGCACGCGCCCACGCACGCGGAGAAAAATCAAAATGAACCAAACAAACTAATGGAATCAAATCATGAAAACACCATCGAAGTGCAAGACAAGCGGCTGGACACCCGAACGACGGGCAAAACAATCAACAGCGATACACCGCTGGAAACCGTGGCAACAGTCCACAGGGGCAAAAACACCTGAGGGGAAAAGCATAGTGTCACGGAACGCTTTTAAGGGCGGCATGAAAGCCCAATTAAAAGAATTTCGTGAAATATTGCGTGAGCAGAAAGAATTGCTGGAAAAACTGAGATAAAAATGCTTACCATCAAACAGAACTGTTCAGGGGTTTGTTCAGGGGGTGGCAGAAAATTAAGCGGTAAATAAAAAAGGCTTACAGCGATTAAACTGTAAGCCTTTGATTTTATTGGTCGGAACGGTGGGATTCGAACTCACGACCCCTTGCACCCCATGCAAGTGCGCTACCAGGCTGCGCTACGCTCCGAGAGCTGGAATTATATCGGTTTTTTACTGTAAAGCAAAGCGCATGGCTTATAATGCGGCTGTTGAGCTGTGGTCAGGTTGTGTCTTTGTGGTGTTGCTTTTGCCTTAAATTGATCGGGCTGATTGTCTGCGGATGGGGTATTTTCATTATTTTTCAGGATTTTTATGACACGGATTTTGGTTTCTAACGATGACGGTTATCATGCGCCGGGAATTGAGGCTTTGTACGAGGCGGTGAAGGATTTGGGTGATGTGGTGGTGATGGCGCCGGAGCAGAATTGTTCGGGTGCGTCGAATTCGCTGACGCTCGGGCGACCGGTTGGTGTGCGTCAGTCGAGCAATGGTTTTTATTCGGTGTCGGGGACGCCGACCGATTGTGTGCATTTGGCGGCAACGGGTTTTTTTGATGTGAAGCCGGATATTGTGATTTCGGGGATCAATAATGGTCAGAACATGGGCGACGATACGCTGTACTCGGGTACGGTGGCGGCGGCGATGGAGGGCTTGATGTTGGGTGTGCCGTCGATTGCGTTTTCGCAGGTGGAGCGCGGTTGGGCGCATATCGAGGATGCAGCGCAGGTGGCGCGCGCGATTGTGCAGTTGGTTTTGGCGAAAAATTTGCATGGTTTGCGTCAGGCGTTTTTGTGGAATGTGAATATTCCGAATTTGCCGTTTGCGCAGTTGCAGGCTAATGGTGTGGAAATCACGCGTTTGGGCCGTCGCCATGCGGCGCAGGATTTGCACCGCTTTGAGAATCCGCGTGGCGAGACAATGTATTGGATCGGTGCGGCGGGCGCGGTGAAGGATGGTGATGCGGGGACGGATTTTCATGCAGTTTCACATGGGAAAACCTCCATCACGCCGTTGCAGATTGATTTGACCGGCTACGAGCAGTTGCAGGGGGTGAGTGGTTTGTTGGCGGATTTGACGCTGTAAGTGTCAGCC